>JAAYKX010000064.1 GCA_012522155.1 Bacteroidales bacterium
AAGGTCCTTCAGAAAGCGATCTGAACAAGGTAAAAGAGACGATGATCCGTCAGCGTGAAACCCGGATGAAGGAAAACAGTTTCTGGATGTCATACCTTCAGAGTCATTTTCTTAACGGAAATAAAATTCTGTCATTTAATGAATACAGGGATTTTGTAAATTCAATAGATGCAAGAACCATCAGGAAGATCGCAGGAAAATACCTTAATACAACACATTACGTTAAGGCCGCTCTTACGCCGGCAGAAAAGGATGCTGATTCAGAATAAGAAGAGCCGGAACTGGCCGCTATTCAGAACAGATCGTGCCGCTATTCGGAACAGGTCGTGCCGCTATTCGGAGCAGGTCATGGCGGTATTCGGAACAGGTCGTGGCGGTGTTCAGAACAGGCCATGCAGTTCAGCGTTGATCTTGTCGATCACTTCGCTCAGATGGTCCTTGTTGGTCGGAAATTCATAGTGATCAGCTTCTATGATGAGCATTTTCCCGAGATCATATGTTTCAACCCATGCCTCATATCTCTCATTGAGCCTTTTCAGGTAATCAATCCTGATGGAACTTTCATATTCACGGCCTCTTTTCTGGATCTGGCTGACCAGCGTCGGAACTGATGCCCTGAGATAAAGCAACAGGTCGGGCGGCTCAATAAGTGAGCTCATCATTTGAAAAAGGGATGAATAGTTTTCAAAGTCACGTGTTGACATGAGACCCATGGAATGAAGGTTGGGTGCAAAAATCTGTGCATCCTCATAGATAGTTCTGTCCTGGACAATCGTCTTGTCCGATTTCTTTATCTGAATGATCTGGCTGAAACGGGAATTAAGGAAATAGATCTGCAGATTGAATGACCACCTGAGCATATCTTCATAGAAATCGTTGAGATAGGGATTATCATCAGCGTTTTCATAATGCGGGCTCCATCCGTAATGCTTTGCAAGCAGGCCTGCCAGTGTGGTCTTTCCTGATCCTATATTTCCCGCGATGGCAATGTGCATAATTGACTTTTTTGACGTATAAAAATATTAAAAATATATGATTACAGAAATTTATATAGCTCTTCAATATATTCTCTTCCGTTGGACAGGCGGGGTACCTTGTTCTGCCCGCCAAGTTTGTTCTTCGATTTCATCCATTTATGAAAGGTACCGGAGGGAACGCATCTTATCACCGGCATTACCAGGTTTATATCCTTGTAGCGCTTTGCCTCGTAGTCTGAATTGACTGATTTGAGGGTTTCATCCAGTATGTTGGCAAAAAGGCCGATATCCGAGGGTTTCTTTTCAAATTCTATGATCCACTCATGAGAACCCCTTGATGAGGTTCCCATATAAACCGGCCCTGCAGTATATTCTGAAATGACGGCACCTGTAAGTAAACAGGCCCTGCTCAGTGCCTCTTCCGCATTCTCCTTTATGACTTCCTCACCAAAAGCGTTTATAAAATATTTTGTCCTGCCCGTGATGCGGATGCGGTGAGGATTCAGGGAGGTAAAAACAACAGTGTCGCCCATGATATATCTCCACAGGCCGCTGCTGGTTGAAATGACCATTACATAGTTAATTCCTTTTTCCACCCCGGCAATATTGTATGCCGGAGGATCGGGATACCTGAACCTGTCTGCCGGAATAAATTCATAGTATATACCGTAATCGAGCATCAGAAGCATGTCTGCTGATGCCGGATCCTCCTGAATGGCAAAGAATCCTTCCGATGCATTATATGTTTCCATGTACTGCATGCGGCCGCCGGGAATGAGCTGATTATAGGTTTCGCGGTAGGGATTGAAGTTGATGCCGCCGTGAAAAAAAACTTCAAGGTTGGGCCATACCTCGAGAAGGTTTGATTTTCCCGTGTAGGAGAGTATATATTTTATCAGGCTCAGATACCATGAGGGGGTACCCGAGAAACTGGTGACATTCCTGTTGACAGTTGCCTTTGTTATCAGTTCCAGCTTTTTCTCGAAATCATCGGTAAGGGCTATTTTTTTGTTGGGAGTTCTGACAATTTCTGCATAAAGGGGAGTGTTCTCTATCATGATTGCTGAAAGGTCACCGCATAATGCCCTGCTTCCAAACTGATCGATACGGTGACTTCCTCCGAGGGTAAGTGATTTTCCCAGAAAGATACGGGTCCGGGGATTGTTCCTGATATAAATAGCCAGGAGATCCTTTACCGCCCGGTACTGCGTTTCATAAAGTGATTCACGGCTCATGGGTATGAACTTGCTCTTCGAGGAAGTTGTCCCTGACGATTTGGCAAACCATTTGATTTTTCCGGGCCATAAAAGATCCGCTTCGCCGTTCCCTATTCTGTCAATATAGGGCTGGAGATCCTCATATGTCTGCAGCGGTACCCTTTTACTGAACTCTTTTGGCGAGTCCAGGGATGAGTAATCATATTTCCTTCCCCATTCAGTCTCTGAAGCCGTTTCGACAAGCCGGGAAAAGACCTTGCCCTGTGTGTCGGCAGGATATTCCTTAAAATGGTCTATCTGTTTAAGGCGACTGGAGTTAACCGAATTGAATATTGTTGATATGTACGGCATCATGGAAAAAGGTCAGGTAATAAAGATAGTCAAATTCATTAAAAATCCTGAATCAGATATAAACTTGCCGCAGGACTTCCAGGGAATTTATTTTTTTTATTCCCGGAAGGTGAAGCGAAAAATAATTTACCAGGGTATCAAGAATTGCGTTTCTCATTGATCCGTTAAGAGCTATTTTGTTTGCCTCCTCCGGGGAGGAAGTAAATAGTTCTGACAGGATTGCGGATATTTCAGGATCAGCGAAATGCCTGTGTGCAGGAGGGTGATTAACAAATTTCCCGTTAAGCATGTCAAAATATCCGCTGCCGGTGAAAATCCTTCCCGAGGGTTCAAAACCCAGGAATGCTGTAAGCCGTGCCATGAATACCAGGTGAAAATTGGCATTGTCTTCACTGCATTCGTCGAAATATCTGATTGAATTTTCAATAAACCTGAACAAGGGCTCATTGGGACTCTCTTCACGGAGGACCGAGGTAAGAACCTCTCCCAGGAAAATGGATACAGTACATTTTCTTATATCTGACCAGATGGCAGCAGGGGTATAGGATGGTGAAAAATCCCTTATCGTCTGTATACTCCTTGATTCCTTGTAGCTTAATGAGAGATCCAGGACAGACATGGGCTGAAAAAGAACCTTGTTCCTTCCTGCCTTCCTGTTTCCCATGCCCCTGACCATACAGGATATCCTTCCGAACTTACTGGTGAAAATACGGATAATGATACTCGAATCGGAATATCTGATCTGATGGAGGACTATTGCTTTTGTTGATTCAATCATCGGACATTTTGTCTGTTCAAAATTAAAACAATTTGCTGATTACCGCTATTGAATAGTGAAGACGGATTTATTATATTTGCCATTCAACCTGCTGTCTGATGGTTACTAAAAATAATGAGGAACTTGTAAAAAGGATTGCCCGGCTCGTGAGGCAAAACAAGGAGCTGGAGGAACAACTGAAAGTACTGCATAAAAAAGTTGAAAATCTTTCCGTTGAAAATGAAAAGCTTAAAGCCGGAAATGAAAAATTAATTTCCGGCAGGACAAGTAAGGAAAAGATGTCATCCGTGACAGAAAGGTCACTGAAATTTGACATGGTGACCGTACTGTTCTCGGATATTCATACTGATTCCATTCTGTCAGAGCAAGGCGATTCCGCCTCAGTGATGGATGAACTGGATGAGATACTGTATGAATTTGACCGGATAGCACTGAAGTACAAGATTGAAAAGATAAAGACCATAGGGGATACTTTTATGTGTGCTGGCGGTATCCCGGTGAAAAATATTACAAACCCGGTCGATGTGGTCATGGCTGCACTGGAAATGAGGACATTTTTGTCGGATTACGAATCACGTAAGCGTCCGGATGGCAGGAAGCAGTGGAAATTTAAAGTAGGCATTCATACCGGTCCGGTTAATGCCGCTGTAAAAGGCAAAAAGAAAATCCGTTACGATATTAAGGGAGATACGGTCAACTCGGCAAGCCGCCTTGAAAAGATATCGGAAAAGGGACTGATACTGATATCGGTAATGACCTATGAGCTTGTAAAGGAATTTTTTGACTGTGAATATTTTGGTAAGCTTCCGGTTAAATACCAGGGTGATCTCCAGGTTTACAGGGTAAAAGGACTTAAAAATGAATTCTCTGCCGATGGCAGGGGGGCTGTCCCGAATGATGCATTCAGAATAAAATTCGGACTGATCCGTTTTACCGATATCCAGGAAACAGTTCTCGACAGGCTTGAAAGGGAGCTCCCCTCTCACCTTTATTACCACAATGTAAAACATACCGTTGATGTTGTTACTGAAGTTGAGCTTATAGGGCTGGCAGAAGGCTGTTCCGATGAAGAGATCCTGATCCTGAAAACGGCTGCATTGTTTCATGATACAGGACATACGGTCTCCTATGAGGAGCATGAATATCAGGGAACACTGATAGCCAGGGAAATGCTCCCGGAATATGATTACACCCCTGATCAGATCGAACTTGTATGTTCCCTGATAATGTCGACCAGGCTTCCTCCGGCACCCTCCAGCCTGCTGGAAGAGATAATCTGTGATTCGGATCTCGATTATCTGGGGCGAAGCGACTTTATTCCCGTATCCAATTCTCTTTTTGAAGAACTGAAGGCACAGAATAAGATGGGCTCCCTGAATGAATGGAACAAGCTCCAGGTAAAATTTATTTCCGGACACCAGTATTTCACCAGGACTGCAAGAAAGCTCAGGGAAGTCAACAAACAACAGCAGATAAAAAGGATAAAAAGCCTTATCAGCTGATGGACACCGGTTAATCACGGGAAATTTTTCTGCTGCCGACTGTCAGTTAATCACCAGAACCTTTATCACTTCTGACCGGCTTCCGTCATCCGATGCACAAAAGATCAGGTACACGCCTGTTGCCACACGTCTGCCATTGTAGGTTCTCAGATCCCACGACGCTGTTCCGCCATCGGAAACAGTTTTATATACAAGGTTTCCGCTTATATCGGTTATGCTTACCCTGGTATCCTTCATCAGTCCCGAAATTGTCAGGTTCCCCTGAAAGTCCTCCCTTACCGGGTTCGGAAAGGCAAAAATATCAGTAAAGTCATCAGATCCGGAAGTTGCATCACCGCGGAAAGATTGTATTCCCCTGGAGGTGGCAAACCAGACATCGCCCGTCTTGTCGTCTATACTTATACTGAGTATTGAATTTGAGAGGAGGGGACTGTTTGATTCATTGAAGTTTAAAATTTCTGTTGTTCCGACAGCCGAAACAAGATAGACTCCGGAACCGGAAGTCCCGAGCCATTTTCTGTTGGCACCGTCAACAGCTATTGCAGTAACTGTTTCGGTACCAAGCAAATAATCTGCCAGGCCGGAACCATCGCTGCGGGGGATCCTGATACGGTAGGCTTTCAGATCATTTCTGAAAATCCTTTCCGGACTGTAATATACAACCGGTCCCTGGTCTGTGCCTATCCATATATTACCATCCAGATCCTCGGCAATTGAAAAAGCCAGGGGATAAGTCCTGTTTTCCGAATCTGTTACCAGTATTTTTTTGTGAATATCATCACTGAATATTTCAGGTGTATCATTGTCGTCCAGAAGGAAAAGTCCGAAGCCCCGCGGGAGAAGCAGCCACTTATGTCCCGTCCTGGTGATGATGAGATCTCCCACGGTATAGACATCTGCCGGTGCCGGATTAACTATCCAGGTTCCGTCAGGCTTCAGTGCCTTCAGGGTACTGGGGACCTCCGGCTGTGCAAGCCAGAGATAACCTCTTTTGTCAAAGGCCATTCCGCATATCCTTACAAAGGGTTTCCCGGGTATTATATTCTGAAGGGGCGAGTTGAGATCAGTATAATTATTGATCAGCTCATTGTTCCGGTATTCCAGCAGTCCCGTTCCCCATGTGGATACAAAGAAATGATTCCTGTCTGCCGGATTAAAGACGACCCGCATGGCATCGTTGTTGGGAGCGGAGGTGATCAGCTTCCAGGAGTTGTTTTCAAATACCGACAGGCTGAACGGTTTCCACAGGTTGTTCCATGATGCATCCACACCTCCCCCGCATATTATTGTTTTTCCGTTGTGTGCATTGATGCTGATCGCATCATTGGAGAAAGGTCCCGGAAGTGTCAGGGCAGAGGCTTCATTCATATTTCTGAAACGGACCAGTCCGGAAGACCTGTCTGCTATCCATAAATCCCGGTCAGCCGCTGCCATTGAGATATCGGGTGATCCCCAGGGATAGCTGTTTATTGTCCTGATCAGCTGTCCCTCACCGGAATAACAGCGTATCATGCCGGATGAGGCAACCGTGAATCCGCCGTCAGCTGCTTCAACTGAACTGTTGAACACGCCCGGCTCATAGGAGAATAATGTGCCTGATGAATCGATTACATAGAGTGAATCCCCTTCAAAATATTCTCCGGACCTGTTGGCATACAACTTTCCGCCGTAGAAAAGAACCGCATTATAGCTTCCTTCCGGATATGGAAGCCTGTTTTCAGGGGACCAGTTTCCCGGATATGACAATCCCCCGGAGGAAATGGCTGCATAATACAATCCTATGTCAGTTGCGGCAAAAATTTTATCCCCGTCCCCGAATGAAATATCCCGGACTTCCGCAGTCCGGAAAAGATCGCCCGGTTTCCATGTGTCGGATATTTCCTTTTTAACAAGGTCGACGACCACTATGCCAAAACTGCAGGCCAGATATGCATACTTCCCCCTGGTCCTTATCCTGTTGATAGTCTTTTTCCCCGGGATGTATTTGTTGCTTATATCCGGAATATGGTATATGGTGTTATCCCTGAGCAGGTCCAGGCCGGTACTTAAATAGGCAATAACCAGGGTCTTGCTTTCTTCCGACCAGGCAATGGTGCTGATCTCCGTTTCGGAGAGACCGCTGATCCTGGTTAATTTGCGCAGCTCGTCATACTTCCTGTCGTATATCAACAGCGATGACCCTGTTGAAGCAAATACTTCCCCCGAACCCAGGGCCAGATCCTCTATCCTGGTGTAAACAAGATGATCACTCCATGTCCCCGGCGGTTTCTGAGAGAATAAACCCGCAGGCAGCAGGATCAGGTATGTCAGTATCAATACATGTCGCATCAGGCAGTGTTCCTTTATTCTGAATCTATTCTGCATCTTTCCCCGGGCTGCGGACCCGGCTGTTCAGAAATGTCTTTAACTTTTCAAATGCCCTGGCCCTGTGGGAAATCTTATTCTTTTCATCAAGAGGCATTTCCGCGAAAGTTCTGGATTCACCCCGGGGAATGAATACCGCATCATATCCGAATCCCCCTGTTCCCCTTCTTTCTCCTGTGATAGAGCCTTCAACAATACCTTCGAACAAATATTCCTTTCCTGCGGTGATAAGTGCAATTACTGTTCTGAACCTGGCATTTCTTTTTTCCGAATCTCCCATCATAAGGAGTACCTTGTCAATGTTTGCTTCAGAATCCTTGTTTTCTCCTGCAAAACGTGCAGATTTTACACCGGGAAGACCGTCAAACATATCTATTTCCAGGCCTGTATCATCCGCAAAGACATTACAGCGGAATTTTTCATAAATATAACGGGCTTTCTGAAGGGCATTGTCTTCAAGGGTGGATCCGTTCTCGGGAATATCTTCATGGATGTCTAAGTCGTTAAGACTCAATAAATTAATTCCATCACCAAGAATATTGCTGATCTCCCTGGTCTTGTTTTCATTGTTTGTGGCAAATATGATATCCATAAAAGCTCAAGTAATCCGGATTCAAAAATACTGAAAATTAAGTTTTCCCTTTTGACTGAATTTGATTTAGTAGTACATTTACGTAGATATATTCCGGTAATTTGTATGAGTTTCTGCAGAAGTCTGAAAACAATTCTGATTATTTCATTGATTATCCCGGTTTTGTATTCAGATGGTTTTACCATGACCACTGAAAATACTCCGGTGCTGAAGGAGATAATTCTCAACGGCGATTCTGTTATCCTGATTCCCCACGGTACAAGGGAAAAGCCCGTGATAACTGTTAATAAAAAATACAACAATATAGGATTTGAGCTTGAGGAATCGGATTCTCTTGTTTATATGTACCTGCTTGAGGGTTTTGACAGGCAATGGGGTCAGTGGTCGGTTTACGGCTTCAAGGAGTATACAAATCTGCCTGCCGGAAGGTACAGTTTCAGGGTAAGGTATACCGATCTTGGATCAGCAGGGGGAGAAGAACATCTTGCTGACCTGAGGATACTGCCTGTCTGGTATTTGTCCCCCGCAGCTTTTCTGATGTATGCAATACTGGCCGGGATTCTGATCTGGACACTTTATTCGTTTTTGAACCTGCGTTTTGCCCGGACACAGTACATGCTTGAACGGATAATAAGCAAAAGAACAGAAGACCTGATAGTTGAAAAAGAAAAGACCGAAAATCTCCTTGCAAATGTTTTGCCCAGGAACACGGCAAGCGAGATAATGGAAACAGGCAAGGCTGCCAAGGTGAAATATAATTTTGTTACGGTACTCTTTTCAGATATTCAGGGATTTACCAAACTGGCTGAGGAAATGAATCCTGAGCTTCTGATTGATGAGCTGGACAGGTTCTTTTTTTATTTCGACTCTGTTGTGGGGAAGTATGGAATTGAAAAGATAAAAACCATTGGGGATGCATATATGTGTGCAGGAGGAATTCCGGAGAAGAACAGGACGAATCCCGTGGAGGTTATCCTGGCAGCACTTGAAATGCAGGATTATATGTTACGTCTGAAAAAAACCTCAAAGGTTGGCGGAATGGAATTGTGGGATATCAGAATAGGTATTCACACCGGTACTGTTGTGGCGGGAGTGGTGGGACAGAAAAAGCTTTCCTATGATATATGGGGCGATACTGTAAATACGGCAAGCAGAATGGAATCTTCGGGTGAGGCAGGAAGGATCAATATCTCCGGAACCACCTGCGAATTTGTAAAAGACTTTTTTATATGTGAATACCGGGGTAAAATGCCTGTTAAATACAAGGGCGGGATCGATATGTATTTCGTCAACGGAATTGTGCCTGAACTGAGGGATGAAAACGGAAAACCAAACAGTAAATTCCTGCTGAAAATGCGGATGATAAAACTTCTTGATATTGAAGATGCTGTTATCAAGATGTTTGATGATGAGGCTGCTCCAAACCTGTTTTTTCATAACTCACAGATGGTCAAAAATATAAGCAATCAGACAGAACTGCTTTCAAGGGCGGAAAACCTGGCGGATGAGGAATTTCTGAGAGTAAAGCTTGCAGCCTTGTTCCTGTTCACAGGATTTATTTCTGATTCTGAATATGACAGCTATGCCGAATCTTCGGTGAGAATGGTTGAGGAAATATTGACGGGTCATGGTTTTGAACGAAAGGATATTGAAGAAATACAAAGACTTGTAAGGAATTCCTGCGGAGATGTCCGGGAATCACGTTCTGATGATATTTTACATGATGCACGATACGATTACCTGGGAAGGGTTGATTATATCATGTTGACGGATAAACTTTTGAAAGAACAGGCCGAGTACGGGAAAATTTATACCAGGGAGGAATGGCTGGAGATCCAGCTGAAGCTTCTTGCCGATCATGAATTCAGGACTGAAAAAGCCAGGATCCTTCGTTCGGTATCCCTTGAAGATCAGGCAGACGTCCTCGGTGATTTTTATTCCCCGGCCGGATTGTTGAGATAATAATCCGAATATATATTTTTATAATGTACTTTTACGCCAAAATTAAAAGGAGCTGCAATGGAAAATTTTGACTGGAAGAATCTGCATTTCGGTTATATGAAGACCGCCTGTAATATTCGGTCCTATTACAGGGATGGTAAATGGAGTAAGCCTGAAGTGTCTGATTCCGAATATTTTAATATTCACATTGCGGCAACGGGCCTGCATTATGGTCAGCAGGCATTTGAAGGCCTGAAGGCATATACGGGAAGGGACGGAAAAATAAGACTTTTTCGCTGGCAGGAAAATGCAGCCAGACTGAGACTCTCTGCCGGGGGAATAAAGATGGCTGAAGTTCCCGAGGAACTGTTCCGGGAATCGGTTTTCACGGCAATTCTGGAAAACAGGCAGTTTGTACCACCATATGGTACCGGTGCAACATTGTATATCAGGCCCCTGTTATTTGGCAGCGGTGCTGAAGTAGGTGTAAAGCCCGCATCGGAATATGTTTTTATTGTATTTGTCACTCCCGTAGGTCCCTATTTCAGGGAGGGTATTAAACCTGTCAATATGATGATATGCCGGGATGTCGACAGGGCTGCCCCGCTTGGTACCGGCACATTCAAGGTGGGAGGAAATTATGCGGCAAGCCTGCGTGCTTTGCTGGCCGCCAATGAAGGCGGATATTCGAGTGCAATATTCCTTGACGCCAAAGAGAAGAAATACATAGATGAATGCGGCCCGGCTAATTTTTATGGAATAAAGGGAGATAAGTACATTACTCCCAAATCACATTCAATCCTGAATTCCATAACAAACATGAGTCTTATCGATATTGCCGCATCAATGGGTATGAAGACTGAAAGAAGACCCATTCCGGTTGGTGAGCTGTCGACATTTTCGGAAGCAGGTGCCTGCGGAACGGCAGCAGTGATAACTCCCATTGCCAGAATTGTTGACCCTGAGAAGAATATGGTTTATGAATACTGCAGTGACGGCAAACCCGGTCCGGTGACTATGAATCTGTATAACAGGCTTGTTGCAATTCAGAATGGTGATGCTCCCGATGATTTCGGATGGATTACCATAGTGGAATAGCAGCTTGTAGATAATACTTTGCAATTGCGTCGCCATTTACGGGATTTAAGCCGTACAGTGGTGTTCATAATATAAAACATACTGACTCTGATTATTATATGAAAAAGGGAGTAGGGGAATTTTCGAAAACAAAGTTAAGAAGCTCATATGTGACGCTGGTGGTCAGCGTGTCACTGGTCCTTTTTCTGCTGGGAATACTGGGTCTTGTACTTATCAATGCCAAAGGTCTGGCAGATTATTTCCGTGAGAATCTCTCCTTCTGGGTGATGCTCGATGATGATGCGAAAGAAGCCGATATAAGGCTGCTTCAGAAGGATCTTGATGCGAAGGATTATGTAAGATCGACAGAATACGTATCAAAGGAAAAGGCTGCAGCAAAAATGAAGGAAGAGCTGGGAGAGGATTTTATCAGTTTCCTTGGCGAAAACCCTCTGCCGCCATCAATAGACGTCTATCTCGTTTCCGAATATACCAGGCCGGACAGCGTTGTGAAAATAGAAAAATATATTCTCGAATACCCCTTTGTAAAGGAAGTGTATTACCAGGAATCACTTCTGTATCTTATAAATGAGAATGTAAATAAAATAAGCTTTTTTCTCCTGGTGATCAGCTTCTTCCTGTTTCTTATAGCATTGACTATCATCAATAATACAATACGGCTTTCAATATATTCGAAGAGATTTCTTATCAGGACCATGCAGCTTGTGGGTGCAACGCGCTCATTTATCAGGAAACCCTTTATTGTACAGAGTGCTTTCCATGGATTCCTTGCAGCACTTACTGCAATGCTGCTGCTTATGGGACTGCTTTACCTGATTGAAAAGGAATTTTTTCTCATGTTTACCTATGAAAACACTTTCCTGCTGATATTGCTGGGATTTGTTATCATTGTGACAGGAATAATTATAAATATGGTTTCAACATATTTTTCTGTAAACCGTTATTTAAGCATTTCTGAGGATAAACTTTATTACTGATTATAATATGGCTACGAAAAAAGAAGAAAAAGAAAAACCGGATTTTGCTCTTGGTCCTGAAAATTATAAACTTCTGGGAATAGGGTTTTTGATAATTGTTGTCGGATTTCTTCTGATGCTGGGAGGAAAATCGCAAGATCCTTCGGAATTCAGTCATGATATATTCAGTTTCAGACGTATCACCCTGGCACCCGTCGTAGTGCTGGCCGGTTTTGTTTTCGAGATCTGGGCCATAATGAAAAAACCAAAGGAAAAGTGAAAAAATGCCCGGCCGGAAACAAGGTGTTCCCGGATTCCATTCCCGGCATTTCCTGTTCCTGACTTCCTTGGACATTTATATTTTTACTGACCATGAGTTTATTAGAAGCAATCATACTTGGAATTGTACAGGGCCTGACGGAATTTCTTCCGGTAAGCAGTTCCGGCCATATTGAAATAGGGAAAGTACTGTTCGGTGTTGATGCTGAGTCAAGTTTTTATTTTACCGTAGCGGTTCACGGTGCAACAGTATTGAGTACCATTGCGGTATTCCGGAAAGAAATCGGCTCACTGCTCAGAGGCTTTT
Source organism: Bacteroidales bacterium (assembly GCA_012522155.1). Lineage (GTDB taxonomy): Bacteria > Bacteroidota > Bacteroidia > Bacteroidales > VadinHA17 > LD21. The sequence continues at coordinate 12,363 of JAAYKX010000064.1, forward strand.
TTAAATTCAGAATGAATGATGAAACATCATATATTTTGAAGATCTTTGTGTCAATGATCCCGGTTGGCTTTGTCGGCTTGCTGATGAAGGACAAGGTTGAAGCCCTGTTTGACGGAAACCTTTTGTTTGTGGGGTCAATGCTTGTTATTACAGCAGCCCTGCTGGCGGCAGCACATTTTATAAGAAAAAGGGAACGTCAGATCGGATATCTTGATGCACTGATCATAGGTGTGGCACAGGCACTGGCTGTTGTGCCGGGTATCTCAAGATCAGGTGCTACCATCGCCACCGGCCTGATGATTGGAAACCGGAAGGATGAAATAGCACGTTTCTCCTTTCTGATGGTTCTGATACCTGTTCTTGGTGCTAATTTCCTTGAGCTGCTCAAGGTGGAAAACACCATGGCCGGACCCGGGACGACAGCGATCATTGCCGGTTCACTGGCAGCATTCGTTTCAGGATATTTTGCATGCCGCTGGATGATAGGACTGGTACGCAGAAGTAAACTGATAGGATTCTCGGTCTATTGTGTTGTTGCCGGATTACTTGCTATATTGCTTGGCTGATATGGATAAACCGGGACTTGAAAATATTTTCCAGGAAGGAAGGGTGCTTCTGTTTGACAAACCTCTTTACTGGACATCATTTGACCTGGTAAACAAAGTAAGACTGATGATCAGGAAGGCTTACGGAATGAAAAAGTTAAAAGTGGGACATGCCGGAACGCTTGATCCCCTTGCTACCGGACTGATGATCCTGTGTACCGGCAGGGCAACAAAGACGATAGAAGAATACCGTGAACTGGACAAGGAATATTATGCAAGCCTGTATTTTGGGAAAACAACACCTTCATTTGACCTGGAAACGGAAACTGACGGAAATTACCCTGTTGAACATATTACCCGGGAAATTGTTGAAAATGTTTTAAGAGGCTTCATCGGAAATCAAAAACAGGTGCCTCCTCTTCATTCGGCAAAGCTGGTTAATGGGAAAAGGGCTTATGAATATGCACGGAGTGGAAAAAATTTGGAATTGTCACCTGTAAATGTTATAATAAGGGAAGCGGAAATTGTTTCTTTCGGGATCCCGGAAACGCTGATCAGAATCCTCTGCAGCAAGGGAACATATATCAGGGCATTTGCAAGAGATCTGGGTTATGCACTTGACAGTGGCTGTTATCTGTCAGCACTGGAAAGAAGTTCAATCGGTAAATTTAAACTGCAGGATGCCCTTACTATAGAAAAATTTGAAAAAATTTTAGAACAGTTGAAACAAATTTGAAATTTATACGTATAACGGATTCTTAATATAAATGCCAGGCTGGAAAATGAAATTATCGCAATTCAGGTATAACTTACCTCAGGAACTTATTGCTTTGTATCCTGAGGATAACAGGGATGAATCTCGATTGCTCGTTGTAGACAGGAAAACAGGAAAATACGAGCACAAAATATTTAAGGAAATAGTAGATTATTTCACTGAAGACGATGTTATTGTTTTTAACAATACCAAGGTTTTTCCTGCAAGATTACACGGGAATAAAGAAAAAACCGGTGCTGCGATAGAAGTTTTTCTTCTGAGGGAACTGAACCGGGACCAAAGGCTCTGGGACGTGCTTGTGGATCCGGCACGTAAAATAAGGATAGGAAACAAACTCTATTTTGGAGAGGATGAACTTCTTGTTGCTGAGGTAATTGATAATACCACATCCAGGGGAAGAACACTCAGGTTTCTTTTTGACGGCAGCTATGAGGGGTTTAAACAGACCCTGTACAATCTGGGCGAAACACCTCTTCCCAAATTTATAAACAGGCCGGTTGAACCGGATGACAGTGAAAGGTACCAGACGATCTATGCCAAGCATGAAGGTGCCGTTGCAGCACCTACTGCAGGACTCCATTTCAGCAGGGAGCTGCTGAAGAAACTTGAGATCATTGGTGTCGGCTTTGCCGAGATAACACTGCATGTCGGTCTCGGAAATTTCAGGAGCGTGGATGTTGAAGATCTGACAAAGCATAAGGTTGATTCTGAAAGAATCATTATTCCCGGAGAAACTGCCGAACTTGTCAATAAAGCCAAAGACAGCAAGAAGAAGATATGTGCAGTGGGAACGACAGTTGTCAGGACCCTGGAAAGTTCAGTATCTACCGACGGATATCTCAAGCCATTCGACGGATGGACAAATAAGTTTATTTTTCCGCCTTATGAGTTTAATGTGCCCCATATGATGGTCAGTAATTTTCACCTTCCCTATTCGACATTACTGATGATGGTGGCCGCATTTGCAGGATATGATCTTCTTTTTGATGCATACAAGACTGCTGTTACGGAAAAATACAGGTTTGGTACCTATGGTGATGCCATGCTTATTCTGTAAAATCTGAATGCTAAAAGGGCAGCCCTGTAAGCTGCTTCATAACAGATAAAATAATACATTGATATATTGCCGGATGACTATGTTCATCCGGTTTTTTTTTTCTCCTGACCCGCCGGGGCAGTATCATGATAATATCTTACAATCTTAAAAACCCTGTAATTTTTAGAAACATAATAAGATATGATCCGTTTAACTCCATTGTGAAAGTCGGAGCATTAATTACTTAATACAGATATCGTCCGGGGATTTCAGGAAAAGAACCGGAGATATTGTTTTTATTTCACCTGATGGCATCTGCGGGTCTTTATAGTGTTGAAATTAAATCAGATGTGCTGCTGCACCCCTTTCCCGGATCAGCTGCGTCCGGGTACTCTTTCCTTTTGTCAAATCTTAAAATACAAATACCCTAAAAATCAGGAGGTATATCATGAATATTATGCAAAGAAAAATTTCAGGTTTTCTGCCCATGAAGCGGGACAGGGAAAGTGGTCAGACCCTGAACCGGTCAGGGATACTCTTATGCATGCTAATATTGATACTGTCAACCGTAAATACCAGGCTCTGCGGTCAGGGTGTGGGAATCAGTGAAACCACCATAGTGCCGGATCCTTCAGCAATACTTGAGCTGAGATCGGCTGTCAGGGGTTTCCTTGCCCCCCGTATGACAACGGATCAGCGGCTGACTCTTGGAAGCACATCACCGGCAGCCGGTCTGCTGGTCTATGATACCGATACAAAATCCTTCTGGTACTGGGATTCGGGCTGGATAACATTTGCCTCAGGTGCCTGGGGGCTGTCAAACCAATTGATGGGAATGAATGCCGCCGGGGATGCCAACGAATATAAAACCCTTAGCGGAACAGTAAACCGTATTGAGGTAACGCATTCTACCGGACAGATTACCCTTTCCACACCGCAGGACATACACCAGGCTGCAACTCCTGAATTCTATGGTCTGACCCTCAGTGGACTTGACCGCAATGCAGGTGTTTACACGGATCAGTCAGGCAGACTTACAACCAGTGTTCCTGTCATCGGAACAGTAGGTTACTGGAACCGGGACGAAAATGTGCTGTCACCGGCGAATCCGGGAGATCATATTACTACGGCAGGAAATATCTATACCACCGCAACAGGGGCAATAAGTTCGGCCGGTCTGATTACAGGTCATTCGGGGGCAACAATTTCGGACGGTACAATAAACCTGAACCATAATTCAGATTTCCCGGTGAATATTGCAACAGGCAGTTCCGCAGGTCCCGTCACCATAGGTAATTCCGCCAACACTATCACCCTTCCTGCATTTGATTCACCCGGGGTGGTGCATAACAATGCATCCGGCATGCTTTTTACAGGATTGATAAACGGGAATGACATTGCACCGGCAGCCATAGTGAACGAACATATCAGTCCCGGCGCCATAGTCAATGAACATATCAGTTCCGACGCAGGTATTGATGCCACCAAGCTTATTGACGGATCTGTCAGCAATACTGAACTGGGTTATATCAATACTCTTTCAGGAAATGTACAGGACCAGCTCAACAATCTTTCCCTGCAGATAGATAACATAAATACTCTTGAAGACGGTATGATCTACCTTGGTGATGAGAACAATATAGCACAGGAAGTTCTTATGACCGGCGATGTTACTATCAGTAATGCAGGTGTGACAACTATAAGTGACGGGTCGGTAACTTCAGAAAAGATACGGGACAATTCAATAGTCAATTTGGATATAAACAGTGATGCAGGTATAGAATTCTCAAAGCTGGAAGCCCTTCCGGCAGCCAGTATCATTTTGGGTAATTCTTTGGGAGTTCCTTCCGCAACGGCTATCAGCGGCGATGCTACAATAAGCAGTACGGGAGTTGTCACTGTTGGAGGCATAAACGGTGCCGCACTTGGAACCACAACGGCAACGGACAACAATATACTTGTGGCAGACGGTACACGGTGGAACTCGGTAGCAATGAGCAGTGATGCGACAATTGACAATACCGGTTCCCTTATTTTATCTAATACCAGTGTTACAGCAGGTTCTTACGGGAGCAGCAATGAGGTTCCCCGGTTTACTGTTGACAGCAAGGGTCGTCTGACCTATGCAGATAATATAACCATTTCCGGTACTGTTCCGGGTGGTGAGGCCGGAGGTGACCTTACAGGCAGCTATCCTGCTCCTGAACTTATTGCAACCGGCGTTGAAGCCGGTGATTATGGCAGCAGTACGCGGGTTCCTTCATTCACTGTTGACAGCAAGGGCCGTCTGACTTCAGCCGGTCATATAACCATAGAGGGTACTGTTCCGGGTGGTGCTGCCGGAGGTGATCTTACAGGCTCCTATCCTGATCCTGAACTTATTGCAACCGGTGTTGAAGCCGGTGATTACGGCAGCAGTACGCAGGTTCCTTCATTTACTGTTGACAGCAAGGGCCGCCTGACTTCAGC
>JAAYKX010000065.1 GCA_012522155.1 Bacteroidales bacterium
CACTGGAATAATCCGACTGACCTGAAAACGTCCCTTTATCATTGGGAAAATGCTTCGGCTGACGGCACGAATGATCTGAGATTCTATTTTCCCGGCAGTGCAGAAATCGGGCATGGCGGTGAGCCGGGTGAATGGCCTGTGTTAAAAGACGGAAGGGATGTGTCTCTTTACGGCAATAATAATTTTGGATCATCAAAAAGCTACCATGTTATGGGAGAATATGCCGATTGGTTTGCCGGATTGTATGAGCGGAGCAATCATGGCTTCGGCCACTGGTCCAGGCAGCCGGTCAAGCCCGGAAAGAAAATATGGATATGGTCGCTTGCAAGGGACGGTGAGATATGGGTTGATCTGCTTACCGATACGAAAAAGGGTAATACCCAGTACATAGAGATTCAAACCGGACTTCTGTATAATCAGGCCGGTGACGGCAGTACCAGAAGTCCTTTCAAGCATGTGTTTTTTGAACCCGGTGCAGTCGAGAGTTTTACAGAGCTGTGGGTTCCCCTGGGCGATCTGGCCGGAGTAAGCACTGTTTCCCCGGAAGGAGCACTTTATGCCAATAAATCCGGGAACAGGTATACAATTCAGTTCCAGGCCCTCGGCTATGTCAGGGACAAGTTGCAGATTACCGATGCAGCAGGAAATGTTATCTCAGAGTTTGATCTTGATCTGGAGCCGGAACAAATTTTTTCCAGGTCCCTTGAACTGGATAATTCTGATGTAAAATTTCGCCTGGAAAATGGAGAACTCAGGTATAACCCGGGCGATAAGGAAGAAAATTTTGTTGACCGTCCCCTGACCATGCAGGAAGACTTCGACTGGGAATCGGTTTATGGTCTGTATACAAGGGGAATCGAAAAAATGCGGCAGCGCCAGTATTCCCAGGCTGTTACCCTGCTTGAAAGATGTCTTGAAAAAGATCCTTACTATATGCCCGCAATAACTGCACTGGCTGAAACGGATATTCGTTTCATGAAATATGATGAAGCAGAACGTAAATTGCTGGATGTTATTCGTTTTGATGCTTACGATCCGGAAGCCAACTTTTTGTATGGCACCCTTCTTCTGAGGAAAAAGGAATTCAACAAGGCGCGTGATGCCTTTGGTGTAACACTGAGGTCACCCCAGTATATGGCAACTTCACGTAATAAGCTGGCCCTGATCGCTTTAAATGAAAGCAGGTATGAAGAGGCATGGAATTATGCAAAAGATGCTGTCCGGTATAACGGAATGGACAAGAATAATTACAGGACTGCGGCTGTCGTGGCAAGGCTGAAAGAGGATCACAAATCATATGATGAATTGCTTTCAAAAATGCTGGAAATGGATCCGCTTAACCATTTTGCCCTGTTTGAAAAATATTACAGCCTTGGCGACGAGCTGTCAAAAACCAATTTTTTATCACGGATCACCGGAGAATTCAAATATGAAACCCATATTGAGCTTGCGCTATGGTATTTTAATGCAGGTCTGCAGGATGAAGCGCTTTCCGTAATGGAAATCTGCCCTGAAAACCCTGTTGCCGATTATCTGACAGCCTATCTTATGTCACTCAAAAATGATGCGGCAAAGGCACAGTTCTATCTTACAAGGGCAATTAATGCTGATGACAAGCTGGTTTTTCCCTACAGGGAAGAATATGCTGCTGTTCTGGACTGGGCAGATAAACAGCAAGAGAGCTGGAAGACCAAATATTATTCCGCCATTCTTTACTGGAACAGAACGCGTAATGACATAGCTGAAAAATATTTCAATGAATGTGGTGATCAGCCTGACAGCTATTCATTCTATCTCAGCAGGGGCAGGTTTACTGATGAGACGGGAGGACGGGCCGAAGCAGATTACCTGAAGGCATTGAAGCTGGGTGAAAATAACTGGAGGCCGTATCATATTCTTTATAACTACTATGTTGCAGAAAATAAATATGATAAGGCACTTGAAATTACACAAAAGGCGGTCAGCATGTTCACAGACAAATATGTAATTGCTTTTGACCATGCAATGTCACTGCTCTACAGCGGAGAATATGATGAAAGTGTCAGGATCCTTGAAAGAATTAAAATTCTTCCTCATGAAGGGGCAGGATACGGAAGAATGGCCTGGAAGAATGCAAACCTGCTGAATGCGCTGAACTATTTTTCAGCCAGAAATTACAGGAGAGCTTCCGTTTATGCCGCCAATGCATATAAATGGCCCGAAAACCTGGGGGTTGGCAGACCATATACGGTTGATGAAAGAGCGGAGGATTTTGTAAATGCAATGATCCTGGAAAGGTCGGGAAGCAAAAGGAAATCTGTTGAATTGTATGAAAGTATTGCACGCTACAATGGCGGAAATCCTGCCGGTAACAGATCGATGAACTATTTATCGCTTGTGGCACTTACAAAAACGGGTCAGAAGGAAAAAGCAGATCTTTACCTGAAGCAGTGGATGGAAATCCCGGGTAATGACAAAATAAAAGAATGGGCCCGCCTGATGCAGGAAGGCAGAAAAACGGAAGCCGGTGAAATATTGAAATCTGTAGGTGATGCAGGGGAGGGAACTCCATGGAATCCCCGTGATACCGATTCTGATTTCCGCCTTGTAAATGAAATTGCACAGAAGATAAACTGATTTGCAGGACCTCTTAAGTTACGGTGCTGCGGAGACGGATGAATACCCGGATATAGCTTTGTGAGATTCCGGGTACCGGTTTTCAAGCTGTTTGACCGGTGCCCGGAATTTTGTTTTTAAAACCAGGTCTGGACAAGTATTTTGTTGTCATGCTGGAATTCACTTATCCTGTACCATACCTCATTGTCATTTTCAATCTGATAGATCCAGAATCCAAACATTCCCGGCGACTGATAAACCCTTCTCAGATAAAGCCGGTCTCCTGGGATAAAATCACATTTCCTGGAATAGGCTGATATTTTCCCGTAAACGGAATCCTGTGAGGTTTTTATCCAGATGAGGTGTGGCGATCCTGCTTTTACCGGATCACTGTGCCTTGAATCCACAAATTCTCCCACATACCTGCGTGTGACAAACAATTCATCCTCGTGCAGCATACCTGGCTTGTTTGATGTGGCACAGGACAGGGTAACCATCATTAATAGAACCAATACGCTTTTTTTCATGACCTGCCAGCTTTAAATTAACGTTTCCCGCGTAGGGGTAATTCTCATGAGTCCTCCGGTACATTTATGAATGTAACCAGTCATGAGCTATTCAGCTTTAACAACGTCTGGCAAAGTTAATATTTAATGGCGTGGTCTGCAAACAGATAACGATGTGATTTCCGTCTTGACCCATGTTTTTCGCAGTGTCCGTCAGCACTAAAAGGTGCTTCGCTTACTCATGCCGGTGGCTGATAACTGATTTGCTGACATTGGTCAAAATTCTGAAACAGCCGGAAGATAAATTCCTTTATACCCGAAAATTTCTGCCCTGAAAAGTCCTGAACATATTGCTGAATAATTTCTCAGAACCGGACAAAAGTATCACAGCCGTTTTTAATCGTTTATAAACGGTTTTTATTATCTTTATCAAAACTTTAGTGCTGTGGAAAAAAAATGTCTCGATTGTGGTGATTCTATTCGTGGCCGCATTGATAAAAAGTTCTGTTCCGATCAGTGCAGGAATAATTACAACAACAGGCTTAACCGTGAAACCAGTAATCTTGTTCGCAATGTGCACGGGCTATTGCGGAAGAACAGAAGGATCCTTGCTGATCTGTATAATGAAGGCAGGCTGAAGGTACACCGGGATGCACTGTTTGTCCTTGGATACAATTTCAGTTTTTTTACCCATATCATTGAAACATCAGGCGGGCAAACGTATTATTACTGTTTTGAATATGGTTTCCGGGAAGCAGGAAACGGTTTCATTGAATTGAAAGAGAACAGCCGTTATCTTAATTATCAATGATTAGGCTGAACCAGAACAGCTGCTATCTTAATTATCAATGAAAGGAAAATAATACCTGAGATTATTTTTTGTCAGACGCGTTCCATATCCTGAATCCTGGAAAGCTTCGCAGTACCTGGCATTAGCTCCCTTTTCCCGTCCGTACATTTCAATCAGCTTTTCCCTGAAAGGTTCTGCGTTTGATGCATTTTTACGTGTCTTGCCAAGCCAGGCCCTCCGCTCTGAGTCTGTTGCCGGGACCTCTGCCAGTCCGCCCCGGTTATAGGGCAGCCATTCATACATCTGTGAGGTATGCTGATGATACATATCAATCTTTTTTTCAATGACATCATCAATGATCACGCAGACATCCGGTTTGAATGGTACGGGATTTACAAAGCCGTCACTCATATACAGGAAGAGAGGATTTTTTTCAAGATGAGGCACTTTGGGCAGTATTCCCGGAACAGTGACCATGTATGCGGCATCCAGAACCAGGGTTCCCGTATACCTGTGATCGGGGTGATAATCGTAGGGACGCGGGAAAATGACGATATCAGCCCTGTGTTCCCTTATCAGCCTTATCACCTGAAGCCTGTTTTTGTATGTAGGCATGAGCTTTCCGTCATGATTATTGAGAGTAATGTATTTTACTCCTATCGTTTCTCCGGCTTTTCTGGCTTCCTCTCTCCTTATTTTTGCAAGTTTTGCAGGTTTAATGCTCTGATGGCCGGCATCACCGCTGGTAAGTGAAACGAGAAGCACATCATGACCCAGCTGAGCCCACTTAAAGGCAGATCCGCCAACCTTGTCGGGATCGTCCGGATGTGCACCGATTACAATTATGTTAAGCTTTTCCGTCTGGCTGACCTGGGCAGGCATTGTGTGTGACAGCAGGCACAGAGCGGTGATCTGGAAAATTGTTACAAGCATTTTCATGGTAGAAGATTTAATTATAGGACTTTGTAATATATTTTTGGATCATCAGAATTTCAATTTCCCACTAAATTACTAATATAATCAGAACGCAGGAGAGAATGAACAAGCTGTACCATATTTTTGTTTCTGAAATATTGTATTGTAACTATTCACACAGCAAATAAAATGAGAAGAAGACAACTTTTTATTGCTTTAATGACTTTTATCCTGTCAGTTTCATTAATTAAAGCACAGAAGGCAGATGACAGGGGCTATATAGTAAAAACGGGTGATACGGCACCTGATTTTGTCATCAGGGAAGCCGGAGGCAATACTTACAGGCTGTCGGATCTGAGGGGTAAAATTGTCATGCTTCAGTTCACCGCAAGCTGGTGTGGTGTGTGTCGTGCGGAAATGCCTTTTATTGAAAAGGAGATCTGGTATCCGAACAGGGATTCCGGACTCGTTGTCATTGGAATTGACCGCGATGAACCGGAGGAAACCGTACTCAGGTTTAAAAAGGAAATGGGTATAAGCTATCCTCTGGCCCTTGATCCGGGTGCGGAAATCTTTGGTTTGTATGCTCTTAAAGAGGCAGGTGTCACAAGAAATGTGGTTATTGACAGACAGGGAAAAATAATATTTCTCACACGTTTGTTTGACCGGGAAGAATTCGGAATGATGAAAGCCGGAATTTTTGCTGCCCTTGGAGAAAAATAATTACTGCAGTCATATTTTGCCTTAAAAGACGGGAAACCTGTATCTTTTTGTAACCTTTTTCAATTTTGGCCGTTTTATAATAAAATCCGGTGTGAAAGGCATAATTTTATGTTAAACCAATGAACTTAAACAGTAAATCATGAAAAATGTATTAGTAATAGTATTGTCAGTATTTCTTGTATTTCCTGCAGCCGGACAGTTGAATTTCGGTGTTAAGGCAGGACTGAACACCAATTCCATAACGATGGATGATCTCAAGGAAGTGATTTCCGGAGATGTTACATACACCATTGAAGAGGCCAAAGGTGCAGCATTTGGTTTTCATGGAGGAGTTTTCCTCAGGCTCGGGACGAAAAAAATATTCCTGCAGCCTGAACTGCTTTTCTCCACAAGAACAAATGAATATACCGTGACAAATATTCAGGAAGATCTTGAATCCCTGGAATCCCAGAAATTCAATAAACTGGATATTCCGGTAATGGCCGGTATGAAATTCGGACCTGTAAGGATTAATGCCGGTCCTTCAGCATCACTGCTGATCAATTCACCCGGTGACCTTATCAGGCACCCCGAATTCAAAACAATGTATTCAAGGATGACCTTTGGATATCAGGCAGGGCTGGGACTGGATCTTTTTGACAAATTAACCTTTGATATCCGCTATGAGGGCAGTCTGAAAAAATATCAGAATCAAATAGAAAATATGCTCGGAACCAGGATAGCCCTGGATGACCGGCCAAATGCATTTCTTTTCAGCCTGGGGATAATGTTCTGAGGAACATGGGAGTAAAAGAAAGGGTCGTGTAATAAAAACACTGACCCTTTTTTTGTATGACTTGCTTCTGTCTGCCGGTCCGGAAGGCCGTCTCTCCTGCTGTCTTTATTTCCCTCACTGTCCGGGACCGCTTTGTTCTTATTAACAATATCCCTAATTTTGCCTTTCAGCAGAAAGAGATGAAACACAAAACCTTTAGAAAGCTGCTATTTTTCGCCGGAATACTTTTTGTGGCCGGAATTGTATTCCTGATTAATATTTTTTTCAGTCTTCATATTTCTCCCGGTGATGATGAGATAATTCTTTATATCCCGGAAAGGGCTTCCTATCCGCAGGCCATGGATTCAATAAAGGCCCGTCTTCCTGTGAAGCATCCCGGGGCATTTGACTGGATTGCCAAAAGGAAAAATTATCCTGCCAATGTAAAACCGGGCCGTTATGTGATCAGTCATAAGATGAGCTATATTGAAATAATAAACATGTTCCGTTCAGGTGATCAGGCTCCTGTAAATATCACATTCAATAATGTACGTACTATTAATGATCTGGCAGGCAGGATAGGAGGCCGGATCAGTGCTGACTCTGCTTCAATAGCCCGATTCCTGGAGGATCCGGAAAATTATTCGGGGGATGGCTTTGGAAGGGAGACCATTATTTCGGTTTTCATACCGGACACTTACAGGTTTTTCTGGAATACCGGGCCTAAGGAATTTTATACAAGAATGCTGCGGGAATACCGGAGGTTCTGGAATGAAGAAAGGCTGAGCAGGGCCAGGGAGATCAGCCTCGATCCTGTTGAGGTATCAACCCTTGCCTCAATAGTGGATGATGAAGCTGCAAGATCTGATGAAAAAACCAGGATAGCCGGTGTTTATATAAACAGGCTGGAAAGAGGTATTCCGCTTCAGGCTGACCCCACCGTTAAATTCGCGCTGGGCGACTTTTCAATTACCAGGGTTCTCAGACGTCATCTCAATGTTGATTCCCCTTACAATACCTATAAATACAGTGGACTTCCCCCGGGACCCATAGGCTGTCCGACAATTGAGAGTATTGATGCGGTGCTGAATGCCGAGAAACATGATTTTATTTATTTTGTGGCAAAAGCTGATTTTTCAGGATATCATCATTTTTCCCGGACATTAACGGAACATAACAGATATGCTGCAGTTTATCAGAGGGAGCTCAACAAAAGAAAAATTTTCAGATAGGCCCGCTGTCTTTCAGGGAAAGATAAAACATC
>JAAYKX010000066.1 GCA_012522155.1 Bacteroidales bacterium
AATTTTGAATTTTGAATTTTAAATTTGTTTTAATAGATTTGCGGGCAATTTTCAGACCACCATTGTACAGAACACGAAATATATTTCGAGATGAATCTAATGAATGTTGTTGATAAAGAACTGGCGGCAAAGAATGACTTTCCGAAGTTCCAGGAAGGAGACACTATTACCGTGCACTATAAAATTATTGAAGGTAACAAGGAAAGGATCCAGCAATTCAGGGGTGTAGTCCTTCAGAGGGCAGGCAGCGGACATACTGCCACCTTTACAGTCAGAAAAATGTCAGGCAACATTGGTGTTGAAAGAATATTCCCTGTTTCATCCCCCTTCATCAGCAAGATAGAGATCAACAAGCATGGGAAAGTCCGCAGGGCAAGAATATTTTATTTTCGCGACCTGACCGGTAAAAAGGCAAGGATTAAGGAAAGAAAATTCTGAAGAGTCCATCATCAGATGGCTTCCTGATCTTTCCGGCCCATTCCGGCTGTTACCTCGTTTCTGCCCCCTTCGGGCAGCTCTCCCTGGTCTTTCAGTCCCTAATCAGGTATTCCCGCTATAGCCTGTCCAGTAATTCCCTTTTTCCGGCTTTGGCTTCTTCAGTTATTTTTGTTGCCAGATCATCAGCCTGCCTGATTAAAAGCTCAGCCTTCTTATCAGCTTCTGTTCTGATAGTTCCGGCAGCTTTCTGTGCAGCAAGTTTTGCCACCACTCCCTTTGAAGCAGCTTCATCAGTAAGTTTTTGTGCCTGAATATCCGCCTCCTTCCGGATTGTCTCAGCAGATTTCACAGCTTCTTCACGAATTTGCCGGGCCCTGGCTTCTGCTTCCTTTATAAGTCTGTCCCCGCGTTCTTCAGCCTCCCGGATAATTTTTTCCCTGCTTTCATCTGCGGTTCTTGTCACGTTTTCCCTTATTGCATCGGTAGTTGCAGACTTCAGTCCCGAAGCACTTTCGTCTGATCCGCTTCCAAACACAGGAGTAACAAGCGGTTTGCCAAACACTCCGCTTAGCCTGACATTAATCTTCATCACATCAGCCGGCATTTTCGATGCAAAGCCGAGAGCTGAAGCCTGGGCAGACAAACCGTCAATAAATGAATTTACCGAGCTGCCCAGTTCCGATCTCGGGATTTCAGTTTTTATCAGATAATTCATTGTCTGATCAATTCCCTGATCGCCGCTGATATTCATTTTTACATTCCCTGCCTTTATATCAAAGGGATTTACATATACCCTTCCGTTTCTGACAGTGAAGCTCAGTTTAAGATCCCTGAATGTATTAGTATAATTTTCACCGAGCTTCAGAAGCTCTTTCATCCTGTCGTATGCAGCAGACTCGATCAGTGTGACCTGTTCAGACTGCAGGCTCCCTTTTCCCGAGATGGTATTCACCAGGGGCATGATATCTTTTCCCAGAAGACTTTCAAATGAAAGATTCAGATTCACTTTACCATCGACTCCCCTGGCAGCAGGCGCAAATTTCTGAATCATGTCAAATGTTTCAAATCCGTCACGGATACCTATACCACTTATATTAAAGCCTGCCCTCATCAGGGGTCTGATGGAGTCACGCGTATCATAATCGGCATTCACCGACACCGTGCCTCCCAGAATATCCATCCCTGTTTCCCTCACGCTCAAAACACCGTTCTTTACCAAAATCTGTCCCCTGACATTATTTGCCCTTATTTTCCCGTAAATAAAATTGCTGATCGCAGCATTGAAACCAAAGTCGATGTTCCCAGGTATTTTAATGAGTGCCAGAGCGGTGGTATCTTCAAGTGCAGTGGTATCCCCGACAAATTTTGACAATATCTCTGATGCATCAATCAGTTTTGATCCCAGGTCAAGCTTTCCCTTTATTGTTTCATTTTTAAGTATGTATGGAATATAGTTTTCCAGTCTTCCACTTAGCCTGAAATCACTGTTTTTACCTATTTTCAGATCGGCATCCGAAAGTGCCGCATAGGCCGGCGCAAATTCAAATCCGGCATTATTAACCCTTATTTCCGGATAACCTGCCATTTCCACCAGCATATTTTTTATTGACATCCTGCCTGAAGCCCTGAAACTGTCATACTCTCCCCTGTCAATCATTGAAAGCTGTCCGGCCAGCATTACTGACACATCAACAAGTCCTGAAAGATCCGTGCTGTCAAGAGGAACTGCATTTGACAGAGCGTCAAGATCCAGTTTTCCGCTCATTGATACCTTTATATCCGGATCGCTCAACGGGGTTTTAAGGGCAAATTCAAAATCAAAGGGATTGCCTGCCAGTTCCATATGGAATTTATCAATATTCACTACTGTTTTATCAAAATCTTTCCCGTCAACAAAAGCTGCTGCCTTAAGGTTTATGCTGCTTATTTTTTCAGGAAGGGCAGGATAGCTTACAAGTCCGTCATTAACAACAAGGTCGAGAGAAATATCCGGCATTGTTGAATCAGCATCACTGTAGACCCCTCTGGCTGAACCGGAAAATGAAAAATTTCCTGTGGCATTCAGATCGCGGAAATCATTCATATAAACTGCAGGAACAAGCGACAGAAGTGTTTTGAAGGATGTCTGTTCAGACTTAAAAGTGATATCGGCGGCAATATCATCTTCAGGCATTGCAGCCCATCCGGAAAAATTGATTTTCAGATCATTTATGGTAAGATGATTTTCGCGGAAAGTAAAGCTGTAGTCATCAAGGTTTGCAGACAGGTCAAGTTCTCCCTTTGCCCCGGCCCTGCTGAGATATTTAATACCATCCATTATAAAATTCACATCACCGGCATCAAGCTTTATCTTCAGATCTGTTTCATTCGCAGTCATATCACCCGAGAGCAAAAAATTCAGATTATTTATAAGCGCCTTCATATCAAGTCCATGATCATTATAAACGAGCGAACTGTTGACAGCTCTTACACTTTTCAAAAGAATTTTCATACCCGCAGATGTTGTATCAGGCGCTTCAGTAACTCCTGATAAAGTATCCCGGGATATGTCCCAGTTAAATGATCCGTCATCCAGATAGGTAACATTCAGCAGTGCTTTGTCAAGCACAATTGATTTGATCTCATAGCCTGTCTTCCTGAACACACTGGGAAGATTAAAAACAAGATTCAGTGATCTGAATCCTGCCAGTGTGTCATTTTCAAATTTATCACTACCCAGCACTGAAACATTATCCAGTCCCAGGGTAAGATCCGGGAAATATCTGAAGAAATTCAGTCTGTAATCCTGAACCTTAACTGTGGCACGGACGGATTCATTTATAGTCTGTTCCACTTTTGCCTTTATTTCATCCCTGAAAATCACCGGCACGGTGATAAGTGCAACAAAAACAAGCAGGATCAGTCCGGACAGGATCAACAGTATAATTTTCAAGGGCCTTTTCATCATATTTCAGTTTTATTTTTAACAATGTGGTATTTTGTTTCAGCTAAGCGGGAAAACCGCTCATGGAAATCAAATTAATTACATTGACAGAAGTGTATGCATCCGGCACAGCCGGAATTTGTTGAAGTAAAATTAGTGAAATTATTGAAACCTGGCACCAGTGACAGTCCTGAACAGATTTTCAGAATATCCCGCCTCATTCAGTTCCCCGTGACCTTATTTTTTCCAAATTTTATTATATTTGCACTCAGCAGAGAAATGGTCCCGTAGCTTAACTGAATAGAGCATCTGACTACGGATCAGAAGGCTGTGGGTTTGAATCCCGCCGGGATCACTAGAACAAAAACGCAATCAGTCATATTTTGACTGGTTGCGTTTATTTTTATTTCCGGTAAAAACAGATTTAATCCGTAATGTATTCCCTGATCCTGCGTGCAAGATATTCAGTATAGGTTTCCTTGACCAAAATGTTCTTGCTTTCCTTATCTATTGTATCATAAATGAATTCTCCTTCAGTCATGATTTTTTCTTTGCAAATACCATAACCGTGATAGGCAAAAATGAATCCGACAATGCAATAAGCTTTCTGCTCCGGAATACCTTCCTTGCCGGTAATTTCTTTCAAAACCTCAACTGCAATATGTTTAATAATTTCTTTATCAAAGGGTTTCTGCAATTTAAAGAGATTGTTTTCACCCAGAAGCAGTTTATAAAGCTTATCTATGATATTAGGGTCCCTGATGGTTATCTGCTTGTTTCGTGACTCAAATCTGACTGAGAGAATAGGCTCCCGGTTCTTTTCAAAATCAACGACTTTTATTTCTTCCTCAAAATACGAACTGGTTCCAAAAGCATATACAACATACCTGATCAGGTGACTGATCTTCTCCCCTGAAAGACCGTAGCCGCGGGAAAGTCGCTCAGTAAGGCCCCATTCGGGAATATCTTCATTACTGCAGATTCCTTGCTTACCATCCCATTCGGAAAGTGGTTTAAAAGGAAAAACTATTGATTTCCCTGCCTGACTGTTGTCAAATTCCTTATTTTTTTTTATTGCCATTTTATTACCATATAAATTATGAATACTATTCGTATTTATTAAAAAAAACGAGCCTTTGTTGAGTTAAAATTCTGAATATCTGAAACATAACAGACAATAGCTACTGTAAAGATGATGTGCAGAATCAATTATCTCATACGTAAAAAACAAATTCTGGTTGCATTACTGACCGGACTTTTATTCCTATAATAAATTATTCATTCAGGCATCCGATGTTAATATCTCTTGAATAAGTGTTAATAACAGTACAATATATACCCTTGACATATATTTAAAAGATTTTATATTTACAGCTGATAAAAGGAAACTGAAAGTTATTTTGAGAATTTGATTGTTTGACCTGATTTGGTTTCTACTAGTGGCTGGTTGGACTCAGTCTCCTTCTTTAAAGTTGATTGAAAAGCTTGCTGCAATAATAGTCGCGGAGGCCGGCATCTTTAAATGGGTTTAAGTTATCATGGTTTTAGGTTTTTTCATTTCTCCTCTTCTGCCGGCCTTTTTTCTTAACATTTTTCTGTGCTCCGAATAACAAAACACCCGGGACATTGCCTGCAATGCCCGAATGCATTCCAGCAAGAGTCTGCATTGAGGAAATCCGTATATTATCTTTTTTGCAGATACAGGTCAGCAAACCTGAGATACTGCTGCCAGTCATATTGGGTAACAGCATGTGCTCCTGTTCTGATATGATAACCGATCCTGCTCATCAAAGGTGAATTGACCGGAGGCATACCGCCTGCAGGAAACCCTTCCCCGGTTAGCAGTGTATATACAGGTGAAGCTCCTTCACAGGAAAGGAATTCTCCCCTGGGATCAGCCCACTGATCTTCTTCGGCACTGGCAACATATACAGGTCTGGGTGCAATCAGGGCAATCAGTTGATGCTGGTCAACCGGCAGCAATTGCTCCCTTTCATTATATTTTTTGAAATTATCACAAAACCAGTGAGGAAATGATCTGTTTATACTGCCGACAGTCTCACCGAATGCCCTTTTGGAAAGAGCAGCACCGCCGCATCCCGAGTTATTGGAAATGACAAGGGCAAATCTTTCATCCACGGCACCTGCCCAAAGTGCAGTTTTTCCCAGTCGTGAATGACCCATTACTATCACCCTGCCGGGATCAACTGAAGGCAGTGTAAGAAGATAGTCCAGTGCCCGGGACAGTCCCCATGCCCATCCTGCAATTGTTCCCCATGATGAGTTGTCCCGCTCCCCGGCAAACAAGCCATGGACTCCGTTCAGGAACCCGTCATCATAATCAGGGTCGGCATCACCATAATAGACAGTGGCCACACCGTAACCACCGGAAACAATCATATCCACGGGCCATTGTGAGGCAGACAGCCCCCTGCCGCTTTCTGAGGCCTTGTTTTCAAACACACCATAATCCTTGTTGTTTCTTATCCAGCTTTCAGTCACTGCAATACCGGGATCAGATGTAAGCGTATGATTACCATAAAAATTATATCCGAGAAACACGGGAACTCCAAAAGACTTTTTTGGCATATACAACAGCATTGTCATTGTCAGTTCCCTGCTGCCGTTTTTCAGAATCAGATCAATCTCCTTACGTACAGCCTTGCCGTTCAAAGCATTCTCATCAGAAGACAGTTCAACGGCACTGATCTCACCATTCCACGGCGGGGCGGTCCCATATACCTCTTTTTCAAAAATTTTAAGTATTTCCTCCCGGCGCCTGACCCAGCTGCTTTCATCGCTCACTGTACTGCCATCCTCAAATTTAAGCGGATCCGGAAGTTCATAGGCGGGAACTCTGGATTCATCATAGTTGGCAACAAAATCTTGTCCATGCAAAAAATTAATATTTATCAGGAACAAAATAACTGAAAAGATCAAAACCACTTTCTTCATGTTGTCAGAATTATTTTAATTATACCGGAATTACAGTCTCATTTTCCTGCCGGATGGCCGGCTACAGGCCGGATTGTACCCAGAGGGATTGCTTCACCCACGGATTACACACCTGAATTGCAGGCACGGATTAAACGCAGGGATTAAACGTACGGATTAAACGCAGGGCCTTTTGTAACAGGAATATTATGTCATAACTATATTTTTATAAATATTTTGTGTTTATAAAGCCAGTAGGTCACGTACCAGAAGCCGGCCCAGATACCAAGACTGGTAAGTATGCTTACCATAAGCGGACCGGTCCACGAAAACAACAGTTTAATGAAGGGGCCAACAATTTTCTGAATCAGTTCACCACTGCCGATGTGAAAAAATATATATATAAATATACTGTTCATTCCTACAACAATAAAAAACCATGCAAATTTCGGGAATAGCTTTTTAACGTCAATAAGCCAGTAGCACAGGCAAAGAACCAGTATTGTCCACCCTCCACTGGCAAACACAAAGGATGAAGTGGCTATTTTCTTGATTATAGGTGTGATATTCAGCAGATCGAGAGCATAACCCACTGCCAGTGCAGATATACCACCAATAATCAGTATTCTTATTTTTTCCTTCTGGCTCCTTTCACTCATCAGAAGTCTGCCGCAAAGAACACCCCACACTGTATGTGCCGTTGTTGAAACAAAGTTGAGGCTGGCCCAGATACTTGACTTATCAGCACCTTCAATCTTATTATTGAACCATGCACCCAGATTTTCATAGGGTACCCAGGGATTGTTGAATCCCTGAACGGGGAAAAAACGATATGCCAGATCGATGAACAATAACAGGGCAAGAGTAAATATCAACTGAAACCTGAGACTTTTATCTCTTATCAGAAAAGCAACAAGATAGGTCACAGACAATTGTGCAAGAACATTCTGAAGCCGCAAAACAAGATGACCGTCCTCAATGAAATACAGGGCCCATCCGAAAAACAGAAGCAAAAATGCTCTTTTGAACGCATGACGCCTGATCTGTCCGGGAGAGTATCCTTTTCTTATCCGGTTGGAAACAGCGAAAGGAATTGCCACACCTACTATAAACATGAAAAAGGGTTGTATAAGATCCCAGAAATGAAGACCGTGCCATTCATGGTGATTAAACTGTGTTCCCAGGAAATGGAAAAAGCCACTGTCAACTTCCAATAGTCTGGAATAGAGATGTGTAGCTTCACCGGCAAGGAGAAACATTGTAAAACCACGAAAAAAATCGACTGAAGTAACTCTCCCCGGCAGAGGGGATAAGTTTATTTTTGATTTTGTTTCCATAAAGTCTGGAACAATTTAGACCGGATTCGATAAAATTTTACGTATCAAGATTTACTGTAATAGTTTAATATAACTATCCAAACTTAAGAATATTTTAAAATCATGGGATTTGCTGATGAAAATAAGAATTCATAAAATTCGGATTGACTTCGCAACAGCTTTATTGCCAGCGATCACAGGAAAATTCTCTGCAATAATCGCACTGCCCATGTTGAAGCTGATAGGGTTTCCGCCTATATCCGTCATGACTCCCCCGGCTTCAGAAATTATAAGACCCGGGGCTGAAATATCCCAGACTTTGGTGAACAGGTTCATCACCCCACCGAATTTACCTTCAGCAACATAGAGAAAATCGACCAATGAATTTGTAGACCTGGTGTTTCTTGAGTTTCTGATTATATACTTAAAAGTTTCCAGTCCTTTGTTCAGAAAAGCCTCATCATCAGAATAGTCAAGACAGAAAGCAACCAATGAATCCCTGATGCTCCTGTCTTTTATTTCCGGCAAAGGCCTGTCATTTTTGAATGCTCCCTTTCCTTCCTCGGCAAAATAAATATCATCCTGAACCGGAAGATATGCCCCTCCCATAAGGGGCCGGTCATTCCTGAAAAGTGTAATCAGTACTCCAAACCAGGGTATCCCTGAAGCAAAATTCGATGTTCCGTCAAGAGGATCAATCACCCATGTAAATTCCGACTTCCTGTCAAGGAAGCCACATTCCTCCGAAAGGATACTATGCCCCGGATATCTTTTTTCTATAAGCTCCATTATTACCTTTTCACTTGCCAGATCGGCTTCGGTGACAATGCTGCTTTGAGATTCTTTTTGCTTCGTTTCAAGAGGCTTGTCAAAAAAGTCAAGCAAAACGTTTCCCGAAACTTTCAATGCTGAAATCATCAGGTCTTTCATCTTATTGCACTTTCTTTTGCATAATTTAACTTTAAAGCAAAGTACTATTATTTTTCTGCAGCTACAATTTTTTGCTGATCATTTTTCCCGCCAGTTGCTCACAATACCTGTTAACCCCGCCCGGTGCACACAATACCTGTTAACCCCGCCAGTGCACACAATACCTGTTAACCCCGCCCGGTGCAGACAATACCTGTTAACCCCGCCAGTGCACACAATACCTGTTAACCGTGACCAGTATTCACAGTATTTGTTAACTTTAACTGCCAAACCAGCAGAAAATCTTAACAAATGACTTGACTGACGGTTGTGAATCAAGAACATAAAAATATAAAACAACAGGATTCAGAGGACAGGATTGTGAAGATAGTCCTGTTCGGGGCAGGAAAACGCGGACTGAAACTGCTTGATTACCTGCTTTCAATGGACAATGTTGATATTGTTGCCATTTCTGACCCGATAAACGACTCAGCCCGGAGAGCAGCAGGCATCTGCAAGGAATCCGGAAGAAGGATTCCCGTTGTATATTCGACCGGCCGGGAATCTGTTGCGGAAATACTTGACAATGAAAATCCGGATGCAGTCATTATAACTACATACTGGGATTCCCATGCGGCCATTGCCCTTGAATCCATGCGCAGGAAAATATATCCCGGGATTGATGTGCCGGCTGCCCTCCGGATAGATGAGCTGTGGCAGCTGGTTGAAACATCCGAAAATACCGGAACTCCCTGCATGATGCTGGAAAACTGGAGTTTCCGGAAAGATAACCTTGCCGTACTTAACATGAAAAGGCTGGGAATGTTTGGAAAAATAGTTCATTGTCATTGTGCTCATTCGCACAACTGCATTGACCACTGGTTTTTCGACAGCGAAAACGGAGAAGCCCGATGGCAGGCAGAATATCTTTTAAAATACAATCGCATGCAGTATCCGACTCATGCCCTTGGACCTGTCATAAGCTGGATGGATATCAACCGGGGTGACAGCTTCAGTGAAATCTATACTGTTTCCTCCGCATCCCTCGGAATCAATGAATACTTCAGGAATAAGTTCGGTGAAGATCATCCGAACGCCAGGCTAAAATACCGGCAGGGAGATATTGTCACTTCAGTTCTTGGCACCAAAAGAGGAAAAACCCTGGTGATCAACAATGATCTCCAGCTGCCGCGGCCCTATGCAAACAGATGGATGCTGCAGGGTACAAAGGGAGTATATGAAGAGGAAAAAAGTTCCATTTACCTCTCGGATTTCAGTCCGGAATATCAGAAATGGGAATCCTGGCAGCCCTATGAAGAAAAATACAATCACAGATGGTGGAAGACTGACTTCCCATCACCCTCTTTCAGAGGAGCTGATTACATAATGCTCAGCCAGTTTGTTGAGGCAGTGAGAAAAAGGGGACCTGTTCCCCTGGATGTCTATGATTCCGCTGTAATGTCAGCAACAATTGAATTATCGGGAATGTCGGTTAAAAAAAGAAAACCTGTTCCATTTCCTGATTTCACAAGGGGAAAGTGGCGGACCAACGAAGCCTGTTTTGCTGTCTGACACCATTCAGAAATCAAAGAAAAACAGAAATCCGTGATAAACAAAACCAAAAAATACAAACAGGGTAATAATATCAGCCGGGAAATTATTCCGGGACATACACGAAATCTGTAACGAAATTTTTACATCTTCTGAAAAAGAATCTTCATATCGTCACTCTTAATGTTCCTTATCCCCCGGATTACGGAGGCATGATAGATTGCTACCACAGGATCAGATGCCTGAATAAAACGGGGATAAAGGTCCACCTGCACGCCTATGAATACGGGCGGCCGCCCGCCGGTGAACTGGAGGAAATATGCAGCACTGTTTCCTATTATCCGCGGGATACCTCTTTCGGCAATCACCTTTCAGCCCTTCCCTATTCGGTTGTATCAAGAAACTCAAAAAAGCTGCTGGAGAATCTTGCAAAAGATGATTCACCCATCCTTTTTGACGGGATTCAGACAACACTGCTTCTTGCCAGACCTGTTCTGGCAGACCGGAAAAAGGCTGTCAGGCTGCATAATACAGAACCGTATTATTACCGTACACTCGCAAAGCACGAAAGGAATCCTGTAAAAAAAACATATTATCTGCTAGAGGCAGGCAGATTACAGCGCTATGAAAAAATACTGAAACACTCAGATTACCTTTTAACGATATCAATTGCCGATCACGATTATTACAACAGGAGGTTCCGGAATTCAATACTCTTGCCGTCATCACATCCCTTTGACAAAACAGAAATAAAAACGGGAAGGGGTCACCACATTCTGTATCATGCTGATCTGACAATAAGTGAAAACATTGCCGTTTCAAAACTTCTGATCAGAAAAGTTTTCTCCCGCATCCCCCACCCCTGTATAATTGCCGGTAAGAATCCGCCTCCTGCTCTTGAATCCGAAATCCGGAATCACGGAAACATAAAACTTATTCCCAATCCTGCCAGCGTTAAAATGAATGATCTGATAAAAGATGCCCAGATAAATATAATTCCGACCATGGCTGCCAACGGATTGAAACTCAAGCTTCTTATTTCGCTGTTCTCCGGCAGGCACTGCCTGGCAAACAGCACTGCCGTAAATGCTTCAGGATTGTACCCGCTTTGTCATATTGCCGACAGCGCTGAAGAGATGATCCGTAAAATAAATATTCTGTTTAATCAGCCATTCACTGCGGAAATGATTGAAGAGCGAAAAAAAGTACTGGCCCGGAAATACGACAATATGATCAATGCAGGGAAGCTGGCGGATCTCTTCTTTCCGGGGCATTGCACGAAGTGACAAAAGCCCCGATCTCCTTCCCGCAGAAGATCCCTGAGAAAGAATATGAGTATTGTTTCCCATGTTTGTTTGATACTAAAATCCAGATGCTGAGTTAGTTTTGTATCCTGTTCCCATAGTGCCGGATAAGCTTAAAATGACCGCAGTTTAAATTTGAAAAAAACAAATCATTTTTTTTGCATCATTGGAGAAAAAGATTAGATTTGAACCTTCCTTTATTCTATTTAGTAATTCATTTGACCTATACCTATGACAGACCATACCTCTTCAAACTCAATTAGCAGGAAGGACTATATCTATTCCATAACGGTAATAGGTGTATTCTTCTTCATTTTCGGTTTTGTCACCTGGCTGAATGGAATTCTTATTCCTTTCCTCAGAACAGCCTGTGAACTGAGTGATTTTGAAGCATATTTTGTCACGTTTGCCTTCTACATGTCCTACCTTCTGATGGCTTTACCCGCCTCAGCAGTCCTTCAGAAAACCGGATTCAAACTTGGAATGTCCATTGGCTGCTGGCTTATGGCCGCAGGCTCACTTGTTTTTATTCCTGCTGCATCAGCAAGGTCCTACGCACTGTTCCTCACCGGACTTTTTGTTACAGGAGGCGGACTGGCACTTCTTCAGACTGCAGTAAATCCATATATTACGATACTGGGACCCCGCGAAAGCGCTGCAAAAAGAATAAGCATCATGGGGATTGCCAACAAGTTCGCGGGAGCACTGGCTCCGCTGATCCTGGCAGGCATTGTCCTCAAGGACTCCAATATTCTTGATGAACAACTGGCAGCAGCTGTCGATGATGCAAGCCGGGCAGTTCTCCTTGATGAGATGGCACAACGGGTTATCTTACCCTACATTGTAATGTCCATTATCTATCTGCTCCTGGGCATGCTCATGAAATTCGTCAATCTGCCCGACGTCGAAGCTGAAGAGGTGGATGAAACAACCAGCGAAGCCCTCAGTAAAAGAACCTCGGTACTTCAGTTCCCTCATCTGGTAATCGGTGTTATAGCCCTTTTCTTTTATGTGGGAGTCGAAGTTATTGCAGGTGATACCATAATCAGATACGGACAATCCATTGATATACCCATGGAATCTGCAAAGTATTACACATCACTCACCATGCTTGGAATGATTATTGGTTATATAATGGGTATTATTTTGATCCCCAAATATCTCAAACAGGGTAATGCACTTAAGATATGTGCCATCCTTGGAGTGATCTTTTCACTGGGAGCCATTTTAGTGCCCCCTTCCGTATCATTCTCAATGACCTTTCTTGACCTGACAACATTCAAACCCATTCAACTTATTCTGCCTGTAACGGTCCTCTTTGTAGCTCTTCTGGGACTGGCAAACTCATTGATATGGCCGGCGATGTGGCCCCTGGCCCTCTACGGGCTCGGCAGGTTTACCAAAACTGCGGGTGCACTGCTGGTTATGGCAATTGCAGGAGGCGCTCTCATCCCCCTGCTCTATGGAAAACTTGCAGATATATACAATACACAAGCCGCTTACTGGATCTGCGTTCCCTGTTATCTGATAGTAATGTATTATGCATTCTGGGGTTATAAAGCAGGTCTGAAAAATGCCGGTTGATTTAAGGGAAATATTCAATTCGTTTACCCCCGAAGGCACATACCACAGCGGGGGTCCATATGGCACAGGCCATATACATGATACTTTCCGCATACAAACTGCCGAAAAGGACAGGGACGATTATATTCTTCAGAGACTGAACAACAGAATATTCAAAAATATAGCTGAACTTCAGCATAATATCGAAAGAGTTACTGTCCATTTAAGAAAAAAACTGGAAAAGATACCGGGTTCCAATATCAAAAGGGAATGCCTTCAGCTGATCCCCTCAAAAGAAGGGAGGAGCTGGATAACAGACGCTAATGGCAGTTACTGGAGAATGTATATCTTCATTTCCAACCACCGGTCCTATGACATAGTTGACAGTCCCGGCAAGGCTTTTGAAGGAGGAAAGGCAATAGGCAGGTTTCAGGCAATGCTTGCTGACCTGCCCGGCGAACCTCTTCATGACACCATACCTTTTTTTCATGATATTGAAAAACGGCTGGAGACTTTTTTCAGAACAGTAAAGGAAGATCCTGCCGGGAGAGTTAAAAATGTTGCCCCCGAGATTGATTTCATCATGAAAAGAACAGAAGAGATGAAAATCATACTGCAGCTCGGAAGGGAAGGCAGGATACCGGTCAGAATCACACACAACGATACAAAGTTCAATAACATACTACTCGATGAAAACGATAAGGCTTTGTGTGTTATCGACCTGGATACTGTGATGCCGGGATATGTCCACTATGACTTTGGTGATGCGATCCGGACCGCGGCAAACGTTGCCGCCGAAGATGAAAAGGATCTTTCAAGGGTCAGAATGGATATTGAACTCTACAAAGCCTACGCAACAGGATATCTTTCCGAGACCAGTGAGACACTCAATGCAGTGGAAAAAGAATATCTCGCCTTCTCACCGCGCCTCATTACCTACACTATCGCACTCAGATTCTTTACTGATTACATTGATGGAGACAATTATTTCAAGATCCACCATGAGCACCATAACCTTCAAAGGGCCAGGGCACAGTTCAGGCTTGTAGAAAGCATGGAGGAACAATATGGGGAAATGAAAAAAATAATCGCTCAGCTTAGCTAGAACAAGACTGTCTGGTATCCGGACAGCATTTTGTCAGATATTCGAATATTTCAGGTTTGTAAATTACTGACAATAAAATACCTGGAATCAATCAAAGTGCTGCGGTCGAACTTTTGTTTGGAATTATAAGCGGATTGACTAATTTTGACCCCGGAAACCCGGAGATCATTGAAAAATGGCAAATTCCTGCTGACGATACTTCGGAAAAATGCTAAATCAACATTAAATATGGATTTATCGGGTAAGAGTTACAAGGCTTTTCTCGAACGTCGTGAGGCATTAAAAAAACAATACAGTCCGGAACAGGCAGAAAAGCAGCATAGAAAAGGCAAACTGACTGCTCATGAGAGGATCAGCCTCTTTTTCGATCCGGGAACCTTTGAAGAGATAGACACATTTGTCACTCCTGCAGATCATCCTGTGGAATTCGGCAAAGTGGAAAGGACCTACGGCGACGGGGTGATTGTCGGATATGGCAAGGTAAACGGAAGACTCGTTTTTGCATATGCCCAGGACTTTACAGTTATGGGGGGGTCACTGGGAGTTGTTCATGCCAGGAAAATATCAAAAATACAGGAGATGGCGCTTAAAATGGGTTCTCCCATTGTGGGCATGATGGATTCCGGGGGGGCCAGGATACAGGAAGGAGTGGCAAGCCTCAGCAGCTATGCTTCAATATTTCACAACATAATACAGTCGTCCGGCATCATACCGCAGATATCAGTTATAATGGGTCCTGCTGCGGGAGGAGCAGTATACTCCCCTGCCCTCACCGACTTCGTTTTTATGGTAAACCATACCAGTTACATGTTTGTGACCGGGCCCAACGTAGTAAAGGAGGTTCTTAACGAAGATGTCACTTTTGACGATCTCGGGGGAGCCGGAATACATGCACGTAAAAGCGGCGTAGCACATATGATCTATGACGATGAGGAAAACACCATTTTAGCCCTTAAAAAATTCCTTTCCTATCTCCCGTCAAACAATGTGGAAAATCCCCCGCTGGTGCCCGATGACGGATCCGCGCAGGATGTATGTGAAAAACTCAGGGATATAGTACCCGACGATCCCAATAAGGCATATGACGTCAAGGATATAATTCAGCTTGTGGCTGACAGGAACAGCTTTTTTGAAACTGCGGAACTGTTTGCTCCGAACCTGGTTACTGGATTTGCCAGACTGAAAGGAAGAACTGTGGGCATAGTAGCAAACCAGCCAAAGGTTCTAGCCGGAGTCCTCGACATTGACTCATCTGTAAAAGGTGCCAGATTCATAAGGTTCTGCGATGCCTTCAATATTCCCATCATCACTTTCGAGGATGTTCCGGGTTTTCTTCCCGGAGCGGATCAGGAACATAACGGAATAATAAGGCATGGGGCAAAAATGCTTTTTGCATACAGTGAAGCAACGGTTCCAAAAATCACTGTCATTCTCAGAAAAGCCTACGGCGGTGCCTTTATCGTGATGAACAGCAAAAACCTGGGAGGAGACTTCAGTTTTGCCTGGCCGACCGCAGAAATAGCTGTTATGGGACCGGACGGTGCTGTGGCAATCCTTTACAGGAAAAAGCTGGCAGAAACAAAGAATCCGGCTGAACTCAAAAAGGAACTTACAAAAAAATACCGCGACAAGGTAGCAAACCCTTTCATTGCAGATGAGCTGGGATATATTGATGAAGTAATTGATCCGGCAGTTACAAGGAAAAAAGTACTTTCAGCATTGAATGCCCTGGGTAACAAATGGGTAAAAGTACCTGAAAGAAAACACGGAAATATTCCGCTGTAAAAAATCAATTGTATATCAAATCAATGACAGGTAATATTTCCGGGGAAACAGGGCTACATCTTTACAGGGTTTATATTCATAT
Source organism: Bacteroidales bacterium (assembly GCA_012522155.1). Taxonomy (GTDB): domain Bacteria; phylum Bacteroidota; class Bacteroidia; order Bacteroidales; family VadinHA17; genus LD21. Next base: position 15,911 of record JAAYKX010000066.1, read on the forward strand.
CCGTAAGTTTTAAAAAATATATATAAAATGTTGATACATAAGATTCTTATAGCAAACAGGGGCGAAATAGCTGTAAGAATAATGAAGAGCACGCGGAAAATGAATATTCCCGCGGTTGCCGTAAAAACCGCAACTGAACCCGATGCAATGTATCTTTCATTTGCCGATGAAGTATTTGACAATACCGATGATACATCAGAAATTCCGGTTTTTCTGGATATTGAGAAGCTGATCTCAATAGCTCACAGTACCGGGGCCAATGCCCTGCATCCGGGTTACGGATTCCTTGCTGAAAATGCTTATTTTGCCCAGAAATGCATTGAGAACGGTATAATCTTTATAGGTCCTTCCCCCGATGCCATTTATAAGATGGGAAATAAAACCATAGCCCGAAAACTTGCAATGCAGAATAAGATCCCCATGGCTATTGGAAGTGCAGGAAACATAGCAGATGAGGAAGAAGCACTTGTTTTTGCTGAAAGGATCGGTTATCCGGTTATAATAAAAGCTGCATCAGGCGGCGGCGGACGGGGCATGAGAATTGTTCGGGATGCAAACGAAATGGTTAAAATGTTTCCGCTTGCCGGACGGGAAGCGGAGAAAGCTTTCAAGGATCCTTCCGTATTCATTGAAAAGTATATAGAAAATCCAAAACATATTGAATTTCAGATACTCGGGGACAGCCATGGAAACATAATCCACCTCTACGAAAGAGAGTGTTCCATTCAGCGAAAACATCAGAAGCTTCTCGAAGAAGCTCCGTCATCGGTTCTCGACGATACCCTGAGAAACAAGATGGGAGAGATGGCTGTCAGGATAGCAAAGGCAGTGAATTATCATTCTGCCGGTACTGTTGAATTTCTTCTTGATTCGGAAAAGAATTTCTATTTCATGGAAATGAATACAAGAATACAGGTGGAACATCCCGTCACCGAAATCATAACAGGTATTGATCTTATTGAGCAGCAAATACGTATAGCCAACGGAGAAGCTCTTCAGCACAGGCAGGAAGATATAGAAATCAGGGGATGGGCCATTGAATGCAGGATCAATGCCGAAGATGTACAATCGGGCTTTTCACCTTCACCGGGACGAATAGAAAAGATGAGCATGCCTGACTATCCCTATGTAAGGGTTGATACCGGTGTGAGGGAGGGATCTGCCATTTCGGCCAACTTCGACTCCATGATAGCCAAGCTTATTATCAGCGGAAAAGACCGGAAGCAAGCAATAACAAGGTGCAAAATGGCCCTTGACAAGGTGTGGATAAAAGGGGCTAAAACAACCCTTCCTTTTTTCAGGCTTCTGGTCAGAAACCAGGATTTCCAGGAAGGAAATTACACTACAGCCTTTGTTGAAAAGGACCTGGACAAATACTATTTCAACAGTGAATATGAAGAAATGCTGGCCGCCTGGCTTGCCACCAAGCTGTTCATTGAAGAGAACCTGCAGGCAGACAGTATAAATGTGGATTTCAGTGAGGGAAAGGAAATGAGTCCCTGGCTGCTGAATAAAAGGATGAACCAGTTTTAAACAAAATGAAAGGATGAATGCCAGATTACAAATAAACAAACTCTTTGCCCTCTCATCGGAAAACAGGAAATTCAGCTTCAGGGTACCTTTAACGAACAAAATACGGATCGGCAAAAGGGAATATACTGTCCGGCTGAAGACGGATGAAAAATACGGCAGCTATATTTTATGGAAGAACAGGCGCTATCCGGTGGAGATCGTCAGATCGAGACAGAATAAATATGAAATATTATTCAATGACATCAGTTATGTTTTCACTGTAGAAACACCATTCTCACTCAAGAGAATGAAAATGATAAACACCGGCAGGGGGAAAAGCAGACATGAGTCTGTAAAGGCTCCCATGCCGGGCAAACTGATTGATGTTCTTGTCAGGGAAGGATCACCCATACTCCGGGGTGAAGCCCTTGTCATCCTCGAAGCAATGAAGATGCAGAACGAGATTCTCTCTCCTGTAAACGGTACAGTTCTGAAAATTCATGCCAGGCCCAATACAAATGTTATGAAAGATGATGTGCTGGTGGAAATAAAAACAGAATAGGCCTGGCTCTTATCCCCCTCCGGTTCTCATTTCAACGGAACTTCCTCCAGGACCTGACACAGCAGGTCATAAAATTTCTTCACTGAAGGTATATTCACCTTTTCATCGGGTGAATGAGGATGCAATATTGTCGGTCCGAATGAGATCATGTCAAGAGCCGGATATGTTCCCCCAATAATTGCACACTCAAGTCCCGCATGAATAGCCTTGACTTCCGGCTTTTCACCGAACATCCTGCTGTAAACATCAGTCATGATCCCGAGTATGGCTGAATTCATATTTGGTTTCCAGCCCGGATAACCGTCCGACATGCTGATCTTTGCATCTATAAGCTGAAAAACGGCTGCTATTTTCCAGGCTGTGGCCTCCTTGGAAGTATCCACGGAGCTCCTGCAGAGATTATGAACCTCAAAAGTCCCTCCCTCACATTTCACAATAGCCATATTATTGGATGTTTCAACCAGGTCCTTTACTGCCTGACTCATTCTCTGAACCCCGTTGGGGCATGCAAACACGGATCTTATAATCCTGTACTGATCCTTCCCGTTCATCACTTTTCCAGGCATTTCGCATTTTTCAGCAGAAAAGACAAGTTCAGGTTCCGTGTCAATAAATTCTTCCCTGTACATTTGCTCATAATCCCTGACAAATTTTTCAAAATCCTCTGCCTGTCCGCTCTTTACCAGGAGCACCGAATAGGATTCACGGGGTATGGCATTGCGGAGATTACCGCCGCCCGCTTCTGCCAGTATGATTCCAAAATCCGTTTCCGCCTGCATAAGGAAGCGGAACATCAGCTTGTTTGAATTGGCTCTGCCAAGCGCTATATCCACTCCGGAATGTCCTCCCCTGAGACCCTTTGCCTCAATTCTGTAAGCAAGCATTCCGGAAGGCGGCTCTTCCTCCCCGTATTCCATTGCAGCACTTATATCTATTCCCCCGGCACATCCGACACATAGTTCATCATCGTCCTCTGAATCAAGGTTAAGCAGGATATCTCCCTTAAGAAGGTCATTTTTAAGTCCGAACACGCCCGTCATACCGGTTTCCTCATCCACGGTAAACAATGCTTCAAGGGGTCCGTGACGGAGATTATCTGATGCAAGTACCGACATGGCAGCAGCCACCCCTATCCCGTTGTCTGCACCCAGGGTAGTTCCATCAGCCCGTACCCAGTCACCGTCTATAATGGTATCTATGGGATCTTTTTCAAAATCATGTTCCTTGTCACTGTTCTTCTGAGGTACCATATCGAGATGTGCCTGCAATATTACGCCTTTGCGGTTTTCCATCCCTTCTGTCGCCGGCTTGCGGATAACAACATTTCCAATCTCATCCACTATTGTCTCAAGATCATTATCCTTTCCGAACTGTACCATAAATTCAATTATCTCCTTTTCCTTCTTTGAGGGATGCGGTATCCGGGTAATATCATAAAAATATTTCCATACCGTCATCGGTTCAAGTTTCAATATGCTTCCCATTTTTCCGTTCATGTATTTGATTATTAATTATTATTGTTTCCTGTAAATCGAGGAACTAAAAATAATGATAATAAATCAAAAATCTCACAAGAGAAATTGAATTTCTGCCGGGAATTCAAAAACAGGAAAAAAAATCATCACATTTTGAAATTATCAGCTGTTTAATTACTTTTGAGCGCTTTTTTATTGCAGTAAAATTCTGAAATAAAATTGCTTAAATACTGGAAGACATGAAGTTTTCATGGTTAAAGGAATTATTTCATAACCGTTTTTAATGTCGTTTCTATCAATAATAGTTGCGTTAGTTCTGATTTTCGATTTCATAAATGGTTTTCATGATTCCGCTAATTCAATTGCCTGTGTTGTTTCTACCAAAGTCCTTTCACCGATTGCAGCCGTAACAATGGCAGCATTTTTCAGCTTCATGGCATTTTTTGTATTTCATCTTAAGGTCGCCTCAACAATAAGCTATGGCGTTGTCAGGCCTGATGCAATTAACCTTAATGTAATAGCAGCAGCCACCGTGGCTGCAATAATCTGGAACTTACTGACATGGTGGTGGGGATTGCCCTCAAGTTCTTCCCATACTCTTGTGGGAGGTCTGATCGGTGCGGCAATAACCAGTTCAGGTTTCGGCTCAGTGATTACTTCAGGGGTCATAAAAATAATAGCTTTTATATTCATTGCCCCCCTCCTGGGCTTTATCCTCTCATACACCCTCTCCACATTGATCATGTGGATATTCCGTAAACTGTCTCCCTACACAATAGACAAATGGTTCAGGCGTCTGCAGATCATTTCAGCATCAAGCTTCAGCCTGGGACACGGAGGGAATGACGCACAAAAATCGATGGGACTCATCTGGGCAGCAATGATAATAACCGGTGCAGTTTCACAGGATGCGGAAATGCCTCCCATATGGGTTGTGTTGTCATGCTATTCTGCCCTGGCCCTGGGAACTCTTTTCGGAGGCTGGAGAATAGTAAAAACCATGGGGCAGAAAATAACCAAGATAAAGCCTTTTGAAGGTTTCTGTGCCGAAACAGCCGGATCACTGGCTCTTGTCACTGCAACCCACTGGGGTATACCTGTCAGTACCACACATACCATAACAGGTGCCATTATCGGAGTCGGGGCGCGCAAGGGAGTTACTGCAGTAAAATGGGGAATGACACGGAAAATTTACTGGGCATGGATTCTGACCATTCCGCTTTCAGGGATTATTGGCGGAATAACATATTTATTGTTTAATTATTTAAATTAATCCGGGAAAACTAATTCCATAATTATGAATATAGATAAAGTCCTGAAATTTTTTGTCCCAAAGGATCGTTCCTTCTATCCCTTGTTTGAAGAAGGTATCAACAATCTTGTAAAGGCAGCCGAATTGCTGAAGCTGATGCTTTCCGGCAATGATTATGACGAACATGAAAAATATCACCATCAGATCAAGGAAATTGAACTCAAGGGTGACATTATTACTGACAAGGCTTATGACCAGCTTAACAAAACATTCATCACCCCTTTTGACCGTGAGGATATTCATGAGCTTGTGGCAAGTATTGATGACGTCATTGATTCAATAAACGGTGTCAGTCGTACAATATGCCTTTACAAGCCGAAAAGACTCATGCCGGAGGCTGAACAGATGGCCATAATGGTATATGAAGCAGCTCTTCAGCTGCAGAAAATGGTGCATTATCTTGTTGACGCTGCAGCCAACAAGGATGAAATTACTGCTGCCTGCCAGAAGGTGACTGAAATTGAACGTAAAGCTGATGAATATTATTATGAAGCGGTTGCTGACCTGTTCGAAAAGGAAAAAGATTCCGTCGAACTCCTGAAAAACAACAAGATAATAGAAACCCTCGAACGTATTATTGATCAGGAGGAAGATGTCGCCGATGTGGTAAGGGCCATACTGATCAAAATGGCTTAGTACAGCTTTGCTGTTCCATCAGATTGCTGAAATTCGTCACCATTATGCTTTCCGGCCCGAGGGCAGTTCAAGGCCATAGCCCTGTATCCTGTCTGCTTTTTTAAGCTTATAGGCCAGGAAAATTGAAATAACCCCGCAGAAGACAAGGATAAAAATCGGTATGGTATAATCATAATTCAGCTCTCCTGCCCTGATAGCTTCCAGCTTCCCTTTATTTGCCAGGTCAAGAACCGCTCCTATTCCCCAGAAAAACAAACCCAGACCCCAGTTCTGAACAGTGAACATTGAAGCATACGCTGTGCCAAGCCGGTTTTCCGGTACAATCTTTGCCACAGAAGGCCACATGGCGGCAGGCACGAGGGAAAACGCCACTCCCAGGCTCAGGAGTCCGAGATATGCCAGTATCTTTACATTGAAAAGTGAGAGTGCAATATGTGCAAAAATAAGCAGTAAGGATCCCAGTATCATCAGTGAGGCACCGCGTCCTTTTTTATCCACATAATTCCCGAAAATCGGTGTAAAGAGTATTGTTCCCAGCGGTATGAGCGAAGCTGTTTTCGGTCCGTTTGAAAACCACAGCCTGAAGGTATCCTTCAAAAGGAACACAAACAACAGAAAGACTGCAAAAATCACAAGCATGGAAAGGTTTTTACCTCCGCGCGTTTTGATATATGACGGAATAAGTGAAAATGCCAGGCCGAATATAAAGAGGACAACAAATACACTGGAATTGCCTATGGCTTTGCTGCCGAACAATACTATGTTGCTGGCAGGATCATCAGGAAGCACGTAGCTGAATCCGAACTTGTTGACAAGCATATCGGGAGCATACTGTATAAATGGAAACACAGCCGCATAAAAGGACACACAAAGAAGTGCTATATAGATGAATGACGGATTAGTGGCAAGTTTAACAAGATCACTGAACCTGAATTCTTCCTCATCCTGACTGTCGTCGGCAGCCAGGCCCTCACGCTGCCTGTCAAGCTTTCTGTCAAAGAAGGTGTATATGATGAAAAGTATCAGTGCCAGGGCAATAAGCGTGGCTGCAAAAGTAACCGCTGGTGAAACATGCCCGTTTGCAATGTCGGGCGACACAGCAATACCCAGCGCCGACCCCAGTCTGCCAAAACCTATGTTGATAGCCATTGCCAGCGCCATCTCATAGCCTTTAAACCATTTTACAATGGTACGGGTTGCCACCACACAGGTGATTTCAAGTCCTGTACCAAACATTATTCTTCCGATTATCATAGCAGTAAGCATGGTCCCCTTATCGGATCCGAACACTCCTGCTGCCGCAAGAGCTGCCAGTCCGCCGCCAACTGCCGCAAGAGCCCCGAACACTATTCCTGCAAGGCGGATTCCCCATTTATCGAGAATTATACCCCCGACTATTATCATACCAAACATGTTGGCAATGGTGGTCAGGCCAATAAGTCTTCCAAATTCCTCGCTGGAAAACCCAAGTTCCGCTTCCATCAGTCCTTTCAGGCCGGAAAAAAAATCCTGAAACCAGTAAGTTGCAAACATCAGTGCACTCAGTAAAACCAGTACAAACCATCTCAAAGCGACTGAATCACGCAGTGTTCTTAAATTTGTTTCCATAAATTCCCAGAGCTTAATGGCCGTAAATGTAAAAAATAAAACAAATGAATTTCCTGATATTAATCTGCAATGAACATTGTCAGACCAAAATTGTTGTTATTTCAATAACTGATGATATCTAATTTTTTTTATCAATTCAGGAAATTACGGTTATTTTGCACTAATTAAAACAGAAAAATGAAAAAAGTATTCACACTATTGCTGGTAACAGTATTTTCGTCAGTACTGCTTTCCCAGGTCACAGCCCCGGCAACTGAAACGGGTGTCAGATGGTATTCAATTGAAGAAGCGGAAAAACTATATAACAAATCTCCCCGTCCAATATTTATTGACACCTATACTGACTGGTGCGGATGGTGTAAGAAAATGGACAATGAAACATTTACTGATCCTGTCATTGCCGATTTGCTGAACAGGAAATTTTATCCCGTGAAATTCGATGCAGAAGGAAAAAACAATATTACATTCCTGGGACAAACCTTTATCAATGACGGAAAAGCCGGAAAGGCTCATCAGCTTGCCGTAGCTCTTCTTCAGGGACAGCTATCCTATCCTACCGTGGTTTTTATGACCCGGGAGGATGACAGGTTTGCAGTTTCACCGGTACCCGGTTTCAGGGCTGCAAAAGATATGGAAGTCTTATTAAGTTTCTTTGCCGATAATGCCTATAAAACCCGGGAATGGGATGAGTTTCAGAAAAATTTTACAGGCAAACTGCAATAATCACTTACCAATTATGTAGTTGGCAGGCAGTTGCATGACTTTGCCAAACTGGCATACCAGCTTCCTTGAGTTGTATAATGTTTCATCTCCCAGCCTTACGGTAACATTTACAATATCAGGTATACGGTAATAGACCCTGCCGGGAACAGAAGACAGGGCATCAGCCGGATCAGCTGCAATAACTGCAATATCCCTTGTTTTTTCTTCAGGCATCAATTCCATAACCACCGGCATGCCGGATTCAGAATCCGCCGTTTCCGGACCTGTCACTTCTGAAAACCGGAATATTTCCACTTCTTCACCTACCATCCTTTTTTCGGGGACAATACTGTAGGTAAATGTTCTGATATCTATAATACTCTTACCTGTAAACAGTTCAGTAAGTTCCCTCTCCATCCGGTTAATCTCGTCAATGGCTGCACTGCTCTGGGGAAAAACATTGGCTTCACCCATAAGGATAAGAAACTTACCATCCCTCAGGTCCATGAGTCTTCTTGCAGCTCTTTCGGCAAGCTGGGCATCAGAGAATTTTTTCCTTTTTTCCACCGTGTACGGAATTCTGATAAACTGCTCGTCCACACTCACCCGTTTATAGACTGTATCAGTCTGAACCCTGTAATATTCATCCGAACCCAGGTCAAATGATCTGAACCTGCTTACATCAATTTCCTTACCGTCTGATTCATCAGTTATCCGGGATGATGTACGGGGATACAGATCAAATATCAGTCCTTCCTTTCTAAGTGCAAGATAATTCGGCTGAACCAGGGTATTACTTTCAATCACATAGAATTCCGAGGGATCTGCCTCTTCATGTGAGCTGACTGCAACACTCCTTACCGCCCAGTTTTCATTTTCATGCAGTATAACATTCCGGAGGCCAAGAAGCTCATCGGCATAGGCAGCATAAGGCCCGGAAAGCTCAATTGTTCTTTCAAGTTCAACCTTTACGGTAAACATGGTTCTTGGCAGGGCATAAACCAGGCTGCCGTCCCTCAGCACTGTTGTATCAGTAAGCGGTGTCACCCTTGTATACGGTTTCGATGATGTCCGTAAAAGGGAACAGGAGGCGGCAAAGAATATTATTATTAAGCTGGTAAGTAATAATCCTGTTTTTTTCATCTGTGTGATTTTTATTATTCAATAATCAAAAAACTTATCCTGCTAAGATAAGGCTTTACAGCTTTTGTTTCTTAAAACGTCAGATCTCTCCTCTTATTCTCCTGTAAGCTTCAGAAATTCCGTCAACTATATCAGAAGCAACAAGGGCATCAGGGGATAATTTTTCTGCAGCAACATCACCGGCAAGACCATGAAGAAAAACACCGCTTACTGCTGCATTCACTGTATCATATCCCCGGGCCAGAAGGGAGAGTATCATTCCGGTAAGAACATCACCGCTTCCGGCTGTTGCCATCCCCGGGTTGCCGGTACTGTTAAACCAGACATTACCCGACGGATCGCTGACCGAAGTATAGGCACCTTTAAGCACTACAACACATTTATAAGTGACTGAAAATTCAAGCTGTCTTTCAAGACGCTGAAAACCCGATGCGGTCCTGCCGGCAAGTCTTTCAAATTCTTTAGGATGTGGTGTCAGTATTGTTTTCTCCGGCAGGCTGTCAAGCCACTTCCTGTTCAGGGACAATAAATTCAGGGCATCAGCATCAATAACAACAGGCCTGGTGCACGAAAGAAGAAATCTGCCAAGAGCCTCGCCTGACTCTTTTCCGGTTCCCATACCGGGACCGATCCCGTAAGCGTCAAACGCTTCGGAAAGATCAATACCGGAAATATGATTATCCTCCCTGTCAGGTATGACCATAGCTTCCGGAACAGTGCTCTGCAGAATTATATTTCCGCCTGCCGGGACATGACAGCTTATCAGTCCGGCACCTGTCCGCATCGCAGCCCTGGCAGCAAGGACAACTGCACCCATTTTTCCACGGGAGCCTCCGATCAGAAGACCATGTCCGTATATACCTTTATGATCAAACCTGTTTCTGGTTTTCAAAACAGATGCCACCTGGGATTTCTCCACAAATTCCCAGGGAGTTTTTATCGAAGCTACAGCCCTGGCATCAAGTCCAATGGGCAGGACAAACCATTCTCCGGTATATATTTCATTTTCCCTGAACAAAAATGACAGTTTTGGAAACTGGAAACTGAGAGTATAATCAGCCTTGACAATGCTGTTATGATCATTCGACAGATTATCCTCTCCCATCAGTCCGGAAGGAATATCAACAGCTATCACGGTCCTTCCGCTTTGATTGATCATCCTGATCACCTCTGAAGCAAGTCCGGTCACGGGCCGGGACAGTCCTGAACCAAATATCGCATCAACTATGACATCCCCTGAGCCGGTCGCCGGAAACTGTTCCGCCAAATCAATGACAGTAAACGGAACCCGGGTTAATTTCTGAAGCCTTTCCCTGTTAATCTTCCAGTCCGGCGTAGTATTGTCACTGAAGTGAACATAATACAGTTCCGGTTTATAACCCTGTCCTTCAAGCAATCTTGCAAGAGCCAGTCCGTCACCGCCGTTGTTGCCGGGTCCGGCAAAAATCAGTATTCGCCTGAAACGCGGAAATCTCTCCCTGTACCACCCAAGGAGTTTCATTGCCGCACGTTCCATCAGATCAACGGAAGCTACCGGTTCATGTTTTATGGTGTAATCATCAATCTCCCTGATCTGTGCTGAGTTGAATATCTTCATCAGTACAATACATTTTACCACAAATTTAATCTCTAAAACCAATAATTAAAAAAGATTAATATATTTGTTTCCTGCCGCTATCGTAGCGGCAGGACCGGTTTTCCGGCAGTTTGTTTTTTAACCTTCAGGTCAGCAACACATTGTAAATGAATATAAAATTGAATTTATGCTAAAAAATCATCCCAGGGGATTACTTGTTGCCTTTTTCTCAAACATGGGTGAAAGGTTTGGCTTCTATACCATGATGGCCATCCTGGTGCTTTTTCTTCAGGCTAAATATGATCTTACAGCCAAAGCAGCAGGCGACATCTACAGCTGGTTCTATTTTGCCATTTATGCACTCGCCCTTTTAGGCGGCATTCTGGCAGATTCCACAAAAAAATACAAACTTGTCATACTTGCCGGAATAGTAGTAATGTTTGTCGGTTATTTTGTAATGGCCATACCCGGCATGACACTAACGGTTACCCTTGTCGGACTCGGAACCATTGCACTGGGCAATGGTCTTTTCAAGGGAAATCTTCAGGCAGTGGTCGGCCAGATGTATGATGACCCCAAATATTCAAAACTAAGGGATACAGCCTTTATGATTTTTTATATGGGCATCAACGTTGGTGCTTTTTTTGCACCCCATGCTGCCGACGGCATGCGGAACTGGTGGCTGAAAACCAACGGCTTTCTGCATGATGCAAGCCTTCCTTCCCTCTGTCATCAGTTCAACAAGGGTACGCTGACCGATATTACCACCTTTCAGCAGCTTGCCGGAAAAGTTAGTCTCAACGGCCCTGTCAGTGATCTTTCTGCTTTTGCCAATGATTATCTTGAAGTATTTTCCAGGGGTTACAATTATGCTTTTGCCGTGGCAGCCGGTGCAATGATAGTTTCACTGCTGGTATATGTGATTTTCAATAAAATGCTGCCCAGCAAGGACAGGGTTGTATCAGTTGCCAGTGAAGAGAAGAAAGTTGTCAAAACAGCTGAAAAGATTGATTTCAAAGCTCTTCCCATTGCAGCAGCAATTGCAGCCATGGGAATCACCGCATTCCTGCTTCAGCTGCTGAGTCAGATAGATATTGCAACGGGACTTGCCTTCGGACTCTTTGCAGGCTTTGTCACATGGATAATCCTCAGTTCACAAAAAGATGAAAGGGCAAGAGTAACTGCACTGGTACTGGTTTTCTTTGTTGCTATTTTCTTCTGGATGTCATTTCACCAGAACGGCCTTACACTAACACTGTTTGCAAGGGATTATACAGTCAAGCAGGTGGGTCCGTTTACCGGATTGTTTTTCACACTGCCTTCAATCCTTGCCTTTATCGCCGCCATTGCAGGTATAATTATGCTGTTCTTCAAAAGCCAGCCGCGGAATTTCAGGATCACCGGGGCAGTATTATTTGCTGCAGGTCTTTGGTTTTCTGTTTTTTTCCTTACAGGTTTTGATCCCACCACCCTGCTCGGAAGATTCCTTGACCCTTTTGGTCCGCAGAATGCCATATCACCGGAAATTTTCCAGCAGTTCAATCCTCTGTTCATTGTGGCACTTACCTTCCCGGTACTTGCATTCTTTTCCTGGCTTAACAAAAAAGGAATTGAACCCTCAACACCAAAGAAAATAGGTATCGGATTGCTGATTGCTTCCGTCGGATTTCTTATTGTACTTATAGGGTCCATCGGTGTGCCCTCGCCGGCATCGCTGGACGGAGCGCCGGTAGCGGACAGTGACAGGGTATCACCGTACTGGCTGATAAACAGCTATCTGATCCTTACAGTGGCAGAACTGTTCCTGAGTCCGATGGGGCTGTCCTTTGTGTCAAAAGTTGCTCCTTCAAGGTTCCAGGGCCTTATGCAGGGCGGATGGCTCCTGGCTACTGCCGCAGGCAACAAGCTTCTTTTTATAGGAACACTGCTTTGGGACAAGATACAGCTCAGTACACTCTGGCTGATATTCATCGCCTGCCTGTTGCTTTCAGCAGTATTTATCTTCTCAATTTTAAAAAGACTTGAAAAGGCTTCCGGCAGCTAGACCACAATATTTTAATAAACGAATTTTTACAGGGCGTTATTTTCAACAACGCCCTTTTACGATAAAAAAATGAACGGAATATGAAAGTCCTGAAATTCGGGGGCTCATCACTGGGAACGCCGGAGAGTATAAGAAAAGTAAAGGAAATCATAAGGCGTAACAGTCTTCCATGCATTGTTGTTGTTTCAGCCTTTGAAGGAGTAACCGACCATTTGTCCCGGATCGCGGAACTCGCATCACATGGAAAGGAGGAGTATGCTGAAAGCCTTGAAAAACTGATTTCAGTCCAGCGGGAATTTGCTTCCGGACTCCTGGACAGGGAAGATGATCTGAACAGGGCAAACAAACACATCGATAATATTTTCAATGAACTCGGGGAGGCCCTGAGGGGATTCTATCTCCTGCGCGAATCTACAGGTCATGCCCAGGAGCAGATACTTGCAAGCGGTGAAAGGATATCCTCCTTTATAATCAGTCTGTACCTGGAAGATTCTCTTCATATTGATTCCAGGGAACTGATAAAAACGGAAGGCAGGCCGGGAAATGCAATTGTTGATTTTCCGCTCAGCAATTCTCTTATCAGGGCAGCACTTGAAAATACCGATAAGCTTGTGGTACTCCCCGGCTATATTTCGAGTAACCATCAGGGCGACACCACCACCCTTGGAAGGGGAGGATCCGATTATACGGCAGCAATTGTGGCTGCCGCATTAAAGTCAGAAATCCTTGAAATATGGAAGGATGTGGACGGCTTTATGACTGCCGACCCCAAAAAGGTAGAAAAAGCCTATACAATTGAAAGCCTGACCTATTCCGAGGCAATGGAACTTTCACACTTCGGTGCAAAGGTAATTTACACCCCTACCCTCAGACCTGTTTTCCGAAAAAACATCCCTGTACTGGTTAAAAACACTTTCAAACCGGAAGCTGAAGGAACCCTGATAAATAATGACCATAGTGATCATGACGGAAGTCTTATCAAAGGAATATCCTCGGTTGATCACATAGACCTTGTCACCCTTCAGGGACCTGCAATGGTTGGAGTTACAGGAATATCAGCAAGACTGTTCGGAGCACTGGCAAAAAGCGAGGTCAATATCATCCTTATAACACAGGCCTCATCAGAATATTCAATCACTTTCGCCGTTAAACCCTCTGATTCCGGGGCAGCAACAGAAGCTATAGCAAAAGAATTTGAACGTGAAATTTCCGCTTTCGGGGAGCTGAGGATCATTGTTGAAAAGGATCTGTCAATTATTGCCATTGTGGGAGAAAAAATGAAAAATACTCCCGGCATCTCAGCCACATTGTTCAGAGCACTGGGAAGCAGTGGAATTAATGTGATTGCTACCGCACAGGGTTCATCGGAACTTAATATTTCAGTGGTAATAAAGTCGGAAAGTCTCAAAAAGGCACTGAACGTCATACATGAAGGCTTTTTCCTCTCACGTATCAGGGAATTGAATCTGTTCATTGCCGGAACTGGGCTTGTCGGAACAAGCCTGCTTAAACAGCTCGGGAAGCAGCAAAAAGTTCTTCTTGACGATTACAAGCTGAATCTGAGGCTTACAGGCATTACCAACTCCCGCAGAATGTTAACTGAAGCCGGAGGTATCAGGCTCGAATCATTCCGCGAAACACTTAAGGATGAAGGGAAGAAAGCAGATATTGCACTTTTCATCCGTAACATGAAAAACATGAATCTCAGGAATTCAGTGTTCATCGATTGCACGGCCAATGAAAAGGTTGCTGCCCGGTATGCAGAAATCCTTGAAGCCTACATCTCTGTGGTAGCTGCAAATAAAATAGCCTGTTCATCGGATTATTCCTACTACCATCAGCTTAAAAGCACTGCCGCGGAAAGAGATGTCAGATTCATTTACGAAACCACGGTTGGTGCAGGTCTGCCAATTATCAAAACAATAAACGATTTGGTACTCAGTGGAGATAAGATTCTCAGGATTGAAGCCGTACTGTCAGGAACCCTCAATTTCATATTCAATGAAATGAACATTTCCCTGCCACTGAGCAAGGCCATAAAACTGGCCAGGGAAAAAGGATATTCTGAACCGGATCCCCGGATAGATCTGAGCGGAACGGATGTTGTAAGAAAAATCCTCATCCTTGCCCGTGAGTCAGGATATAAATTGGAATACAAGGATGTTGTTGTAAAAAAGTTTCTCCCCGATGAATGCTTCAGCGGTAACATAAATGATTTTTACAAAAAGGTTGAATCCCTGGATGATGAATTTGAAAGAAAGCGCATTGAGCTTGAAAGACAAAACAGGAAATGGAGATTCACCGCAACTCTTGATCAGGGTAAGGCAAAAGTGGAACTTGTGACAGTCGGACCCGACCATCCTTCATTTTTCCTTGAAGGCAGCAACAACATTGTTCTGCTGACCACGAAAAGGTATTGTGAGCTGCCAATGGTGATAAAGGGTTATGGAGCAGGAGCAGATGTCACTGCTGCCGGCGTATTTGCAGATCTCATGAGAGTGATAAATGTATAGCATTAATAATTAAAAATATATCGTTGGAAGAGAGAATCAAGTATTATTCAACCAATCTGAAAGCGCCGGAAGTATCATTCCGGGAGGCCCTGATGAGAGGCATAGCACCTGACGGGGGCTTGTACATGCCCCGGTTCATTCCGTCACTCAGCCCGGAAGAACTATCAGGCTACCGCGGGAAAGATTATCCTGAAACAGCTTTCAGCTTTCTGTACAAATTCCTGAAAACCGAGATTGAAGCAGAGGTACTGATCTCACTGTGCAGGGATGCATATAATTTTGACATACCCATCGAAGCTGCAGGGACAAGATCCTATATACTCCGTCTGGACCAGGGTCCGACAGCATCTTTTAAGGATTTTGCCGCAAGGATGATGGCCCGTCTCATGAACCATTTTACCGCCGGCGAAAAGAAGCATTATACCATCCTCACGGCAACATCGGGAGATACGGGCAGTGCTGTTGCAAGTGCCTTTCACGGTTTGTCAAATATCAATGTCATTATTCTTTTTCCTCTCGGAGAAGTAAGCGATACCCAGAGAAAACAGATGACCACCCTCCACGGAAACGTCAAAGTGATAGGGATCAATGGAAAATTCGACGACTGTCAGCATATTGTTAAAAAAGCATTTCTCGACAAATCCCTGTCGGATCTCAACCTGACATCAGCAAATTCAATCAATATAGGAAGATTGCTCCCCCAGTCTGTTTATTACATATATGCATGGTCGCGCACAGCTTCCCTGCCGGTTATATTCAGCGTTCCATCAGGCAATTACGGAAATCTTATGGGAGGGATAATTGCCAGGGAGGCAGGACTGCCTGTCAAAAAGTTCATTATTGCCACCAATGAAAATGACGAAGTTCCGGAATATCTCCGGACCGGAGTATACAAAATAATCGCACCATCGAGAAATTGCATCTCAAGTGCCATGAACGTGGGCCATCCCAGCAACCTTGCAAGAATTGTAGCCCTGTACGGAGGGATGATGGATGAACAGGGTAATATTCTTAAACCACCTGACCTGGAACGGATGAGAAGGGATTTTCATGGTATTTCGGTATCGGATAATACTACCAGGGAAACCATAGCTTCCTCTTACAGGGATCACGGAATACTTTTTGAACCTCACGGAGCAGTTGCATGGAAAGGGCTTGAACACTATCGCGGGATGGGATCACTGGAAAAAGAGCACGAAACTGTTTATATTTCCCTGGAAACAGCACATCCTGCAAAATTTCCCGGCGAGATAGAAAGGATCCTTGATTATACTCCCCCGGGTCATCCTTCACTTGAGAATCTGGAAGAACTTGAAGAGGATTATACTCAGATGGAAAATGATTACGGATCATTCATCCGGTATATTTTCAAACACAGTTAACATATAAAACATGTATATTATTTGCAGCGACCTTGAAGGAGTACTTGTACCGGAAGTATGGATCAATGTTGCAGAAAAAACAGGTATTGAAGAGCTTAAATTAACAACCCGTGATATAAATGATTATGATGTGCTTATGAAAAGAAGACTGGAGATACTCAGTCAGCACGGCATAAGCATCGAAGATATCCGGACTGTCATTTCCGGCCTTGAACCCCTGCCGGGAGCAGTAGATTTTATCAACTGGCTCCACGGAAAAGCACAACTGATAATAGTATCAGATACCTTCAGGGAATTTGCCGGTCCCCTTATGAAAAAGATGGGCTGGCCTCCCCTGCTCTGCCATCACCTCACAATAAACAGGGAAGGCATGATTACTGATTACAATCTTCGTCAGCCGGAGGCAAAAATGAAAGTTGTTGAAGCATTTCAGAAGCTGAATTTCAAAGTTATAGCTATTGGTGACTCATACAATGACATTCAGATGCTGCGTAAGGCAGAAAGGGGAACACTTTTCAGGCCTCCTCAGAATGTGATTGCCGACAACAGGGATCTCGTGGCAGTGAAGACTTATGATGACCTGATGGAAATAATCAGTGAAAAACTTGGTACAGGCTGAAACAAGTCCCTGTCTTTTACTCAAGGATTCCGGTAGTGTACCTGAATGCAATAGCGGTCTGATCCTTTGCCAGTCCTGATATGATCACCATCAAATCATCCTTCCACGAAAGGAATATGGTGCCATTGTAGCCGTCAGTAAAAACAAATCGGTTTTCATCCCCCGGAAATGTCTCCACACCGGCTGTGTTAAGATATGCTTTTGCCATGTCACGTATTTCCTCTGCAGAATCCTTTTGTATCAGGTAGATATTGAAACTGTCATTTCCGGTTTCGTAGGACGCCATGAATGCAGAACTAAGAATACTGTGTCCCAGCACATTATCGTTGATATAAACTTCTTCCCCGGAAACTTTCCCTTCAGCGGGAAACCTGGCCAGCAGTGCCGGCATTGTACTTTCTCCGGGAAGCATGTCTGCCACCCTGTATGCAAGTGTTTCAGCAGCCTGAAGTATTTTTGCCTTCTGCGAATATGTTCTGATCTTCACATAGAAGTTTCCCTTAAAAAAATTAATGGCTCCGTCAACATTGTATCCCTGTGCTCCCAGCCTCAGAAAATTAAAGTAAGGAGAACGCTCCGATGCATAAATACCAAAAGCCATGGTATGATTTTCATGCCTGTAAATCTCAAGCTTAATGGAGTTTTTTCCCTTCCTGTATTCCGCAACGTTAAGGTCCCTGAAACCCAGAGCAAGAAATCCGTCAGCAGCTCCGTTTATAAAATCCCACAAATTATCAGGCAGATAGACCGGATATTCAGTTACTGTTCTGAATCCCCGAAGATCAGGAAATGCAAAATCCTGACCGGCAGCGGGAGGTGACAGTAACATAAAAACAAGTGGGAAGATCAGCAGTTTTTTCATTTTTTTCAAAATTATGATATTCAGGCAAGAAAATCAGATGGCACACTGTGAAGTCTTGAAATATCTGCAATTTTTTCCTTCAGGTCAAAATTCCGGAAACAGCTTACATTACAGATATCACATCCATCGCATGGATTTTCACCTGTTCCCAGTTCAGCAAGTAAATTTTTGGCCATAGCCGGGTTGCCGTATCCGTATGCATACATATAGGCACGCATTATGTCCCTTACGGGCAGGTTTTTTACACAATCAGCAATACAATGGCTGCATCCGGAACAAATCAGTCCAGGGTCATCCAGCGAAGCTGTGAGTTCAGACCTTTCCTGTTCGGAGAGTGTAAAATCCTCCATTATTCCTGCATTCATATCCACCTGTTCAAATGCAGTCATACCCGGTATGGTTGTATGAACATCAGGATTCTGCAGTACCCATTTAAGGGCAGCTGTCGCATTCACGGGCTTTGTCCTTTCCCTGTCGAGGAATCCGCCGGCAAGTGTTTTCATTGCCACAATACCGATACCGGCTGAAGCAGCCTTCCGGATTGCAGCATTCAGCTCCGGAACATATGCAAGCCGGTAATTGTATTGTGTCAGTATTACATCCCATACATCCTGATCCGCTGCAGCATTTATCACTTCAGGTTCATTGCTGTGAGTGGAAAAACCTATATATTTTATCCTGCCCTCCTGTTTCAGTTTTTTAACAGTATCTATTACGGGTTTGTATTCCAGATATTCCGGATTGCTTACATCATGAACATAGAGAATATCCACATAGTCCATTTTGAGTCTCGACATACTCACATTAAAAAATTCCATGAACTTTTCAGATGTTGCCTGGTTATCCGGTCGCCCCTGCCTGTCCCGGGAAGTTCTCACTTTTGTGGAGATAATAAATGAATCTCGCCGGTAATTTCTGAAAAAATTCCCGAGCATCACCTCACTCTTTCCTCCAAGATAACCATTGGCCGTATCAAAAAGCCTCATTCCCCTGTCATATGCAGCCTGGCAGAGATTCGGATTATCTGAACGCATTACCCCGAAGCTGACCACGGGCAGTCTGATTCCCGTTCTGCCGAGTGTCCTGTAAATAAGATCCCGGGTCTGCTGCGGAGCCGGTATCATTACCGGGGATATTGCAATTGCCCCCGCACCTGCAACACCTTTTTTAAAAAATCCTCTTCTTGATATTTTAGTCATATTGATTATTTTAAATCTCTGATTCTTATTTCAATGCCTGAATTCCTGAGCAGCTCTGCCAGTTTTCCGGTATCAGTTTCCCCGTAATGGTAAGGATACAATATTTCCGGCCTGAAAGCCAGTGCAGCATCTGCAACCATTTCAGGGCTCATGGTATATGGAAGGTTCATGGGCAAAAAAGCAACATGAATATCTTTTAAAGCTTTCATTTCCGGTGTGTTTTCCGTATCACCGGCAACATAAAATCTTTTATCGCCAATGGTAAGAATAAAACCGATCCCGACACCCTTAGGATGAAAAGGGAGTCCCGGTGATCTCATATTGACTATATTATAAGCGGGAACAGCTTCAATTACAATTCCGCCGGCACTTCGCACATCTCCGGCAGCCATTGCCTGTGCCCAGTTAATTTCCGAAGCCGCAGTGCCGTTGCTGAACATAATTGTATCCTCTTTTTTGAGAGTGGCAATAAGTTCCGGATCAAGATGATCATAATGTTCATGTGTAACCAGTATCAGGTCGGCCTCCGGAAGATTTTCATAACTGCCGGAGCTTCTGACCGGATCAATATGAATACAGAAATCATTCACCCTGAACATCAGCGAACCGTGTCCTATAAAGAACATTTCGACATCACCAGCCGGGGTTTTTATTGTATCGGAGGCAGGTAAATCCCTGAAGTTTGATCCTGAAGTCATTGTAGTTAAGATTAAAATGATTAAAATCTGTATGCCCCTTTTCATTAATCATGGTTTATTCGTCATACAAAAACATCTGTAAAAATAGTAATCTCTGATGGTTTATCAAATTTATGTCTTAAGGCTGCAGGTAAATGGAGTAAAATTAATAACTTGCATTTGAATTAAGGTTAATGGATCAATTAATTGACATTGATGCATTCAGGGTATATAAAAAAGTCACTGTTTCTGCTTGGCATTCTGTTTATCACCCCGGTTATGCATGGTCAGACCGGTAAAAACTGTACGATCAGTTTCAGAGGTGAAAAGCAGGAAAATGATGTTGTTGTATCCGCACGTTCAATACGCATTGATTATTCCATACCGGAAATCAATCTCAGGGAGTTTAAAAATGATAAGGGATCATTTTACAGGATCCATATCCCGGGTCACACACAGACATCGGAAACCGGCAGTCCCGAGCTTCCTGTTTTCAGCAAACTGATTACAATACCGGCAGGACATACATACAGCATCAGAATAACAGATGTAGAGGCAGAAAAGATAGATCCCGGCAAAAAAAATATCGAAGGAGTTCTTTTCCCTGCCCAGGAAAGTGAATCCAAGGCTTCAGGGAATACAAAACAACAGTTTTCGATGAACAAAACGATGTATGCAAAACGGGAATTTATATCTTCAGATACTGTTTCAATAGCATCAATCGGTACCATAAGGGGAAAAAACATTGCCAGTCTTCTTATATCTCCTGTGAGATATAATCCTCATCTTAATGTCGTTGAGGCAATAACATCAATGAAGATAGAGATCCGTTTCAGCGGAACCGGAACAGCTTCAAAAACCTATCCTGAATCCACTGTCTTCCGGAAAACACTGGAAAAAGGGATTCTCAATTATGCCAAAAGTTCAGATTTACCGGTGTTTTCAGAAAAGCCCCTCAGAATGGTTATTCTCACCGACACAGCCTTCAGGCATCACCTTGAACCTCTGATCCGCTGGAAAACCATAAAGGGTTTCAGGATTGATGTTTTATACAGGGGCGCTGAATATGCCGGTCAGACCTACAAGGAAATTAAAAATTCCCTCACCGATCTGTATTATTCCTCAACAGCTGATAATCCTCCTCCCGAATACCTGCTCATCGTCGGCAATACGTCAAAGATACCATATTACGGGAAAGAAAACGTAACAGATTTGTATTACGGTGAATTTGACGGCAATGGAGACTATTTTCCTGAAATGTTTATCGGGAGGCTCCCGGTAGCAGATACCAATGAGCTTAAGGGTGTGGTTGACAAGATTATCAGGTATGAAAAATTTGAATATGCCGATTCCAACAGATTCCATTCAAATGCAATGATCACCTCGGGCCATGATGCAAGCTATGCCGACTACATGAACGGCCAGATAAAATATGTGATCGAAAATTACCTGAACGAGGAAAACAACATAAACGGATATCATTTCTATTATCCCCAGACTCCGCAGTCAGCCCACAAGGAGTCTGTCATCAGTCTGATTAACCAGGGATTGTCCTTTGTCAACTATACCGGACACGGATCATCAACAGCCTGGCTTCATATCAACATAGATACATCGGATGTACGAAAACTGAGAAACACCAACATGTACCCCTTCATTATAAGTAATGCCTGCCAGACATCCCAGTTTAATATTAACTCACTGGGAAACAGGATGGTGCTTGCCAGAGAAAAGGGAGCTATCGGATTCATCGGCTGTTCAAACGATTCGTACTGGAACGAGGACTTTTACTGGGCTGTCGGTGCATGTACCCCTTCAAGCAATCCCACTTATGAAACAACCGGTCTGGGTGCATTTGACCGGCTTTTCCACACTCACGGCGAAGCCCGGACTGACTGGTATACCACCATGGGACAAATAGTTTATTCAGGTAATATGTCTGTAAGTGAAAGTACTACCTGGCGTAAAAAATATTACTGGGAAACATACAATCTTGTGGGCGATCCGAGCATGATACCTATTATAGGGACTCCGGACACATTCAGGACAATCCTGCCGGACACTTTGCCCAACGGTATCAAATCATGGACATTCATGGCCGAACCGGGATCCTATGTTGCCATTTCAAATTCAGGCAGCCTCTGGGATGCATCTCATACAAAACCCTCAGGATCAATAACACTAAAATTTCCGGGCGTATCAGATGATTCATGCCTGGTGGTGATGACCGGACAGAATAAAATTCCGCTTATAAAAACCATTTATTTCTCAAATGTTGCCAGGGGATTTCTCAACCTGGCCGAAGCAAAGATAAATGACACATCAGGCAACAATGACGGAAAAGCCGATTTCGGGGAAAACCTCTCTGTTGATCTTAAAATTGCCAACCTCGGCCTTACCGATTCAAAAAATTTATATGCGAAAATCTCTTCTTCATCAGAATACATCACGCTGACAAGCGATTCTGTAATGATTGGTGACCTGCCTGCAGGGCATGAAATAACGGTGAACAATAAATTACTTCTAAAGGTTTCTGAAAACATTGTTGACAAAAGCCTGGTGACCCTTGACATAATACTGAAAGACGAGGTTGAGACAAGGGAATTGAAAATTGATTTTTACATTCATGCCCCTGACCTTGACATACTTGGATTTTATCTTAATGATGAAGCAACAGGAAATGGTGACCAGGTTGCCAACCCCGGTGAGACCTTCCACCTTGTCTTCTCGGTGAAAAATGACGGAAGCAGCAGTACCTCGGGCAAATTTTCATTATCAAGCACAGATCCTGAAATAAGCATTCTGGAGCCGGGCAAAAATTCAGGAATACTGCAGGACGGGGTTCTTACCGAGATACCGGTACTTGTCCAGCTTTCCCCGTCTGTAAAATCGGGTACAACAATTACTGTCAAAGCTGTGCTCAACTGCGGACCCTATACTGTTGAAAAAGATTTCACCTTCCGTGTCGGCCGGATCAGGGAATCTTTTGAAGGCTCTTCATTCAGCGTGTTCCCCTGGATAAACATCAGTCCCAGGCCCTGGACAATTACAGATGCCGGATCAACAGACGGCAACCTGTCAGCCCGGTCCGGGATAATAGGCCACAATGAATCTTCATCCTTGATAATAAAGACGTATTATGATACTCCCGACACACTTAAATTTCATTATACTGTTTCATCGGAGCCAAACTACGACTATTTTGCCTTTTATCTGAATGATGAGGAGTTACTCCGCAAATCGGGAGAAATACCCTGGCAAAGGAAGGTGATACCGGTACCTGCCGGCTATAACAAATTTGAATGGCGTTACAAAAAAGATCAGTCCGTATCGCAGGGCAGGGATTGCGCAATGCTTGATATGATTGATTTTGCAGGACCGGGTGGTGTGACGTACATTGAAAGGGATCTGGTGACTGAAAGGATTATTAGTCCTGTACAGAAAGATAAACCCGGATGGGAAAAGGTTATTGTCAAAATGGTCAATGAAAGCCTTGAGCCAATCCATGGCTTCAATCTCGCATATTCCCTGAACGGCGGCATGCCTGTCAGGCAACATTTCACTGACACTCTTTCCAGTTTTGGCGATTCAGTCCTTGTAAAATTTGATGTTTATGCAAATTTGGCGCGCTACGGAGTTTATGACCTGGTTATATACAGCTATGACAACAATGATAATTGCCAGGCAAATGACACATTGAGGATAAACATTGAAAACATAAATATTGATGAACCTCTTCTGGTAAAGGGCAATCCCTTTGCCGATAAGCTGGTTGTAGAAATCAATGCCGAAGCCGAAAACGAAAACGATGACAGGGCAAGGATCTCGCTTTTCAACAGTCAGGGTGGAAAACTCATTGATATTGAAGAAAACATACACCCGGGAACTAATGAAATAACTATCAGAACTGAAAAGCTTCTTCCCGGACATTATTACCTGAGGGTTGATTATGCGGGCCGGAGCAGGGCAGTACCTGTAATCAAAGCACGGCGCTGATCTCTTCACTCATACCATAACAGATTCAGTCCCGTTAAACAATGAAATATACTGTTTATGACTCCTACAAGGGAAAGCGCACTTGAACTCCTGAAGAAATATAACAGGACAGACAGCCTGATAAAGCATGCTCTTGCCGTGGAGGCTGTAATGAGATACATGGCAGGAAAATGGAATGAAGACCAGGAAAAGTGGGGCATTGTCGGTCTGATTCATGACCTTGATTATGAGATGTATCCCGAACAGCATTGTATAATGACGAAGAAGATACTGGAGGAAAATGACTGGCCTGAAGAATATATACGTGCCGTATTAAGTCACGGATGGGGCCTGGTTACTGATACTGAACCGGTCACACTTATGGAAAAGACCCTTTATGCCATGGATGAGCTGACAGGACTGGTTGCCACCACTGCATTGGTAAGACCGTCAAAAAGTGTGCTTGACATGAAGGCAA
>JAAYKX010000067.1 GCA_012522155.1 Bacteroidales bacterium
TCATCGGGGCAATAAGTTATGGTGAGCTTGCATCCATGATGCCCGACGTGGGAGGTCAGTATGTGTATCTCAAGGAAGCCTACCATCCGCTTGCTGGATTTCTGTTCGGGTGGACAACTTTTCTTGTTGTTCAGTGCGGATCGATAGCTGCAGTTGCTGTTGCATTCGCAAAATTCAGCGGTGTTCTTCTTCCGTGGATATCTGAGTCCAACATTGTGGTGGATGCAGGATTGCTGAAGATAAACACCACAATGATTGTGGCTATTGCCATGATAATCTTTCTTACATGGCTTAATACCAGAGGAATAGTTACCGGGAAGATTGTTCAGAATATTTTTTCCTCAACAAAGGTTATAGCTCTTGCGGGTTTTATTCTGGTAGGACTTTTCGCTCTCAAGAGTACTAATTCACTTGAAATAAACAGGGAAGTTTTCTGGAAGGCAAGTCAGACAGGAGCAGATATGCAGAATATACCGATTGCCGGATGGACTCTTATTGCTGCTGTCGGGATGGCACTTGTCGGATCTCTTTTTGCTTCCGATGCCTGGTATAATGTTACCTATATATCGGGTGAAACCATCAATCCGAAACGAACTATCCCGCTGAGTCTCTTTTACGGAACCCTGCTCGTATCTCTTATTTACCTTCTGACAAATTTTATTTATATAAGCATTCTGCCCGTGCGGGGCTCTATTGAGGGGACAGATGTTTTCAGCAGAGGGATACAGTTTGCAACTGACGACAGAGTGGCCACATCAGCAATGTTTGCCATCCTCGGCGATTATGCCGCAATAATAATGGCCCTGTTTATAATGATCAGCACCTTCGGTTGTAATCACAGCCTGATCCTTACGGCACCCCGGGTGTATTATGCAATGGCACAGGATGGTCTGTTTTTCAAAAAAGCAGGAGAGATCAACCGCTTCGGGGTACCCGGTTTTGCACTTGTCGTTCAGGGCATATGGTCGGTTTTGCTCTGCCTGTCCGGTACATACAGCGACCTCCTCGATTATGTGATCTTCGCCGTCCTGATTTTTTTCGCCATCACCATCCTTGCCATTTTTGTACTGAGGGTCAAGCGGCCGGACATACCCCGTCCCTACAAGGCTTTCGGCTATCCTGTCATCCCGGCTGTTTACATTCTGGCTACAGTCCTAATTATGGTTATTCTTCTTATTTACAAACCGAAATACACTTTCCCCGGACTGATTATTGTTTTGCTTGGAGTTCCGGTATATTATCTGTGGAAAAAGTATTCCGGCAGACAAAACTCTCATTAGTGAAATCATGTTTCCTTCTGCTTTCAGGAAAAGAATTGAGAAGCAAGAATATATTGACAGCAAACAGCTTCTGGCTGCACTCGGCGAAGCTGCTCCCGTTTCAATCCGGATAAACCGGAACAAGTGGCTGAAGGAGCCTTTGAATTCTGCTCCCGTACCCTGGTGCCGTGACGGATACTATCTTGACAGTCGTCCTTCATTTACCCTGGATCCCCTCTTCCATGCAGGTTGTTATTATCCGCAGGAAGCATCAGGAATGATTTCCGGGGAAATATTCAGACAGATACGTAATAACAATGAGTACGTCAGGATTCTCGACCTGTGTGCTGCTCTAGGAGGTAAAAGCATTCACCTCTCATCACTTGCAGGTGAAAACGGACTGCTTGTATCAAATGAAGTTATCAGGACAAGAGCATTCGTCCTTATGGAGAACCTCAGTAAATGGGGTGTTCCTAATTTTATAGTTACTCAGGGAGATCCATCTGCCTTTGGCCGTCTGACCGGTTTTTTTGATATTATTCTTGCTGATGTCCCCTGTTCGGGGGAAGGAATGTTCAGGAACATCAGCGTCAGAAGCGAATGGTCTGAATCGAATGCAGAACTTTGTGCCTTGAGACAGAAGAGAATACTGATGGATGTCTGGCCGGCTCTCAGAGAGGACGGAATACTGATTTACAGTACATGTACATTTAATCCTGCGGAAAATGAGGATAATATTATCTGGCTTTCTGAAAAGACAGAGATTGAATCTGTCAGACCGGATTTTTCGCAATTTGAGGGAATCACTGAAATTAAACGCGGCGGTATTTACGGATATGGTTTTTACCCCGGAAGGATCAGGGGTGAAGGTTTTTTTATTTCGGTAATAAGGAAGAAAGACACTGTTGTGGAGAAACATGCTAAAGCAGTTCCGGAAAAACATGATAAAGTTGTTCCGGGGAAACATGATAGAGCTGTTCGGGAAAAACATACTAAATCAGTCAGGAGGCATACGGCAGGGGTAAGCCGGGAAGAAATGGCTGCTGTTTCGGGAATGGCGGATTTTCCTTCCGGGAGGATTGTTAAGTACCGGGATGAGGTGATGGCATTGCCGTGCAGCGTGAGTGATTACCACAGAATAGCAGATGAAGTGAAAATTGTTAAAGCCGGAACCAGGCTCCTCAAATCAGGCAGTGTTCCCCTTCATGACCTTGCTTTGTCGGTAAAGTGCAGACCGGATGCCTTTCCACTTGCAGATCTTCCATACGATCAGGCACTTGAATATCTGAGCAGGACCGGGCCTGCTGCGGGCAATATGCCGGAGGGCCGGAACCTGGTTCAGTATAAAGGGATTAATCTTGGGTTTGTAAAGAATGTGGGCAGCAGGATAAACAATTATTATCCAGTGGAATGGAGGATACGGCAGCAGATTCCCGCAATGTCTGAGGCGGATGTAATAAAGTGGACCGTATAATTTAACCGGGGTTTCTGATAAAAAAACCAGGTTCAGGATAAACAAAGAGTAAGACTCCGGAAAAA
>JAAYKX010000068.1 GCA_012522155.1 Bacteroidales bacterium
CTTCCCCTTGCGTATGATGGTACAGGATCGATGAAGAAGGGACAGTCGCTTCCGATTTCAAGTGCAATCTGCCGGAGGGTTTCAGTATCAATTCCCAGTCCAAGACATTTATTGACAGCTTTCAGGAAGAAGGCTGCATCTGAAGATCCACCGCCCAGACCTGCTGCTGCAGGTATTTTTTTGTGAAGATGTATTTTCAGGGCAGGGATGTGATAATCCTCACGCATCCTGTTCAGGGCTTTTATAACCAGGTTATCCCCGGGTTTTGAACCGATATTTATGCCGGTGACTACCAGTTCATCTTTCCCGTTACTGCAGGGATCTGCCACCAATTCCAGTGCATCACGCAATCCCACAGGATAAAATACCGTCTCAATATCATGAAAACCATCTTGGCGCCTGGCGATAACCCTCAGTCCTATGTTGATCTTGGCTCCCGGAAAAGTAATCATATCTGTGCTATTTCTTATAAAAGTATAATAAATTATCTTTCACTCATTCTTTTTCAGCTTCATTGTTGTGATATTTAGTGGTCAGTAAGCTTGTCCGGCAAACCCGGGCATTCATTTTTCAACAAGTTTTTAACAGTTGTTGTTTGTAATAAAATCAGTACTTTCAGGGGGAAATATTTTGTTATTTTTACCTTTGAAACCTGAATGATTATTTGCAGGATCTTTTTTAATCAATTGATAATAAGGAAATTAATGTATGGCAAAACAGACAAGGACCAGTAAGCCAGCTATAACGGCATTACCGGACCTGGGGAAGGTGCCCCCTCAGGCTATTGACATGGAGGAGGCAGTTCTTGGAGCAATAATGCTTGAAAAGGAAGCGGTGATTGCGATACTGGATATTCTTAAGCCTGAAAGTTTTTACAAGGATTCCCACAGAAAGATATTCAAGGCAATAGCAGATCTTTCTGCCAGGGAATACCCGGTAGATCTTTATACTGTCACGGAGGAGCTCAGGGCACACAATGAACTGGATAGTGCAGGTGGTCCTGTATATCTCTCCCAGCTGACATCGAAGGTTGTATCGGCAGCAAATGTTGATTTTCATGCCCGGATCGTAGCTCAGAAATTTATTCAGCGGGAACTTATAAGAGTATCTACGGAGATTCAGACCAGGGCATTTGATGATACCTGGGATGTTACTGAACTTCTTGATTATTCGGAAAATGAGCTTTTCCAGATTGCCGAGGGAAATATCAAGCGTGAGGTATCTCCTATCAATATGGTAATAAAGGAGGTAATACGGGAAATTGAGGAAGCAGGAAAGAGAGAAGATGCCCTGGTTGGTATTCCTTCGGGGTTTTCAAAACTAGACAGGCTTACCTCCGGCTGGCAGAAATCCGAACTTATCATTATAGCGGCAAGACCTTCCATGGGAAAAACGGCCTTTGCCCTTTCCATGGCAAGAAATATGGCTATTGAGCATGGCAAAAAAGTTGCTGTTTTCAGCTGCGAAATGTCATCGATACAATTGGTAAACAGGCTTATAATAGCAGAAACGGATATTGCGGGAGATAAGATCAGGAACGGAAGGCTCACGGAGGAGGAATGGAAGCAGCTGGATACCAGGATCAAGAAACTGATCCAGGCCCCGATCTATATTGATGACACTCCGGCAATTTCAATATTTGAACTAAGGGCAAAATGCCGCCGGCTGATGGCTCAGCATAAGCTGGATGTTATTATTGTTGATTATCTCCAGCTTATGTCGGGACCTGACAATGCGGGCAGTCGTGAGCAGGAGGTCAGTAACATTTCACGTTCACTGAAGAGCATTGCCAAGGAGCTCAATGTTCCGGTCATTGCATTATCGCAGCTCAACCGTTCCGTTGAGATGAGAGGGGGAACGAAAAGGCCTCTTCTTTCCGACCTGAGGGAGTCGGGAGCGATAGAGCAGGATGCTGACATGGTGGTATTCATTCACCGGCAGGAAAAATTCGGTCTGCTTACATTTGATGACGGATCATCCACAAAAGGGATTGCCGAAATAATCCTTGCCAAAAACCGTAACGGACCTGTGGATGATGTAAAGCTCAGGTTCAGGGAAGAGAAAGCACAGTTTGTGGATCTGGAAGAATTTGACCTTGACGTGGTGGGTGAAATGA
>JAAYKX010000069.1 GCA_012522155.1 Bacteroidales bacterium
GGATGCTCAGCTGGAAAGCAGGATTGCTCCTTTTTTGGCCTGGCTGCGGGACCATCCTGATTCGAAACTTCTGATAACCGGTCATACCGATCTTATCGGAACGCATGGATACAATATGCAGCTCGGCTTTGAAAGAGCTCAGGCTGTTACGGGTCTGGTCCTGAAGCTGGGAATTGAAAAGGACAGGATAATAACCGAATCAAAAGGTGAAACCCTGCCTGCAGCCGGATATATCAGCGAAGAAAACAGGGCAAAAAACAGAAGGACAGAAATACCAATTAAACTCCCGTGATATGACTCTATTATTAATGCCTCCCGCAATGTCTGTGGCCGGAGCCGTGATCCTGACTGTTATCCTTCTACTGGTCGCTGCAGCAATAGGTTCTGTTACGACATGGTTATATGCCAAATCAGTATATACTCCTGTCATCAAAAAACTTGAAGAGGAAAATTACGGTCTTCAGACGCAGGTTGAAAACCTGAATGATGATATCAGAAACCTTGAGAAAAAAATTGATTCCCTGAACAGTGATGTCAGTGGTCTTGAAAAACAGATAGAAGCCCTTGAGGCAAATACAGCAGGGCTGGAGAAGGCGGTAGCGGAAAAGGAAAGCCAGATAAAGGAACTGAAGAAATAGCTGAAATAGTTGTACAGCTTATTTTTCTATTGACGCATGGTATTCCTGAATGGACCTTACAATATATGATCCGTTGAGCCTTTCCCTTATTCCCTCGGTAGCTGAAAGGGCTGCAGAAGTGGTGGTTATATAGGGCAGTTTATACCTGATGGCATTAGTCCTGATATATGAATCGTCATATTCACTCAGTCTTCCCGCGGGTGTGTTTATCAGAAGATCAATTTCCCCGTTCTTGATAGCATCAACTATATTTGGTCTGCCTTCATGAACTTTCAACACCAGTGTGGCAGGGATCCCATGTTCCTCAAGGAATTTCCTGGTCCCTGTGGTTGAGAGGATGGTGAAGCCCATTTTAATGAAATTTGCTGCTATTTCCAGTATCCGGTCCTTGTCGCGGTCTGCCACGGTGATAAGAACTGTTCCTGTGACGGGAAGGGGAAGCTGTGTTGCTTCCTGCGACTTGTAGAATGCCATTCCGAAAGTGTCGGCAATTCCCAGAACCTCCCCGGTGGAACGCATCTCGGGACCCAGCAGGGGATCGATGGCCGGAAACATGTTAAAAGGGAATACTGCTTCCTTTACTCCGTAATATTTTACCGGCATGTTTCTCAGACTGAATTCAGGCAGTTTCTTTCCGAGAAGGATATGTGTGGCAATACCGGCCATTGACACGTTGCATACCTTTGAAACAAGAGGTACCGTTCTGGAGGCCCGGGGATTGGCTTCCAGAATATATACATCATCAACGTATATTGCGTACTGAATATTCATAAGCCCTACAACGTTCAGCTCCATCGCAATCCTTCGGGTATAATCATAAATCGTTTTTTTGTGTTCCCGGGATATTGTAACTGAAGGTATAACACAGGCCGAATCACCGGAATGGATACCGGCATACTCGATATGCTGCATCACTGCCGGAACAAATGCATCAGTCCCGTCAGATATTGCATCAGCTTCCGCTTCAACGGCATCTTCAAGGAATTTGTCGATAAGAAGAGGTCTGTCCGGAGACAGTTCCACTGCCCTGGTGACATATTCCTTCAGCATCTTTTCGTCCAGTATGATTTTCATGGCTCTTCCTCCCAGTACGTAGGAAGGTCTTACCATAAGAGGATAACCAATTCTTTCAGCAATTGTCCGGGCTTCCTGAAGGTTGCTTGCCATACCGGAATCAGGCTGGGGGATTCCCAGCTTTTCAATTATATGCCTGAACTGGTCACGGTCTTCCGCAAGATCAATGGTTTCGGGAGTGGTTCCCAGTATCCTTACGCCGGCTTCGCTGAGTTCACGGGCAAGGTTGAGGGGAGTCTGGCCTCCGAACTGAACAATAACCCCTTCGGGCTTTTCCTTTTCATAAATACTCAGGACATCCTCGGCGGTCAGAGGTTCAAAATACAGTCTGTCGGCTGTGTCATAATCAGTGGAAACGGTTTCGGGATTACAGTTTACCATTATTGACTCATAGCCTGCATCGCGGATGGCGAAGGCAGCATGTACGCAGCAGTAGTCAAATTCAATACCCTGGCCTATCCTGTTGGGGCCTCCTCCCAGGACCATTATTTTCTTCCTGTCAGTGGTCTCAACCTTGTCGGGACCATTGTAGGTGGAATAATAATAGGCTTCATTTTCAACTCCGCTGACTGGTACGGCTTTCCATGCCTCTGTGATATTCAGGGAAATACGTTTTGCCCTTATGTCTTTCTCGGGAATCTCCAGCAGCTGTGACAGGTATCTGTCGGCAAAGCCGTTCCTTTTTGCACTTGTCAGGACATCATCGGGCGGCATTGATCCCCTGTATTCAAGAATAGCTTCCTCTTCATCCACCAGCTCCTTCATCTGACGTATGAACCAGGAATTTATACAGGTCCTCCTTTGGAGATCATCCATGTCAGCTCCTTTACGCAGGGCTTCATACATGATGAACTGCCTTTCGCTGGACGGATATTTCAGCTTTTTGAGCAGTTCTTCCAGAGGTTTCCTGTTGAAGTTCCCGGCAAAGCCAAGACCGTAGCGACCGATTTCAAGGGATCTGATAGCTTTCTGTAATGCTTCCTTGTAAGTCCTGCCGATACTCATCACCTCACCCACCGCCTGCATCTGTGTTCCAAGCCTGTCCTCAAGGCCTTCAAACTTCTCAAAGGCCCAGCGGGCGAACTTTACCACCACATAATCAGCTGACGGGGTATATTTATCGAGAGTTCCTTCTTTCCAGTAAGGTATTTCATCAAGAGTCAGTCCGCCGGCAAGAAGGGAAGATACAAAGGCTATGGGGAAGCCGGTGGCTTTTGAGGCAAGAGCTGATGACCGCGAGGTACGCGGGTTTATTTCAATGACGACAACCCTGCCGGTTTTGGGATCGTGTGCAAACTGAACGTTGGTTCCTCCGATAACTTCAATGGCTTCAACGATATCCCGGGCATATTTCTGAAGACGTTGCTGAAGGGCCC
>JAAYKX010000070.1 GCA_012522155.1 Bacteroidales bacterium
AGCATGTCGAGAAAAATATCCTTTGTTGAAAGAAGAAATGAATTGTATCCGGCTGCCTTTACTGCCTTCAGCCTTTGCTCTACGGGCACGAGATTGAGTGACTGAACAATACGTACCTTGTGCATCTCAAGGGGAATCTGTTTGCCGTTGAAAAATTTAACTCTGCGATTGTTGCTTATCTTTTCCATTTTTAAGAGTTTAAGTTGAGAAATGACCTGTTATAATGCCATTATGCTTTTAATTTGAATCCAAACGTACTGTAATTTCAGATAATTTCAAACAGTGACCGGGGTTGACTGTCATCATTTTGTAATTTTGAACTTAAATATTCTTATATTGCTTATCGCAAGGGGAGGATCTGCCTGCTTGAAAATTGACAATAGTTCGTTATACTTTTGAATCTGCTGATTCCCGCCAAGCCTCTATGTTTGATTATGAGTATTTGTTGAAATAACGAATTGTTACTTTGAAGATGATTTTTTGAAATGATAAATGAAAAACTCATAAATCCTTTCAGTATTGTAGTTGTAGGGGGATCGGAAGATCTTTTCAAACCCGGCGGAAAGATACTTAAAAACATCATTGACGGAAACTATGCCGGAAAGCTGTATGTTGTCAATCCGGGACATGACAAGGTGCAGGGCATAAGGTCATACCGTGATCCGGCCCTCCTGCCGCAGGTTGATCTGGCAATAATTGCAATACGGGCAGAATACTGCCTTCCCCTCGTTAAGCTTTTACTGACAGAGAAAAATACCAGGGCATTTATTATCCTTTCTGCCGGATTCAGTGAGTAGGGAGAGGAGGGGAGAAAGCTTGAGGAATCGCTTGCGGACATGATAAACGATGCGGGAGGCACACTTATCGGACCAAACTGTATTGGTGTAATAAGTCCTTATTATAATGGTATTTTCACTACCCCCGTCCCCGGCCTTAGTCCGATGGGATGCGACCTGGTTTCAGGCTCGGGGGCAACAGCGGTTTTTATTTTTGAATCTGCCATATCCAAGGGTCTCAGCTTTTCCGGTTTTTATTCCGTTGGAAACAGTGCCCAGACCGGTGTTGAGGAGGTGCTGGAATACTGGGACAAGACCTTTGATCCGGAAAAAAGCTCGTTTATAAAACTTATTTATATGGAGCTTATCCGGGATCCGGACAAGCTGCTTTACCATGCATCTTCCCTTATACGGAAAGGTTGCAGGATAGCTGCTATAAAAGCCGGAACAAGTGAGGCCGGTATGAGGGCTGCTTCTTTTCATTCAGGCGCCCTTGCTTCATCTGACTCAGCGGTGGAAGCCCTGTTCAGGAAAGCAGGAATTGTAAGATGTGCCGGCAGGGAGGAGCTTACAACAGTTGCTTCGGTGTTCTGGCACAAGCATCTGAAAGGCAGGAATATTGCAATTATCACTCATGCCGGGGGACCGGCTGTGATGCTTACGGATGCCCTCTCTGCCGGGGGGATGAATATACCCGGGATCAGCGGGGAGCATCACGACAAGCTTCTTGCAATGATGAATCCGGGTGCCTCGGCAGGCAATCCAATAGATATGATTGCCACGGCAACATGTGAGCAGCTGGAGAAAATAATAGACTACACGGACCGGGAAATGCCTGAAATAGACGGGATGATCGTTATTTTCGGCAATAACGGACTGAACGACATATCGGTGATCTATGATCTCCTTCACCGTAAAATAGAAGAGTGCACAAAACCCCTGTTCCCCATTCTGCCCTCAGTGTCCTGTTCACAGAATGAGTTGGAATATTTTCTGAAAAAGGGCCATGTCAACTTCCCTGATGAGGTTGTCCTGGGAAGGGCGCTGACCAGGATCTCAAACACCCCTTTTCCTGCCGGGGAAAGTATTTTTCTTGAAAACACAGAACTGACCCGCATACGGGAAATCATAGATAATTCTGTTAGCGGTGATCTTGATCCGGATACTGTTCAGCAGCTTCTCGATGCGGCAAGTATCCCGGTGGTACGGGGGACTGTTGTCAGGACAGTCAGGGAGCTGACCTCCGCAGCCCGTAAAACGGGATTTCCCCTTGCAGCGAAGGTGGTGGGCCCCGTTCATAAGTCCGATGTCGGCGGAGTCACCCTTAATATCAGAAGCCTGGAGCATCTTGAGGCAGAGTTCAGGAGAATGATGAAGATCAGGGATGTGAAGGCGGTTCTTGTTCAGGGAATGTTAAGGGGAACAGAACTTTTCATAGGTGCAAAGTATGAACCCGGCTTCGGTCATGTGATAATGTGCGGACTGGGAGGTATCTTTGTGGAGGTTCTGCGGGATATATCCTCCGGACTTGCCCCGCTTACCCATGATGAGGCACGGTCAATGATCCGTAGCCTGAAAGGATACAGTATTATACGCGGAACAAGAGGTCAGCCCGGGCTTGATGAAGAGAAATTCACCGGAATAATTGTAAGATTGTCCAGCCTGCTCAGATTTGCAACGGAAATAAAGGAAATGGACCTTAATCCCCTTATCGGTAATCCTGAGGCAGTTACGGTAGTTGATGCAAGGGTCAGGATAGAAAAGTGATAAGAAAGACAGGGAATGATTTGACAGGAGAAGGATATAATTATTAAATTCGGATCTTTTTTAATAATATTTTCAGACCAAGCCAATGTTAATACAACAGTTGTCAGTATTTCTGGAAAACAAATCGGGAAGGCTTACTGAAGTGCTTGAAACTCTCGGCAGAAAGAGAATAAGAATCAAGGCACTTACAGTTGCCGACACCACTGAATTCGGGATATTGCGCCTGCTGGTATCCGATCCGGAAAAGGCCAGAAGCGTTCTCAGGGAGCAGATGTTCACGGTGAACATGACGGAAGTGATTTCGGTTATTGCCCCCAACGAGGCAAAGGACTATGCCAAGGTGCTTAAGATATTGTCAGACATAGATATAAGTGTGGAATATACCTATGCCTTCACCACCGGTAAAAGCTCGGTGATAATACTTCGCTGCAGCAATAATGAAAAGGCAATCAAGGCTCTTGAGGATAACGAGATGGACCTGCTGATGGCCAGTGACCTTTATAAAATCTAAAACTAAAATTCTGTTGTTTCTTCGATGAATATGAATATCTGGAACAGGCACTTTGAGTGCATGGAAAGGGATGATCTCCGCTATAATCAGGAAAGGAGACTGAGGGAGACCGTGGAACGTGTTTATTTCAATGTGCCTTATTACCGGCACAAGATGCAGAAAGCAGGACTCACGCCCGAAGCCGTCAACACCCTTGATGACCTCAGAAAGCTGCCTTTCACAACCAAGGATGACCTTAGGGATAATTACCCTTTCGGCCTCTTTGCCGTCCCTATGAGTGAAATAGTAAGGCTTCATGCATCTTCCGGCACAACGGGAAAGCCTACCGTGGTCGGCTATACCAGGAATGATATTGCAACATGGTCGGAAGTGATGGCCCGTACCCTCACATCTGCGGGAGCAGACCGTGATGATTTCATTCATATCGCATACGGATACGGCCTTTTTACAGGAGGCCTGGGACTTCATTACGGCGGTGAAAAGATAGGAGCATCGGTGATTCCTGTTTCAGGAGGCAATACCACCCGTCAGCTGCAGCTTATGCGCGATCTCGGCTCAACAATTCTTGCATGCACGCCTTCCTATGCACTTTTTCTGGCTGAAGCCATACAGGAAAACGGTGTTAACAGGGGTGACCTGAAGCTGAAAGCCGGGGTCCTCGGCGCCGAGCCGTGGACTGAAAATATGCGGAAGGAGATTGAAGGGAAACTTGAAATAAAAGCCATTGACATTTACGGCTTAAGTGAGGTAATAGGACCGGGTGTAGCCAGTGAATGTATGATACAGAACGGACTGCATGTCAATGAAGACCATTTTTATCCTGAAATAATTGATCCCGACACCCTGGAGGTCCTTCCGGAAGGATCGCTTGGTGAACTGGTTTTTACCACCATTACCAAGGAGGGACTGCCCCTTGTACGTTACCGGACACGTGACCTGACCAGGCTGAATTCGGAAAAATGTGCCTGCGGCCGGACATTCGTCAGAATGGATAAATGTCTTGGAAGGAGCGATGACATGCTGATAGTAAGGGGAGTTAATCTGTTTCCGTCACAGATAGAGGCCCTGCTGCTTGAAATGAAGGAAATAAAGCCCCACTACCTCATCATTGTTGACAGGATGCATAATCTTGATACCCTTGAGCTTCAGGTTGAAGTGGATGAGGAATTTTTTCAGGACAAGATAAGCCAGTTGCAAATAATAAGGGGCAGGCTGCAGGACAGGCTGGAAAATGCAGTTGGTCTTTCAATAAAGGTGACTCTGGTTGAACCAAAAACAATTGAAAGAAGCGAAGGCAAGTCCCGCAGAGTCATTGACAAACGTAAATTCTGATTTTAAAATTCTTACATGGACAACATACCAATCCCATCCGCCATTATTGAAAAAATTGCCGCTGATAACGGAATAAATTCGGCAGGGACGGCATCCATACGGGAAATATCCTTCCTGACCGGTCTTATTGAAAAGAAAACAGGTATTCCTTTTATAAGGACGGAAATGGGAATTCCCGGCCTTCCGGCTCCGTCAATAGGAGTGGAGGCAGAGATCAGCGCACTGCAGAGGGGAGTTTCTTCAGGCTATCCCAATGTTGCCGGTGTCGGTGAGCTGAAAAATGAGGCTTCAAGATTTATAAAACTCTTTCTTGATGTTGATATCCGGCCTGAAGGCTGTATTCCTACCGGGGGATCAATGATGGGCGGACTGCGCAGCTTCCTGGTGGCAAACAGGAATGACCGCACAAAGGAAGGGACGCTTTTTCTGGATCCCGGATTTCCTGTTCATAAACAGCAGGTTAAGATGCTCGGGCATGATTATTATTCCTTTGATTTATATGATTTCCGGGGCAAAAAACTCAGAGACAAGCTGGAGTCCTGTTTCAAAACCGGTAAAATATCCTCCCTGCTGTATTCCAATCCCAACAATCCTGCGTGGATCTGCCTTAACGAGGAAGAGCTTGCCATCATAGGGGAACTTTCTGCAAAATACGATGTCATAGTAATCGAGGATCTTGCCTATTTCGGAATGGATTTCAGGAAGGATTATTCGCATCCGGGAGTTCCGCCCTATCAGCCTTCGGTGGCACATTACACCGATCACTACATCCTGCTGGTGTCGAGCTCCAAAATGTTCAGCTATGCCGGTCAGAGAATAGGACTGATGGCGGTATCAGACAAGCTGTTCAACAGATCCTATCCCGATCTGTTAAGATATTATTCCAGTGATAAATTTGGTCATGCCCTTGTTTTCGGAGCCCTGTACGGGATCTCTGCCGGTGTGACCCATTCTGTTCAGTATGGCCTGGCTGCACTTCTCAGGGCCGTCAGCGACGGAAGCTATAACTACCGCGATGATGTAAGGGAGTATGAAAAAAAGGCTTCCGTGATGAAGAAACACTTCCTGTCAAACGGCTTTGAAATTGTTTATGACACAGATCTGGATGTGCCGCTTGCCGATGGTTTCTATTTCACGGTCGGCTATCCGGGTATGACGGGAAATGAATTGCTCGGGGAACTTCTGAGATATGGCATCAGTGCCATTAGTCTTGATATAACGGGCAGTGAACGGGAAGGACTGAGAATATGTGTTTCCAGGATTCCCCGGGATATGTTCCCGGAACTGGAAAAACGTCTCGGAAAATTCAATGAAGATCATCCTGTGGACAGGAAATAAATTCGATTCAATTAAATTCAATGGCAAAGATCAGAGGAAGTATAGTAGTAGATATTGAGCGCTGCAAGGGATGTGAAATATGCATGGTCAGCTGTCCTACGGGCACAATAAAAATGTCGGGACAGGTGAATGGAAAGGGTTATTTCTATGCCCTGCCGGCAAATCCTGAATTATGTATAGGATGTGCCAACTGCGCGGTAGTATGCCCGGACGGAGTGATAACTGTTTATAAAACAAAAATTTAACTTTCTGATGGAGAGAGAACTTAGACTGATGAAGGGGAATGAGGCCATTGCCGAAGCAGCCATACGTGCCGGTACCGACGGTTATTTCGGATACCCCATCACTCCCCAGAGTGAGATAGTGGAATATCTGATGGAAGCGAAGCCCTATGAAACGACCGGTATGGTTGTTCTGCAGGCTGAAAGTGAGATTGCTGCAATAAACATGGTTTACGGGGGTGCAGGCTGCGGGAAAAAGGTGATGACAACATCCTCCTCGCCGGGAATAAGCCTGATGCAGGAAGGTATCACCTATATTGCCGGTGCCGAGCTGCCCTGCCTCATTGATAACATAGTAAGAGGCGGTCCCGGCCTGGGGACAATACAGCCGGCCCAGTCAGATTATTTCCAGTCAGTAAAGGGCGGGGGACACGGGGATTATCACCTGATAGTACTTGCTCCCGCATCAGTGCAGGAAATGGCCGACTTTGTGGAACTGGGTTTTGACCTTGCCTTCAGATACCGTAATCCGGTAATGATCCTTTCCGACGGTGCTATCGGACAGATGATGGAGAAGGTATACCTTAACCCTCAAAAGGAAAGATCCGGAACTGTTCCTGAATGGGCAACCACGGGAAAACCCCCGGACAGGGAAAGGAATATCATCACTTCGCTGGAACTTGATTCCGCCAAACAGGAACTGTTCAACCTGAAACTCATTGCAAAATATGATGAAATAAAGGAGAAGGAAGTCAGATTTGAGGAGTTTCAGTGTGAAGATGCTGAATATCTTTTTGTTGCATACGGAACAAGCGCAAGGGTCTGTCAGAAAGCAGTACAGCTTGCACGTAATGAGGGAATCAGGGCAGGTCTGCTGAGACCGGTCACCCTTTTCCCCTTCCCTGAAAAACAAATTGAAAGGTTTGCAGAAAAGGTAAAAATAATTTTTTCGGTGGAAATGAGTGCCGGCCAGATGAAAGAAGACGTGATGCTGGCAGCAGCCGGCAGGGTGCCGGTGTTTCATTTCGGCAGAATGGGTGGAATGGTACCGACACCTGAAGAGGTGCTGGACTTTTTGAAATCAAAAATTACAGGAGACTAGAAAATTACAGGAGACTAGAAAATGACAGAAGTAACAGGAATAAAAGATTATATAAAGCCTGAAAATCTTGTTTACAGTAAAACGCGGCTCATGACGGATAATATCCTTCATTATTGTCCGGGCTGCGGGCACAGCACGGCACACAGGATACTGGCAGAGATCATTGATGAGGAAGGGCTTCAGCAGGATGCCATAGGTGTCTCACCGGTAGGATGCTCGGTGTTTCTGTATAATTACCTTGATATTGACTGGCAGGAAGCGGCCCACGGAAGGGCTCCGGCACTGGCTACAGCCATAAAAAGACTGAACCCCGGCAAGGTTGTGTTTACCTACCAGGGTGACGGTGATCTTGCTGCTATAGGAACCTCCGAGACAATACATTCCTGCAACAGGGGGGAGAATTTCCTTATCATATTTATTAACAACGGGATATATGGTATGACCGGCGGACAGATGGCTCCGACGACAATTCCCGGAATGAAATCATCCACTTCACCCTATGGAAGGGATACAGGACAGATGGGCTACCCGCTGAAGATAACCGATATTGTGGCAACACTCCCGGGTACATATTATGTAAGCCGGCAAAGTGTTCACACGGCGCTTAA
This sequence comes from Bacteroidales bacterium, assembly GCA_012522155.1. Classification (GTDB taxonomy): domain Bacteria; phylum Bacteroidota; class Bacteroidia; order Bacteroidales; family VadinHA17; genus LD21. Next base: position 7,656 of record JAAYKX010000070.1, read on the forward strand.
TGTAAGAAGGGCAAAGCGGGCTTTAAGAAAGGCAGTTCAGTATCAGAGTCTCAACAGGGGAACCTGCTTTGTGGAGATAGTGTCAAACTGCCCTGCCGGCTGGAAAATGACACCTGTAGAAGCAAACAGATGGATGGAAGAAAATATGCTTCCCTACTATCCCCTGGGTGACCTTAAGGTGCCTTCCGCGGAAACATCCGTAATCCCTGACAACAAGGAATAAATTGACTGAATAAAATGACAGGAAGAACAAAATGACTGAAGAAATAATAATTGCAGGTTTTGGCGGACAGGGAATACTGTCTATGGGAAAAATCATGGCTTATTCCGGCGTGATGCAGGACATGGAAGTGAGCTGGATGCCTTCCTATGGTCCGGAGATGAGGGGCGGCACCGCAAATGTAACAGTGATACTGAGTGATGAAAAGATCAGTTCCCCCATCCTCCGGCAGTTTGATACGGCAATAATTCTTAATCAGCAGTCACTCGACAAGTTTGAGGATTCTGTAAAAAAAGGAGGGATCATCATTTATGACAGTCATGGGATAGTCCGTCATCCCGGACGCAGTGATGTCTCCGTCTATCATGTCAATGCCATGGAGGAGGCGGGAAAAATGAACAGTCCAAAAACCTTCAACATGATTGTTCTGGGTGCTTACCTGAAAATCAGGCCTGTCCTGAGTCTGGAAAATGTTGTAAAAGGTCTGGAAAAATCCCTGCCCGAAAGATATCATAACCTTATTCCCGATAATGAGAAAGCTCTTAAACGGGGAATGGAAACAGTAAGCCGGATAAGCTGACAATCTGATTATTTCCGGTAGTACCCCATTTCATCTATATATTTCCATACCGGGGCCGGCATGAAATATGACATGTCCCTGCCCTGCCTTATTCCTCTTCTGATAAATGTTCCGGATATATCCATCAGGGGTGCCTTGACGTAGCGGATCTTTGCCCTGGAAAGAATGGTATCAAGTGCGGAAGAGGAGGGCTTTGCTGACCTGGGCCGGGGATAAACATATAATTCATATCTCTTTACCAGTTCAGCTGCATTTTTCCATTTGTGAAGGGTATGCAGATTATCCTCACCCATTACCAGGCTGAAAGTGTGACCGGAATGTTTTTCCTCCAGATAGGCAAGGGTATGAATGGTATAGGAGGGCAGGGGCAGATGGAATTCAATATCTGATGCTTTCATCCTGTAGTTTTTGCCAATACCCAGGTTTACCATGTGAAGCCGCTGGTAATTATCCAGAAGAGTCCCTTTTCTTTTCAGGGGGTTCTGGGGACTGACAACAAACCATATCTCTTCAATGGGTGTAAATTCAGTCATATAGCCGGCAATAACAATGTGCCCGGTATGTATGGGATTAAATGATCCGAAATAGAGTCCTATTTTACTCATCCTGCCTTTCTATGAAATTTTTAATAATGTTGTGTATTTCCTTCTGAGCCTGCTCCAGCCTGTCATTAATTACCGTATAATCAAAGCGGCAGGCAAGTTTTATTTCTTCAAGAGCCTTGTCAACTCTCATCCTTATTTTTTCAGGGGAGTCGGTCCCCCTCAGAACAAGTCTTTTCTCCAGTTCCCCGACCGAGGGAGGCTGTATGAAAACAGACAATGCCTTGTGGCCAAAAATGTTTTTAAGATTTATTCCTCCCTTTACATCTACATCGAACAGGACATTTTTTCCTTTTCTGAAAATCCTTTCAATCTCTTCCCTGGGTGTTCCGTAATACTGATCCCTGTATACTTCCTCCCATTCAACAAAATCACCCTTCCTGATTCTTTTCCTGAATTCATCCGCGGTGATAAAATAGTAATGTTTTCCGTTTTTTTCATTGTTTCTTGGTTCCCTGGTGGTTACTGAAACAGAAAATTCCAGGTCAAGGTCCTTGTCCATAAGATAATTTACAAGTGTGGTTTTTCCTGAGCCCGACGGAGCTGAAATGATTACCAGTTTTCCCTTTGTTAAATTGTCCACAAAATTTTAAAGTATGTTAAGTGTTTGTTCCTTAATCTTTTCAAGATCGTCTTTCATCATCACCACCAGTTTCTGGATTTCAACATCATTTGCCTTGGAGCCGATGGTGTTGATTTCCCTGCCGATCTCCTGTGAGATGAAATTCAGTATTTTACCGTTAGGTGGCTCTGATTCGACTTTTTCGATAAAATATTCACAATGATTTTTCAGTCTTACCTTTTCTTCATTGATGTCAAGCCTTTCAAGATAAAAAACAAGCTCCTGTTCAAACCTGTTACCGTCGATCTTTTCCGGTCCCACATTTTCTTCAAGCAGCCTGTGCAGCTTTTCCCTTATCCTGTCAATTCTGCCTTTCTCATGCTTTTCTATCGCACTGATGAGACTGCTTATCCTGTTTATGCAGATCCTGAGATCTGATTCAATTGACCTGCCTTCGTTCATCCTGAATATGTCAAGCTGCTGAGCCGATTCATCAAGTTTTTCCAGTACCCTGTTCCATTCTTCTTCGGGAAGCTCTGTCTTTTCCGGTTTCAGGGATTCCGGGAACTTCAGGATTGCCGGCAGCAGGTCTGTACCCGGATCAATGCCAAGCTCAGCGGATAATTCCCTGATCTGGGTATAGTAGGACCTGACCACGGCTTTGTTGATAAGCGGAACCGATTCAGCATCCGTTATGTCGAAAGAGATTGTCAGATCGATTTTTCCCCTGTCAAGTTTTCTGCTTATCCGGTTACGTATTTCACTTTCTTTTTCCCTGTAAAGCCATGGCAGACGTATGTTCAGATCGAATTGCCTGGAGTTAAGGGATTTTAATTCAATTAATACTTTTTTACCGGGAATCTCCGCTACGGCTTTCCCGTAGCCTGTCATGGATTTTATCATCTCTGGCAGGGATTGGTTACAAAAGGCAAAAATATGCAAAAGGATTTAAACGGGAGGCTTTTCATTGAAATCAGGCCACTTCCAGCTTGAGGGTGAAATAGCGGAGAATGGGTTCTTCCTTTATAATCCTGTATCCCTTGTTTATAGCTCCTTTCCTGTTGAATACATTTTTTACAACAGCAGCTACATACAACATATGGTTATCGGTATATACCCTGCGCGGAACAGCCAGTCTGACAAATTCATTTACAGGATACCTGTTTTCACGTGTAAGGGGATTACGGTCAGCCAGCAGGGTACCTACTTCGCTCCCCCGTACTCCGCCTTCAATAAATATTTCACAAACAAGTACCTGGGCGGGAAATTCTTCTTTCGGTACCATTGGAAGAAACCGGTCCGTATCAATAAAAATTGAATGTCCGCCAAAAGGTTCCACAACAGGGATTCCGTATTCCTTGAGTTTGGATCCAAGAAATGCCGTCTGGCTTATTCTCGACCTGATGAAATCCGTGTTGGTCCCTTCGTACAATCCCCGGGCCAGGGCATTCATGTCGCGTCCTGTCATCCCGCCGGTAAGTATTAGTCCTTCATGTATCAGATTGAACCTGACAGCTTCGTGATACATTGTCTCATCCCTGAATGCGGTGAACCCGCCCGTATTGGCCAGGGCATCTTCCTGTGCACTCATTGTCATGGCATCGGCATGCGAAAACATTTCAAGAAGAATTTCCCTGATGCTTTTATCGGCATAGCCTTCTTCCCTGGTTTTGATGAACCATGCTTTTTCGGCAAACCTTGAGGAGTTGAGTATTAATTTTACGTCATACTTATATGACAGTTCACGGATATTTCTGATATTCTCCATGCTTACCGGCTGGCCTCCTGTCGAATTGTTGGTAACCGACACAACGATACAGGGTATTCTTTCCCTGGAGTTATTCCGGAGAATGTCATCCAGCCTGGCAAGGTCCAGGTTTCCCTTGAAGGGATGATATGCATACAGGTCATTCGATTCCTTTATGGTACAGTCCACCGGGATTGCCTTCCTGTATTCAATGAGCGCCCTTGAGGTGTCGAACAGTGAATTGCAGGGTACAATATCTCCTTCCTTCAGCATCAGGGAAAAAAGAATACTGTCGGCAATACGTCCCTGGTAGGTTGGTATGATCCTCTGAAATCCAGTCATCTCGTAGATTGCCTGTCTGAGATAATCAAAAGAGGATGTGCCGGCAAAACTTTCATCTCCCGTAAAAAGAGCTGACCATTGCCTGTCACTCATACCGCCGGATCCCGTATCAGAAACAAGATCAATGGTTACCTGTTCGGATTTTAAATTGAAAACGGTGAATGATGCATCCCTGATCCATTTTTCCCTTTCTTCTCTGGAGCTTGTATAAACAGGCTCCGTCATTTTTATTTTGTAGGGTTCAAATAAAGGTAGTTTCCTAATTATCGCTGGAACAAAATAATAATTAGGCACAGAGTCATAATACTCCCATGCAGCCAGCTATTGGATTTGTATAATGATGAGGAATTCCCTTATAAAATATAACCGGTCAAATTACCGTTATCTGTTTGTTTCGTGATCCTGGAGGTAATTTACCGATATAAGAAAAGTCCATTTTTCAGGGATCATCCGATTGGTAAAATTATAAATATTTTATTATATATTCAACGAATAAAAAAATAAGAGGCATATTAATAATGAATTTAAAGTTTTTAAAATATCCGGGAGTATTATTCATTTTAGTTTTTGCTTTTACTGCTTATGCCCAGGATAAAATTCAGACTGACAGTCTGCGGAGGGCATTGGCAGACGGTCCGGGTATGGCAGTTGCCGGCAGCCTTCCGGAGGCAACATCTGACAGTGCCGGGGTGCAAACGTCAGATGGCCATGACCTGGCAGTTGCCCGAAGCCTTCAGGAGGCAACGCCTGACAGTTCCGGGGTGCAAGCGTCAGACAGCCCTGGTCTAGCAGCTC
>JAAYKX010000071.1 GCA_012522155.1 Bacteroidales bacterium
GAAGACCTTTCTTTGTTGAAGGCAACAATATAACAAACTACAACATAGGACTTGGCGACGGCGACATAGGAAATGACAATCTGTTTTATTCAAGGCGTATCGGCCGTCAGCCCCAGGGAAGTCCGGAACTGAAGGAAGGATGGAATGCCAGTATTCCGATAAACACAAAAATACTTGCTGCAGCGAAACTGACGGGAAAAACCGGCAAAGGCCTTTCACTGGGTTTTATTGAAGCAGTAACAGCGGCCGAGAAAGCAGTAATTGATACCGCAGGCGGAAGGATTAACCAGACAGTCGAACCCCTTACCAATTATTTCATAGGAAGGATACAGAAGGATTTCCGCGAAGGAAAAACCATTCTCGGAGGAATATTTACCGGCACCAACCGGGATATGGATCCCCGGATAGCAGCTCTTATGCACAGATCAGCATATTCCGGCGGCTTTGACTTCACACAATATACAAAGGACAAGAACTGGATGTTAAGTATTAACACCGCTTTCAGTCATGTCAGGGGAACAGAGGAGGCTCTTCAGCTTACACAGAAATCATCAGTCAGGTATTTCCAGCGCCCCGGCAATGATAATGACAGATATAACCCTGAACGGACCTCACTTACCGGAACAGGTGGAAGGATAATAGTTCAGAAGCTTAACGGACATCTTTTCCTGCTGGGCAGTACCATGTGGAAAAGTCCGGGCTTTGAAATCAATGACCTGGGTTATGTTCAGTCTGCAGACCAGATCATGTCGGTGCTGGTAGCCGGATACAGTGAATGGGAACCCCGGGGAATATACAGGAATTACAATTTCAACGCCGACGTCTGGACTGTTCATAGTTTCGCGGGACAACACCTGGGAACCGGAGTTGAATGGAACGGATCCATGGGTTTCAAAAATTACTGGAGTGCCTGGACCGGAGGAAATCTGAGTTTTTCCCAACTGAGTCCTTCTGTACTCAGAGGGGGACCGATAATGAAAATGCCCGGAACAATAAATTTAAGAGGCGGACTGTCAAGTGATCACAGGAAAAAACTTAATTTATCATCTTATGGCAATTTCAGCAGAGGTCTTGAAAAAAATTCGCGCAACCTCTATTCCGAACTGGATATAAGTTACAAACCTGCCAACTACATCACCCTCACCTTCAGTCCGGCGTTTAACTCCTCATTCTCTGAACTGCAATATGTTACAAAACTGACAAAAGAAGAAAGCGACAGCTATATCTTTGCTTCTATAGACAGAAAAACCATCAGTGCCTCATTCAGGGTCAATCTCAATCTCAGTCCCGACCTCACTCTCCAGTACTGGGGACAGCCCTTTGTTGCAAGCGGGAAATATTATGATCATAAAGTGATTACCGATCCCGAAGCCGGAAATTTCCGCAACAGGTTCCTTGCATTCACCCGCGAACAGACACGCTTCGACGCTGAAAACAATAAATACATTATTGACCTTGATCTGAATGGTGAACCTGATTTTGAATTCGATAACAGCGATTTTAATTTCAGGGAATTTCTTTCAAACCTCGTGCTCAGATGGGAATACAATCCCGGTTCAACACTTTACCTGGTATGGAGCCAGACCAGGGGCTATTCAGACAATAGCGGCAGCATGCATTATTTCAGTGATCTTGGTGGTCTTTTCAACAGGGACAATGATATACCTCACAATATATTTCTCATCAAATTCAGTTACCGTTTCGGCTTAAAATAGTGTCAGCACCTGCAGTCAGATGTTTTGTTATGTAATTATTAAATTTATTATCTTTGCACCCGGAAATGTTTTCCCATCCGGAAAAGCGTTCCGGCAGCCACCGGGAACCGGAAGGCTTCAGGGAAACATGTGATAATAAAATAATGATTGGTCGGTTTACCGAGTGGCTAGGTGGTGGTCTGCAAAACCATTTACGGCGGTTCGAATCCGCCACCGACCTCAACCCCACTAAAACCCCTTGATTATCAACGGGGTTTTTTATTTTTGTCTGCCGGCAGCCTGCCTCACTCTGCATACTTCTGCCGGAACAGCAATACGCTTCAGGTTCTGTTATTTTTGGTTCTAAATTTGCTGTTATTTGAATAACAAACCAAACATTTTCAGTCATGAAAAAGCTACTTATCCCGTTATTGTTTCTTGCACTGATTCCCATGCAAGCTTGTACTATACTGATATTGAACAAATACACCAATATCAGAAGCTATTCCGATGATCTGAACAATGAGCAGCGCCATCTTCTTACCCGTGTTGTTATGCCCAGGGAATGGCTCAGCAACATCGGCTCCGCGACAATGCTGTTCGAAAAACGGGGTAACCCGTACAATTCAGGCTGCAGCGTATATATTTCAATTGAACGCGGCAGCAACAGTTTCCGTTCCGAGGAAAGCGGCTACCTGAAGGTTGACGGGGAAGTGTTTCCCCTGCTCCTCCGGGAGCTTAGCCTTGAAAGGGATTATGATCTGTCGGTTGATGATGACGACGGAGGGGATTTTACGATAGACAGAAAGATAACGGAGAAATTCCGTATAGAACTGACCCCTGCCATGATTGAAGCTTTTGCCGGTGGACAAAGGGCTGAGTTCAGGTTTTATTTCGGTCCCGAGCCGGCTACCTACCGTCTGAAAGGAGCCGGCATGCGAAAGGTGAAACGCCTGCTCAGGAAATAGCAGCC
>JAAYKX010000072.1 GCA_012522155.1 Bacteroidales bacterium
AGGATCTGGAAGAAAAGATGTTTATAGCCCAGAGGATATCCTCAATGGTACATGCCCTCAGGAGGAAGGTGAGTATAAAAGTCAGGCAGCCACTGGCAAAGATAATGATCCCGGTCCCGGACAGCAGCTTCAGGGAGAAATTTGAAGCTGTAAGGGATCTGGTCCTTAATGAGGTCAATGTTAAGGAAGTCGAATATCTGGATGATACGGCTGCCATGCTTGTCAGGAAAGCCAGACCCAATTTCCGCCTTCTTGGCCCTAAATACGGCAGTATGATGAAGGATATAAGCAAAGCGGTCACGGAGCTTTCGCAGGAAGAGATAGCTTCCTTCGAGGCATCGGGATCGTGGATTCTTGAAATACAAGGACAGAAACTCAGTCTTGGCCTGGCGGATGTGGAGATAATATCGGAGGATATACCGGGTCTGCAGGTTGCCAATGAAGGAAGACTGACGGTAGCCCTTGATGTTACGGTTACGGAAGAGCTCCGGCATGAGGGAATTGCAAGGGAGTTTATCAACCGTATCCAGAATATCAGGAAGGAAAGCGGTTTCAACGTGACAGACAAGATCAGAATAAGAATAGAGGATCACAAATATGTAAGGGATGCTATTCTTAAACATTCGGACTATATCGGATCCCAGACCCTGGCCACGGAGATTGTCCTTGACAGGAATATCAACGGCAGCAGGGGGAAGGAAGTCGAAATCGACGAAGTGATCGTAAAGATCCTGATCGACAAGGTTTAATAAATGACGTGGTCGTAAAGATTCTGGCCGGCAAGGTGCGATAGATGAAGCGATTGTAAGGATCCTGACCGGCAAAGTGCAATAGATGAAGCGTTCGTAAGGATCCCGTTCAGCAATGTGCAATAAATATAGAATCGCTATATTTGTTCCTGACTAAAAATCCCCATATGAAACGCATACTGGTAACAGGCGGTGCCGGATTCATAGGATCGCATCTCTGTGAAAGGCTCCTGCAATCCGGCAATGAAGTTATCTGTCTTGATAATTATTTCACCGGCTCCAAAAAAAACATAATGCATCTGCTTGATAATCACCGATTTGAGGCTATCAGGCATGATATAACCGTTCCGTTATTTATTGAGGTTGACGAAATATACAATCTTGCCTGTCCTGCTTCTCCCCTGCATTACCAGTTTAATGGTATCAAGACTATCAAGACCTCGGTTATGGGGGCGATAAATACTCTGGGTATTGCAAAGCGGACCGGATCAAAAATACTGCAGGCTTCAACCAGCGAGATTTATGGTGATCCTGAAATTCATCCCCAGAAGGAGTCGTACTGGGGCAATGTAAACACGCTTGGCCCCCGTGCATGCTATGATGAAGGCAAGCGTTGTGCCGAAACGCTTTTCATGAATTACCATATGCAGCACAGTCTGAAGATCAAGCTGGCAAGGATATTCAATACCTATGGTCCGCGCATGAGCCTTGATGACGGAAGGGTGATATCAAACTTTATCGTGCAGGCCCTGAAAGGGGAGGATCTGACCATTTTCGGCGATGGTTCCCATACCCGCAGTTTCCAGTATGTGGATGACCTGATAGCGGGACTGATCACCCTGATGGAGACAGCCGACAGTTTTATCGGTCCGGTAAATATCGGTAACCCTGTTGAGATATCGGTACGGGAACTTGCGGAAAAGATTATAAGGCTTACCGGATCAGGATCCGGTCTCAGATACCTGCCTCTGCCGGAAGATGATCCCCGGCAGCGTCGTCCGGATATTTCACTGGCAAAAAAGGAGCTTGGATGGGAACCGCTGGTTGATCTGGAAACGGGATTGAAAAAGACGATTGATTATTTCAGGTCAGTGATTTAAAAAAGCCACCCGCTTACGGATGGCTTTAATCCTTTTGTATTTGTTTTTTCTTCTGTGTTTTTGCTTCTTTTCTTCCCGGGGCTTAGCGCTTTTACTACTGTGCTGCTTTCTTTTATTTTGCGCCCTTGCTTCCTTTCCTTCTGTACCTAAATGAGCTTTACTTCTGTTTTAGTTTTGCATCAATACAAAGGGTGGCATGCGGTACGGCGCGTAATCTTTCTTTCGCAATCAATTTTCCTGTTTCGCGGCATACTCCGTATGTCTTGTTTTCAATCCTAACAAGTGCAGCCTGCAGATGTTGTATGAATTTAAGCTGACGCTGTGCCAGTCTCCCGGCTTCCTCCTTTGAAAGAGTAGTTGCGCCTTCCTCCAGAACCTTGAATGTGGGAGAGGTATCCATTGTGTCGTTGCTCTCTTCGTGTGAAATGCTTGATTTCAGTATTTCATAATCTTTCCTGGCCTTATCCAGCTTCGCCAGGATGATCTCCCTGAACTCCTCAAGCTCCACATCCGTATATCGTGTCTTTTCCTTTTGAGCCATGGTATAAGATTTAAACAGTGCCGCAAAGATAGCTTTTTTTCATTATAAAAAAAACATGCTAAACAGCACCGGATGACATCTTATAAACAGTCACTCAGACAAAGTATTACAACGCTTCATCGCAGCCTTTCCTGAGCTGCTGCAAAAGCATTTGAAGAGGCTGTTTTCATTTGCCCCTTTATGCCTTTTTTTTATCTTTGCGGAAAACTGCTGATAATGGATTCTGCGATATTACCTGAAACTTCCGGGCCTTTGATTCTGAAGAAGCAGATACAGCCCAGATGGTTTGCTGTCTACACTTATCCGCGTGCCGAAAAGCTGGTACATGCCAGGCTTCTGGAAGAGGCTGTTGAATCATTTCTTCCTCTCCAAAAAACCTATCGACGCTGGAGTGACCGGAAGAAGCTGATCATGAAACCATTGCTTTCGTCCTATGTTTTCGTTAAGGTTGTCCCGAAGGAGTTTTCCAAGGTTTACAAGACTTACGGGGTTGTTAAGTTTGTTTCCTTTGGAGGCCAGCCTGTTGCTATTCCCCAGAACCAGATAGACAATCTTCGCCTGCTTGTCAACAGTGATGCGGAGCTGGAGGTTACATGCGAAAAGTTTGAAAAGGGTGATCTTGTTGAGGTGATAAACGGTTCAATGGTGGGACTTACGGGTGAACTTATCAGGTCTGGCGGAAAGCGGAGGGTCATTGTCCGTATTGACAAGCTTGATCAGAACATACTTCTTACAATTCCGGCTACTTTCCTGAGAAAAATAAAGGAGAAAGAATAGCTGATTTTCCGTTCCGTCAGGGGAGAGTCTGTGGCAATTGCTACAGTCCCAGTTCTCTGAGACGTATTTTGATCCTGAATGAATTGGGTATTTCTTCTTCGCTGATCAGTATGAGATATCCTCCTCCTCCGGCGCCCGATAGTTTCCATGCCCTGGCTGTTCCTTCGTACTGCCTGATTATCCTTTCAATTTCCGGTGTCATCATTTTAGGGAACATCCTTATCTGGGAGCGGAAAGAATTCAGAAATCCTTCTGAGAATTTTTCCATATCCCTGTTTATCAGCCCTTCCCATGCCAGGTCAGCTGCAGAGGCCAGGCTCTTCACATTTTCTTTGTTTATATGGGTAGCGGCTAAAACATTAAAGCCGTCCGGTCTGGGCCACAGGGTCACCATGAAAAGTCTTTCCTCCAGCCATCCGATAATATCAGGATCCGTGACGGTATCAAAGTGTGAGGGCCAGTATTCCCCGCTGTCATAATAGAACCTGTTGATTCCGGGCATAGCTATTCCTATGGAATCCTGTGAACCGCTCACCTCTGTGGTTCCCGGATCATTGTCATACCTGAAAAGAGTTTTTGCCAGCTTCTCGGGCTTTTCGAAAGGCAGGTGGTCATTCCACAGTTCTATTGCCTTTTTCCGTGTTGAAGTGGCCATGCCCGATCTTTCGTTGAACTCAATGGTGGGTTCTATTGATACGGTTATTGCTGCTCCCGGATGAAACTTCGATACATAGGGCTGGTCTATCCAGGTACCTGCAATATCAATCCTGTAGGGGATGGGTCTGGAAGAGCGCAGTGCGGTTGTTGACCGCGCCGGAAGATTGGCATGGGGAATCCTTTTCAGTACCCTGTATTCAATGCCCAGTTCTTTGCAGAGATCTTCCTTTTCCGGCGAATGGCCGTCTTCGTTCACAATAAAAATATCGGGAGAAAGATTCTTCATGTCATCCCTGAAATCCATGAGTCCGTTTCCTGTGTTGACAGAAACCCTGTGAACGCTTTTCAGTGCACTGAGCATATATGCACGTTCCTCTTCCGAATAAACAGTATCCCTGCCTTTAAGCTCCCGGATGGTCTTATCTGAACCCAGACCGATATAAAGATCGCCGTAGCGGGCAGCTTCCTGTAAAAATGCAACATGCCCCGAATGGAGCATATCAAAACAACCGGATACAAAAACCTTCTTCCTGCCTTTATTCATGTTTTTACCTGTTTTCAAATTTAATGAAAAGCATAATGACCTTTACATTTAGCCTTTCCTGCAGACTGCTTTGTCTTAAGGAGGATTGGCAAAACACCGTAAATGTACATGAAAAATTTTTGTTAACACACAATCCACAACGTGTATCGGCTGTAATGCAGGTGTCAGTTGCTTCTTGCTTCGTGGAAGAAAATATTCCACCACGATTTGAAAAAATATCTTATGTCGGTTTTTACCGGCTGTTTTTCAAATTCGTCAAGATATCTCATTTCTGAAGCCTGTATCTCTTCCAGGCTGGCAGGCATGTCGGCATAATAAGGTGGTACCAGGCCGGGTTTGTGTTTCATTCTTTTTTCCTTCACCCCCTCATCATAGAGGTTGAAATATTGTTTGCTGAGAGGTCTTACCCCCACAAGCTTCATGTTACCCTTGAACATGTTGATAAGCATTGGGAGCTCGTCAAGCCATACTCTTCTGCAGAAGGCACCCCATGTTGTTATCCGGAAATCGTCCCTGAATTTGCCTCCTTCCTGCAGATCATGCATCTTGTAAACATAATCCTGGATATATTCCGAATAGGGATGCATGGTCCTGAGCTTATAGACCTTTATCTGTTTTCCGTCCTTTCCTATCCGCGGAAGGGCAATTATGGGACCATAGGAATATCCGTTCACAGGAAGGGGATTTCTGATCTTTTTTGCCTCAATACACAGCAGGTTCCCAATGAATGATTCCTGCATGATATGGAATCCTCCCCTGCAGAGCCGGCCGAGGGCTTCGGCACGGGAGATAACCGAATTTCCTCCGTTTGTAAGGAACATGTACAGGGGCCGGGTGAATTTAAGCTTGGGGAATATGCGTTTCAGAATGAAATCAAGAGAATAGTATATGTAATTCAGACCCGGCGGATATTTTTTAAGTATCCTTTTTTTCCTCTGATCTTTTGTCTCGACACAGCAGAAAAAATATCCGTTCATTTCGATTTTATCATTGACAGCGTCAATGAAGCCGTCAAGCTGTGTTATATCATTAATTTTGTGCAGGTTGATCAGATATGTATATTTTTCTTTCGGAAGGTTTTCAACATTGAAAACAGTGGTTGTTGACAAAACGGCGGTACGGCCGTTCAGATTCGGACCGGTCATTCCTATGATAGCTCCGGCCATTTCTGTTCCCGCTTCCTTTTCTATTTTCTGGATTATTCCGGGATTGACATTCAGGTAGTTTTCATGATTTGTGCTGTTACCGTTACCGTAGGCCCTGGTATTCCAGTTGCCATTTCCGTTATCATTTCCGTTCCCGTTACCCTTGATACCGGCACTTTCGTTGTGATTACCGATGCCATGTCCGCAGGCAATTACATTCCTGCCGGTTCCGGCGGTTTCAAGACAGTAACTCCCGGTCTTGTCAGTTCCGCCGGGGTTGTTATATCCGTTTCCGTTCCCGTTACCACCGGAACTTCTGTCGTTGTAGCTGAAGCCACCAGCGTTTCCGTTCCCGTTCCCACCGGAACTTCTGTCGTTGTAGCCACCAGTGTTCCCGTTTTCGTTTCTGAAGGCATTGTCAGCGGCGTTCCCGTTCCCATTTCCGTTGATCTTGTTTACCAGTTCCTCTTCACTGGGTTTCCGGTATTTCCTGAATTTATCTGCTTCCTCATAATCCCTGACATTGGCCTTTTTATATGCAATATATGCTGCACCAATAAAAAGCTCGGACAGGGTTGCAATTATTATGGTTCCCAGCACTACTCCGCGTGAATAGGAATAATCCCTGATGATATACATTATCAGGGCGAGAAGTGATACGGATATCAGGTTACTGCCTATTACCTTGTTGAAGAGGCTGGTGAAGTTGGTGATCTTTCCCCTGTGCATTTTCCCGTTGACTATGGAGACTGTCAGCCAGATCACTGCCAGTAATATGAAAAAAGCACCGTGGGAGGGGACATAGGAACTGAGTCCCGCAGGTTTGAGCAGGACCATAATTATAAATGATATTGCAAGAATTACAATATCGGTAAACAGTGTTATTACCCTGAATTTATTTCTTTTCACAATTTAACAGTAGATCCCTTTTACAGGACGGGCTAAATGTAAGTCTTTTTGTTCAATAAAAAGAAAAAGAATTTAGGGAATTTTTCAACGGTTTTTGAGAATGGCGCCTGGTGATCTGCTGTCCCGCTGGTCTGTATTCAGACTATTTTAACAGCAAACCAGCTAATGCGCTATATTTCAAGAATATATATATTTGCGAATGGGTCAAAACCCAAATGTGGTACCAAAATTAACTGTTAATTTCTTTCCGTAAAAATATTCCGGACTCCAGCGCCTGTCTCCTGAGATATTGCTGTTAGCAATGGAAGTCCAGGCGTAGAGATCATTGACCAGCTGGTATGAAGCCCTGAATCCCAGGGACGTGTTCCGCCATTCAACCGATTCGAGAGGCGGATTTCCTACCCGCGGGGTAGCAAGTTCGGTATAGTCCGGTCCGCGGACCGCATCTGAAAAATACAGCTGAATATCCAGATTCCTGACCGGCCGGTAGCCTGCTGATATAAACCACTCCCTGGAATTATCCTTCAGATAATGACCAAGGTTATAGTTGTTCGATTCAAATGTGGTGACCGGAATATAATGTTGAAAAGTAAGCGGGTAGGAATAAGTAAATTCCGTTGTGAAGTATGTATCGCTGAAGGGATAATTGTTTAGTCTGAATCCCGTTTTCCAGCTCAGGAAGTTCCACGCATCTTTTTTTGATATCCGGCTTACGGCAAGTTCATCAACAAAAAGGGTCGCATACAGGTGCAGATGTCTGATCTGCCGTGAACTTATTTCGAAAAACATTTGGGAATTCATATTGTCAATACCCGATGATACTGAATGGTCTACCGATTTATAGAAGAAAAGGGGCATCAGATAGGCCGGGTTAACCGATTTGTTATTGTAAACTATACTGTTTCCTGCGGAGATGTTCAGATATCTGAGTGGAGTTATTGTGAACATATTGGCTGTCAGGAATTTTCTGTGGTATACTTCCCGGTAGTTTGTGCCGTAACTGTTTGTCATCCAGTAGGAATTAGCACTGTCCACCACCATTGAATTGAGCCATCCGTGAAAATAATTGAATGTGAACCATTTTGCAGGTCTGATCTGCAGCCTCAGCTGAATGAATGAGGGATTTCTTTTTCCAAAGATGTTTGCACCGTTATAATTGTTTCCCCATTCAATATTGTCTTTTACAAATCCTGCATTTCCCCATTTCCACGAATATGTGATACCGCCCTGCATCTCACTCCAGTCGGTACCATCTTTAAGGTGTCCTCCCTCCCGGTGTGTCAGGAATGAAGGTCTTCCCATGACAGGCTTTTCATGATTGTCCCTCAGGGATGCATAAAATCCCCATTGCCCGACGTATGCCCTTGTCTCAATTCCGTTTCTCCAGTATGTTGCCGTGCCGGAGGAATTGGTAAAAAACTCTCCGCCAATTATGGGATTTATCGTGATTGAGAATAATGAATCGGTATAATAGAACAGATCCAGTCTTTTGTTGCCCCGTATGACCTTGATGAAACGTGAAAAAACATCCTCCCTGCCGGCCCCCGGGTTTTCGGTATTGCGGCTGAAAGACGATTTGAAAAGTTTATTTATCGTACTGTCTTCTTTCCCGAAATCCCTAAGGTAGAAGTCCAGTTCCCTTTGCTGCCTGGGAGTTAGCTCATCTCGTTTTTGACCGGCTTTGACAAGACATTGTGCTATGAACTGCCGTGAATATGGTTTTATTACAGAGCTGAGTGAAAATATATGATCATTTGCCAGTTCGTCAAGAAACTGATAAATGCCTGTATTCGTAACCGGATGGGGGACCTCCTGTGATGATGCCGGCGTGAGCGGTCCGAGAACCAGGATCAGCAGGAGAGTCAGAATATTTCCGATATTGAATTTCATCAGTAATAGTATTGAAGAACAAATATAGTCTGATTAATTCAAAAACGGGCGGCGCCTGATGAAGTTCAGTCATAACTTAATCAGTTGATTTTATTTCCTATCTTAATTCCGAAGAAGATAGATCTCGGTGAGATCGGTCCATACATATAGGAGGGATCCCTGTCCATCCCTGAATCAAAATCCGTCTGAAAAGAGTTAAAAATGTTTTTAATGCCTGCAAACAACTGTAAGGTAGCGTCGTTGATTTTTATGTCATAATGAATTTTACTGCCCAGGTCAAAAAATGTTTCCGACTCACGTAATTCTCCCGTTTCCATGCTTATTTGCGGACCGAAATAGGGGACTGACATTTTTCCTGTATAGGTTCCGGTCACTGAGAAACAAATGTCTTTGGCAAAATCCCAGTCGAGATTGAAATAGCCATAATCGGATGGTGTACGGAAAAATTTCCGTGTGTTGAATTCATGTTCGGAATCATATCTGCTTGACTGAATGGTAAAGCCGGAGATCAGTGTAAAATCAGTGAGTGGTTTTACCTTCAGTTCCACATTGAGTCCCTTGACCACTGCGCCGTCCTGTGCATTCCTTCTGGTGTATATTACCCTGCCGTTCTCATCCGGTGTTCCTATTTCATTCACAAAAGGATCGGAAAGCCTGGTATAGAATCCCTCTATCAGCAGTCCTGTTGTAACACTTCCCAGGAGCCTGTTAAAATCGACAGAGGCCATATAACTGTGACTGGTTTCCTGTTTCAGGTCAGGGGCATTTTCATTTATCACCTGACGGGCACCGGATGTTTCAATATGAAGGTCTTCATCAAATATCTGGGGTGCCCTGTATCCCTGTGAATAACTTATTCTTGCCTGAACGGATGTAAACACTTCATACATCAGGCTGATCCGCGGACTGAAAACACTCCCGCTTTTGGTCTCATTATTTTTGGCATTGTCTGTAATTTTGTAATGGTCGAGCCGGCCGCCAAGACCAACTTTGAATTTATTGATCTTAAGGTCATATTGAAGGAAAGCCCCGCTTGTGGTTGATTTCTGGTCAGAGACCAGCATGTTGTCGGTATGTGGGATACTGATTATTGAATTGTCTTCGATGTCTGCATTGTCGTAGTCAGGGTATCCAAGTTTTTCATCCTGCAGAGATCCTCCTGTATTTTCGATGCCGGCTATTACCGAGGAGTTTCCAAGGACTGCCTTGTACTGAATTCCGGTATTGTAAGTAAGGTCCTGCGATCTGCCATAATATTCCGCCGAGCGGTTTGCCCCGTAGTAGGAATCCCTTTTCAGGCTCTGGGTTGATGCAAATAAGGTAAAGAGGTCGTAATCCCTGAAGTACTGTTCATAAGTCACTGCACCGGTTTTGATGTTGTGCTTTACAGCTTCCGCAACATCTCTTTCGTGTAAGGGATATTCCTGCCTGTTGCCTCCGTCCCTTTCTTCCTTTATATTAAAAAAGTCGATGGCTACTTTACTTCTCAGACCAAATCTGTGAAAAAACCTGGTTCCTATTGTCTGATTGTTCATCGGAGCTATTTCGGAATAGCTGTCATTGTTTGCATCGAACATTTTTCTTTCCCTGGTAAATCCGTACAGGGATATTCCTGTTTTACTGTCATCTGAAATAAGTGAAGTATTCAGGTTGACGCTGTAATCGGGTGCCATACCTCCTGATCCCTTTACTCCTACACCGGTAAGACTGGTATTGAATCCGGCTTCATAGGAGTTCGATATTGACTCCGACAAAATGATATTGATCACTCCTGCAATTGCGTTGCTTCCATACAATGCCGAACCTCCGCCTCTGACAACCTCTATCCTCTCAATCATGTTTGTGGGGATCAGCTCCAGTCCATATACTCCGGCCAGGCCGCTGAAGATGGGACGGCTGTTGATCAGTATCTGGGAGTAGGGCCCCTCCATTCCATTCATTCTGACCTGTGAAAAGCCACAGTTCTGGCAGTTGTTCTCGATCCTCAGTCCGGGGGAAAAAGACAGTCCTTCGATCAAAGCTATTGACTGAGCTGAAGAAAAGAGTTTTGGCGACAGTGTATTTACTATGGTAACAGATTCTGTTCTCTTCATTTCGCTGCGGTCGGCTGTTATTACAATTTCGTCAAGACCCAGAATATCTTCTTCGAGAGTAAAGTTGACTTCAATGGTTTCTCCTTCCTTTATTGTTATTTCCTTTTCCTGGGGCTTGAATCCCATAGCCTGTGCCCTGAGGATATGAGTACCGGCCGGCAGGTTTGCCAGCATGTAA
The DNA here is from genome assembly GCA_012522155.1 of Bacteroidales bacterium. Lineage (GTDB taxonomy): Bacteria > Bacteroidota > Bacteroidia > Bacteroidales > VadinHA17 > LD21. Next base: position 10,584 of record JAAYKX010000072.1, read on the forward strand.
TATCCGGTTTCGCCGGTACGGTTTCCGAGGGTTGTGCCTTTTATGCTGACTGTGGCAAAGGGAGCATGTTCGCAATTGCAGATAACATGACCTGTTATATTTGTGCCTGTCTTCCCCTGGGCGGCTGTAAGAGATATATATAGATTTGTTAGTATCAGAAGGTATACAACTTTCTTCATCTGTAATTAATAAAAGATTATACACTGATCGGGTATGGCTGTTTTCCAGTCATACGGATCTTAATTCAAAAATTTTGTGATGTCGGAGCCGGGCTATTGAACAGAAGGTGCCCTGGGACGGTTTATCCCGGAAAAGTTAAGATTCGGGATAATGATTTCTTTCCGGTATAAAAAGATTCTGTGGTAAGCTTTTTGTGTAATTGTGATCCCGTAAAAAACGACGGTACCAATAGTTATGATGACCGATAGGAAATGGATCAGTATAAGTTGATATTCCGAATGATCGTGACCGGAATGAGAATTATCATTATGGGATTTATGCGGATGGGAATGAACAACTGTTATGTCGCCTATGGTATGGCTGTGATGAAAAAATGTTACCGATCCGAGATATCCGAGATAGAGTAAGACAAGAAAGAGTCCTGCAATATTTTTGTATTTCCTTATAGAATTTCCCGGCCGCATGTTATTTTGAAGAATAGCAGCAAAGATAGTATTTTCCCGGCCCTGTTAAATGGTTAACAGGCCTAACTGAAAAAACACACGTTAAAAATTGTTAAGTCCGGTTTTATCTTACCACCACTTTCTTTGTTACCTTCATCGTTCCTGAGCGAATCTCAACAACATAAAGGCCTTTTAAATCACCGGCGGGGATTTCAATCCTGGAATCTCCGTAGAATTCAATATTGTCAAGTATGCTTACAGCTTTGCC
>JAAYKX010000073.1 GCA_012522155.1 Bacteroidales bacterium
AACTACTCAGGGAAAAACCATGGTTCGGATGGATCATTTTCACAGCTACGGTATTAATTGTTTTTCTGCTTGGCATGCTTGCATCATCCATAGTGCAGCGCCGTGCAGAAGCGGTCTTTGCCTATACCCCGGCGGTGACCTTTTCAGAGTTTGAACCCCGGAACTCATTATGGGGTGAACTGTTTCCGCGTGAATATGACTCATACCTCAAAACTGCCGACACCACATTCAGGAGCAAATACAACGGCAGTGCAATGGTTGATATGCTTGAAGAATCACCACGGATGGTCGTCCTCTGGGCAGGATACCTTTTTTCCAGGGACTACAGTCAGGGCAGAGGGCATTATTATGCAATTGAAGATATCTGGAATACCCTCAGGACAGGAGCTCCGGCAGCAGGTGTTCCTAGTCCGCAACCCAGCACATGCTGGGCATGCAAGAGTCCTGATGTTCCGCGACTCATGAATGAGATAGGACCTGCAGAATTTTACAGGGGCACATGGGAGACCTGGGGCAGTGAGATTATCAATCCCATAGGATGCGCTGACTGTCATGATGCAAAAACAATGAATCTCAAAATATCCAGACCTGCGCTGGTTGAGGCGTTTGAATCACAGGGCCGGGATATTACAAAGTCAAGTCATCAGGAAATGAGAAGTCTTGTCTGCGCACAATGCCATGTTGAATATTATTTCAACAAGAACATGATAGAAGGTGTGGATTACCTGGTCTTCCCCTGGAAAAACGGAACCACACTGGAAGAAATAGAAAAATATTATGACGATATTGAGTTTGCAGACTGGATACACTCCATGAGCCGTGCCCCCATGCTCAAGGCTCAGCATCCCGACTATGAGGTTTATCTTACCGGCACACATGCTTCGAGGGGAGTGTCATGCGCCGACTGCCACATGCCGTTCATAAGTGAAGGCGGACAGAAATTTACGGATCACCACCTTCAGAGTCCCCTGAACAACATCGCAGCTTCATGCCAGGTCTGTCACCGCGAAGAAACAGACAAGCTCATTCAGGATGTTTATTCAAGACAGGACAAGATAATGGAAAACAGAGTCATTCTGGAGACGCTGCTGGTAAGATGCCATGTTGAGGCTAAAACCGCATGGGACAGTGGAGCAAGTGAATCGCAGATGAAAGATATACTTCAGGATATCAGGAGGGCTCAGTGGCGGTGGGATTTTTCCGCAGCCGGACATGGCAACTCTTTCCATTCACCGGTAGAGACCGGCAGGATCATTGCCGGCGGAATAGCCTTTGCACAGGATGCAAGGGTGAAGCTTGCAAGGGTTCTGGCAGCACTCGGGGAGAACAGGGAAATACCCTATCCCGACATTTCCACGAAAGAGAAAGCCCAGGCACTTATAGGACTTGACATGAAAAAGCTGAGGGACGAGAAGAATATCTTCCTGGAAAATATTGTTCCGGAATGGATCAGTACAGGAAAAGAAAGGGAAATGAAACAGATTGAAAAATAATACGTAAATTGAGCCTGTCATTTTATTATTAACCTGATAACCTAACAAACTCATGAAAAACAATGGAATGATCAATCTCAGAAAGCTTATCTGCTTATCTGTCTTTCTTTTAAGTACGGCTTTTCTTTTTGGCCAGGCGAATTTTTCAGGAAACTGGGCATTAAATGACTCCAAAAGTGATTTCGGCGGAAGCCAGTTCAGGTTTGCAGCAACAAGCCTCTCTGTTCAGCAGTCTGCCGCTGTCCTTAAAGTTGAAACCACCATGCCCGGACGTGACGGAGGTGAAATGAAAAGCACTTCGGAATATAAGCTTGATGGTTCCGTAAGTGAAAATCCCATGTTCAACTCCTCCAGCAAATCAACAGTGGCCTGGTCAGCAGACAAGAGTTCTCTTACAATAACATCCACAATGATTTTCGACTGGGACGGACAGAGCAGGGAAGTGAAAAGCACCCAAACCTGGAAACTTGCAGAAGGCGGAAAGGTTCTCATGGTTGAAAGTATAAGGCCGGGCAGGGACGGTGAGATGAAAACCACCGCAGCGTATGATAAGAAATAAACTGTTCCTGATCATACTGCTTTTTCTCTTTTCACAGGCCGTATCAGCCGGCACTCTCAAGACGATAAGTGAAAAGGACTATGCCAAATGGCAGAGCCTGGGACCCGTCTCCCTCTCGGGCGACGGACAGTGGGTGAGCTGGAGGATCACACTCAACGAGGGCGACGACACCTTGTATATTAAAAACTCCTCTGCTTCAATACTGTATAAATATCCCCTCTCTTCCGCAAATGTTTTCTCGTCTGATTCAAAATGGGCTGCCAGCAGAATCGGCTACAGCGAGAAGCAGCTGGAAAAAATGACCGAGGAGAAAAAGGCGGTAAAATATAAAACCAGGCTGCTCTCTCTTGAAAGCGGAACGGAAAGAATATTTGACAACACAGAATCTTTTGTCTTCACTAAAGATGCAGGTCATATTATCCTTGCCGGATACGAGGATGACAATAAGACGAAAAATATCTTTCTTCATAATCTTAAAACCGGTACAGCAAAAAATATTGGAAACGTTTCAGAGTTTGCTGTCAACAAAGCAGGCAACAGGCTGGCATATATAATAAATACTTCGGACAAAACCGGCAATGGTGTCGAACTGATGGATCTGAACAACTACAACATCTCTTTCCTTAACAACGATACATCCATTTACAGGAACCTTGTGTGGGAAAAGGAAGGAAACGCCCTGATGTTCTATAAATCCTTTAAAGACAGCACACGGATTGAAGAAAACCATATTGTATATGTAGTCAGGAATATCTCCGGGAAACCCGAAACAAGAAGTTATGATCCCTCTTCCGACACAATAAGGTTTCCAAAGGAAATGTATGTAAAGGAGTCATTCAAACCCCTGATCTCCGATAATTGCCGTATAATCTATTTCGGTGCCCATAACTGGACAGTAAAGGAAAAGAACGATAAAAAGTCTTCTGAAAAGCCAAAAATACCCGGTGTTGACATATGGCACTGGAAAGATGATCCCATTCAGCCGAGGCAGAAGAAAACCTATGACACGGACAGGAACTTCACATACCTGTTTGCATGGGATCCTGATAAAAATTCCCTCTTCAGGCTGAGTGGTGACAGTCTCAGGCGAACCATGCTCACAGGCGACGGGACCGGCGTGATCGTCATGGATGACACACCATACAGGCCCGTATTCAGGGAAGCTGTTTCCGACTATTACCTGGGCGATCCCCTGACGGGAAAAAGAAAACTTTTACTGCAGGCCTTCTCATCAGTGGCAGCACCTTCTCCGGCAGGGAAATACCTCTATTATTTCAGTGAAAAGAACTGGTGGGTGTATGACATCAGGAAGGATATACATGTTAACCTCACGGGCGAACTTGAGACAGTGTTCTGGAATACAAGGGATGACAGTCCGCGTGATGAAAAACCTCCCTTCGGCACGGGTGGATGGCTGAAGGATGACAAGGCATTCTTTGTGTATGACGAGTTTGACGTGTGGAAGATTGGCATGGACGGGTCCCGGCCTGTACGTCTGACAAACGGAAAGGAGAACAATATCATTTTCAGGATGATCAGGCTTGAAACCGAATATCCCTATTTCCCGGATAAAAAAGATCTGTACTTTTCAGCTTTCGGTGACAAGACCAAGGAATCCGGCTTCTACAGGCTGACAGTGAAAAATAAATTTGAAAAACTGATTTTTGAACCCAGATCAGTGAGTGCACTGGCCAGGGCAGAAAAATCAGACTATTTTGTTTACAGATCGGAATCCTATTCGGAATCCCCCAATATTTACAAAGTGTCCGCTTCTTTCCGGGATCCTCTTAAAATATCCGACACCAATCCCCAGCAGGAAGAATTTTCATGGGGCAGAAGTGAGATTGTGAATTTTACCAACAGGGACGGCAGACCTTTGCAGGGAGCACTTTTTTATCCTGCAGATTATGAGGAAGGAAAGAAATATCCCATGATAGTATATATATATGAGATCCGTTCAAATGTCCTCAACAACTATGTGGCACCCTCTCCCAGGAGTGCATACAACACCACCAACCTTACAGGCAGGGGTTATTTTGTCTTTCAGCCGGATATTGTCTACCGGACAAACCATCCCGGGGAGTCAGCTGCAGACTGCGTCATCCCGGCCGTGGAGGAGGTCCTGAAAACAGGTATGATTGACAGAGGGAAAGTCGGGATCATGGGACACAGCTGGGGAGCCTACCAGACCAGCTTCATAATTACCCGCAGCGGTCTTTTCTCGGCGGCAGTGGCAGGTGCTCCGCTTATTAACATGATAAGCATGTACAATGAAATTTACTGGAATACGGGAATGCCTAACCAGAATATTTTTGAGGTCTCACAGGGCAGGCTGAGGGAACCCTGGTGGGAGCAGATGGAAAATTATATGGCCAATTCGCCCATGTTCGGGGCACAAAACATAAAAACCCCACTGCTTGTCAGCTTCGGGACCAGTGACGGAGACGTGGACTGGCACCAGGGAATTGAAATGTTCACAACCATGCGCAGAATGGAAAAACCATTCATTATGCTTGTTTATGAAGGAGAAAACCATTCTCTGGCAAAAAAGGAAAACCAGCTGGACTATACGAAAAAGGTTGCAGAATTTTTTGATCACTACCTCCTGGGAACAGAACCGCCGGAGTGGATATTAAAAGGCAGGAAGTATCTCGATAAAAAGACTGAAGAGCAAAAGGCATTAAAACCATGATCTGACCGGCACTCCCCTGTCATGCTGAACTTCAGTAAGTTTGTATGAGACCGTGGAATCGTTCTCAATAATATAGATCCAGTATCCTGAAATGCCGCCCGGACTGTAATATTCACGCCTGAGAAAAAGCCTGTCACCCGAAACAAAATCGCATGACTTTCCGAATGCGCTGATCTTCCCGTAAGTGCTGTCCTGCGAAGTGCTTATCCAGATAAGGTCATAGCCGGTAAAATCATCCGGGTCCGTATTCCTGTATTCAATATAGTCGCCGGCATAACGCCTTGTAACCATCAGCCGGTCTTCATCGGGATCGGAATAGGAACTTTTTGTATTGATGCAGGAGGAAAATATCAATCCGGCAAACAGAAACAGTACCAGCGATATAACAGCTTTATTCCCGGTATTCATGGTCATTGGTCCTGCCTTATTTCAGCTATTAAATGCTCACCTGTCAGCCTGAAATTTGAAGAATTTTCAGGAGGAATAATATATATGGGAGTGCCCGGCTCAAGACCTTCCTTTACAACTATATCCCTTTCATTCATGTCGCCCAGAATGACAATCTGCCTGGTTTTGTTTCTCTTGTAAACATAGGGGATACTGTCAGCTCCGGTATATACACATTCCGTCGGTATAAAGATGGCATCATCAATACTTTTGGTGATGATCCTGTTCCAGGTGGTCATTGCAGGTCTGAGTGAATTTCCGGTATTATCGATTGAGATAAGAACTTCAAACATTTTTGCGTCGGAATTCGGAAGCACCTCCCCAACATTTGCCACACTCGTTACTGTACCGGCAAATGACTTTCCCGGAAGCGCATCGACGGTTACCACAACCTTTTGTCCATTCTTAACCTTATTGATCTCGATCTCACTTACATAAATTTTTGAAAGCATGGAAGAAAGATCGGGAAGCGTTGCAATAACACGATCAAAGGGATTTACCGTTGATCCGGTTTTTCTCTTTGTCCCGTTCCATTCCTGTTTATATATTATTATTCCGTCGGATGGCGCTGTTATTGTAAACTGTGCAAGAAATTCCTGGAGTGTCCTGACAAGTTCCTGTCCGTTTACAAGGTCCTGTTGTGTCTTTCTGATATCGGTCAGCGACTGTGCATACCTGAGATCATAGCTTTTTCTAAGCTGTTCAAGAGCACGCTCTGCCTTGTTAAGTCTTATTTCAGCCTGACGGATTGTGGCCGGAGGCTCATATCTCGATTCAGCAAGAATAATTTTGGCTTCCTCAACCACATATATCTGATTTTTTATTTCGTCCCTGAGATTGGTGAGGGTGACTGCAGTATCAAGGACCTTCATATCCAGGTTGGCCTGTAATGTGGTCAGATTATCAAGCTGATCCTGGAGAGTATTGGCATAATCAGTCCTGTCGAGCTGAGCCACATAATCACCTTTTTTAACCAGGGTACCCTCAGGTATCAGGTCCTGTATCTTGAAAGAGGTGACACGCATCCTGCTGTGACCGCCACCCCTTCCGCCGCCACCCCTCTGGGGCTGGCTCTGCTGTATTTCAGGACCCATGATGTCAAAGGAATTCTCGGCAAAAAGCTCGCCTGCATTCGATATTGCTATCTCAAACAGTCCTTTTTTAGCCATCGTGAACTGACTTACTTCATGCTGTCTGGATATCACGTTGTTAAAAATTATAAGTCCGACTACAACAATTACAACAACAATACCTGTTATGATTATGGTTCTTCTCATTTCAAATTATACTTTTGTTCAGCCATTATTCAATATATAGACCTTTTTACGGGCAATTTATTCCAATTTTTAAAAAAAATTTGACCGTTGTAATAAAAAGTCATTTCTGCAAAAGATTATCTTTAGCTTTTTTGAAGATACAATAAATAAACAATGAATCCTCTTCCGTGAAGAAATTTACAGGGCAAGGTACTATATCCCAGGATAAACAAGGGAAAAAACGCCGCGGAACACGACGGGATGTACAACAGGCTATATCACGGTTTACGACGGAAATTGCCACGGAACACGGCGGGATGTACAACAGGCTGTACCACGGCATACAGCGGGAAGCACCGCGGAACACGGCGGGGCGTACAACAGGCTGTACCACGGTTTACGACGGAAATTGCCACGGAACACAACATTTAATATTTACAGAATGTCACAACATTATTTCACTATCCGGCTAACTAGCCTGTTTTTCCTTTTCACAGGACTGCTTTTCCTTTTTACAGGCTGTTCGCAGACCAGCGGCTCCCTTGCCGTTTCGGATCTCCGCAGTGAAAACCTTACGGATCCCCCGGGACTGGGAACAGATATGCCGGGACTGAGCTGGAAAATAACATCAGCGAAAAACGGTAGCGTTCAAAAAGCCTTTCAGATACTTGCAGCCAGCAATACCGGCTTGCTTGACGAAAAAAATGCCGATCTGTGGAATTCCGGAAAAATAATCTCCCCGGAAAGCCATCTCGTTCCATACGGGGGAAGGGAGCTCGGATCAGGAAGCCCCTGCTACTGGAAAGTGAGGATATGGGATGCCGATGACAATTGCTCGGAATGGAGTGATGCAGCATTTTTCAGCACCGGACTGCTGGAGGAATCAGAATGGAATGCAGAATTTATAGGCTTTCCCGCCGGGCCCGGATACAGCGTCAGTCCCCAGCTGAAAAGGAATTTCACCCTGGATGAGACGGGGGAAAAAGTATTCCTGTATGTCAATTCCCTCGGATATCACGAAGTATATGTAAATGGAATAAAAGCAGGTGATTATGTCCTTAGCCCGTCGGTCTCACAATTCAGCAGGAGATCCCTGGTGCTGACCTACGATATCAGCCATATGCTCAGGAAAGGCCGGAACGATCTGGTGGTATGGACGGGCAGGGGCTGGTACAGCGAAGGCCTGCCCGGCGTATCCGCTTCCGTTCCCCTTGTAAGGGTTCAGGCAGAAAAAGTGAACAGGGGCCGGCGGGAACAGATCCTGGTGACGGACACGCTCTGGGAGGGAAGAAACAGCGGATATTCCACTATTGGCACATGGCGTCCGCATCAGTTCGGCGGGGAATATACCGATGCATCACTCCTGCTGCCGGATCTTACGGCAGAATCCCTCGACAGGGTTTCCTGGACATCCGTATTTTCAGCAGAAAATCCCGGTGCTGAAGCAACAGCCCAGCTCTGCGAGCCGGACAGGATTTTCGAGTCAATACATGCTGCCTCGGTTGTTAAAGTTAATGACAGCACATGGCTTGCTGATATGGGTAAATGTATCACAGGCTATGCCGAGATACACTTTCCCCGCCTGAACAGGGGCGACAGGATACTGATGGAATATTGTGATCATCTTGATGATGATGGCAATACCGTAAACCAGGGTCAGATGGATATTTTCATATCAGCCGGCGGCAAGGATGAATATTTCCGTAACAAATTCAACTACCACGGATTCCGCTATATCAGGATATCCAATCTGCCGCAGGAGCCGCTGCCGGCCGGTATAAAGGCCCACCTGATCCACACGGGATACAGGCATTCTTCATCATTTGAATGTTCGGATCCTGACCTCAACAGGATACACGACATGATAAGATATACGCTCAGGTGCGTGAGCCTGGGAGGATACCTGGTCGACTGCCCGTCGCTGGAAAGGCTTGGATACGGAGGTGACGGAAATGCCTCCACCGGAACAGCCCAGATAATGTTCGCCCTAGGGCCTCTCTATTCAAACTGGCTGCAGGCATGGGCCGACTGTATACGTGAAGACGGGGGAATGCCCCATACCGCACCGAATCCCTATAACGCGGGAGGGGGTCCCTACTGGTGCGGATTCATCATCACTGCCAGCTGGAAAACATACCTTAACTACGGTGACGCCGGCATACTGTCGGAATATTACCCGGTAATGCAGAAATGGCTTGAATATGTTGAAAAATATTCTCCCCGCGGCCTTCTTGAAAGATGGCCCGATACTGATTACAGGAACTGGTTTCTCGGCGACTGGGCCGTACCGGAAGGAGTGGACCAGACGGACCCCGCCTCTGTCAGCCTGGTCAGTAACTGCTTTATAAGCGAATGCTATGAAAACATGGAAAAAATTGCCACCGTCCTGGGAAAGACACATGACTCGGAAGTATACCGTCAAAAACACCGCCACCTGAAAAATCTTATACACAACACATTCTATGATGCTGAAAGATCGGTTTACGGAAGTGCTTCCCAGACCGACCTGACATATCCCCTGCTGGCAGGTATCGTTCCTGACAGCCTCGCGGGAAAAGTCAGGGAAAATCTCAGGGATGTGATAGTGAACAGGAACAGGGGCCATTTTGCATGCGGACTTGTCGGGATCCCTGTTTTTACTGAATGGGCAGTAAAGAACAGGGAAGCAGATCTCTTCCTGTCAATGCTCCTCAAAAGGGACTATCCCGGATACCTCTACATGCTTGAAAATGGTGCCACCACGACATGGGAACACTGGAACGGCGACAGGAGCAGGATACATAACTGCTATAACGGTATCGGCCAATGGTTTTACCAGGCAGTGGGAGGCATCAGGAATGACGAAAGGGATTGTGCTTACAGATCCATCATAATCGATCCCCAGGTATCCGAAGGGATCAGCTGGGCAAACACATCGCAGGAAACACCCTACGGTATCGTAAAGGTAAACTGGAAAATAACGAATGATATCTTTCACATGGAAGTAAGGGTCCCCTCCGGAAGCAGGGCCGTGGTAATCATACCCGGACACGCAGAAAAGTACAGGATGAACGGGAAAAATATCAGGAATGAGTTTTCAGCAGCGGAGATCCCGGGCGGAAGCTATATTTTTGAGTGGCAAAAATAAACAGGCAGGCTGTGAGTGAGGAAAAAGATTTTGAACTGGTAAGGAAACTGAATCCGGCAAAAATAATTATTCCTGTTCTGATCGGGCTGGCTGTGGTTGCCTGGCTTATATCAAGGGAAATAAACAGAGAAATGCTGAGCCATCTGCATCTCACATGGAAATCAGCATTCTGGCTCTTCATAGCAGTATGCTTCATGATAGGAAGAGACCTGGGCTATATGATCAGGATACGCATCCTGTCAGAAAAGGACCTTGCATGGAGACAGGCATTCAAAGTGGTGATGCTGTGGGAGTTTACTTCAGCAATTACTCCGTCCACTGTGGGAGGTACTGCCGTGGCAGTCGTTTTTATTCACAAGGAAGGTATCTCGGTAGGCCGCAGCACTTCCATTGTACTGGCAACTTCCTTCCTCGACGAACTGTATTTCGTGATAATGTTTCCTCTTGTCCTGCTGATAGTGGGGAAAGATGTCCTTTTCACCACTTCCCTGCAGGGTACCGGTCCCGCCCTGCTCAACAACCTGGTGATAGTGGCTGTCATAGGATATTCAATAATACTTGCATGGGTGCTTCTGATAGGATACGGCCTTTTTATCGACCCGGAAAAGATAAGGAAAATCCTTGTCTGGATCTTCCGGCTGCCCCTGCTGAGAAAATGGAAAGCTTCAGCCGAAAAGGCAGGAGATGATATTATTTCAAGCTCCGGGGAACTGAAAAGGAAATCTGCCTTTTTCTGGGTAAAAGCCTTTACTGCAACATTTCTTTCATGGACATCCAGATATTTTGTGATCAATGCGATACTGGTTGCATTCTTTTCAATACGTGACCATATGCTGATCTTTGCCCGGCAGCTGATCACCTGGATCATGATGATTATCAGTCCCACACCCGGGGGCAGCGGATTTGCCGAAGTCATACTGGGGCGCTATATCACCGATGTCATTCCTGCCGATCCTGTACATACCATGGGTCTTGCCCTTGCCATGACAATAATCTGGAGAATGATAAGCTACTATCCTTATTTTATTATAGGCAGCATAATATTGCCGGGCTGGATACAAAGAAAATTCGTAAAACATTCCCGTAAAAAGAAATAGTTTCATAACTTAGATGCGTCTGCAAGTGATATAGCATTGAGCATCGATGAGTGAAGAAATCCTCAAGGCCCTCATGGAATTATTTGCCCTGATTGTCAAACAGGACGGGGGCATGCTGGCAAGTGAACGGGAATATGTGAAAAACTTCCTGACCAGGCAGCTCAGCAGTGAAAACGTAAGTCAGTACCTGACCCTGTTTGATGAACATGCCGGTCCCGTTAATGACATGAAGGAAGCAAAGGACACAAATGTAAAACCATCAGTCAGGGATTCCGTTAAAATACTGGCCATATGCAAAAAGATCAACCGCACCCTTAACGGGGAACAGAAGGTTATCGCCCTTATGCGCCTGTTCGAGCTGGTAAATGCCGACCGCCGCTTCACTCCGCAGAGAATGAATATTATCAATACCGTTGCGGAGGTTTTTAATATTCCCCCGGAAGAATTCAGGTCAATAGAGACCTTCGTTACAAATAATGATGTAGAAAACCTGTCCGACCCTTCCATACTGCTTTTCTATCCGGAATCCCCTCAATGCAGGGTCTGTGAAAAAATGCAGGCAGGATATCCCGGAACGCTTCTTATCTGCGTACGGCTGGACAGCACTGACCTGCTTTTTATGAAATATATTTCAGGAGAGCAGCTGAGTCTGAACGGTCTTCCCATATTTTCCGGGAATATCTATATTTTTCCCAAAGGCGGCTCACTGAGGTCTGCCCAGGGATATCCGATATACTACAGTGATATCAGTTCAAGATTCCTTTCAGAAAATATTGTCCATAAAATTTCATTCAGGGTTGAAAATCTGTCATATTATTTTGTGGAAGGTCACCCGGCAGTTGATGATGTGAGCTTTTCTGCGGAACAGGGTCAGCTTATCGGCATAATGGGAGGAAGCGGTTCAGGCAAAACAACACTGCTGAATCTTGTTTCGGGTATAGTAAAGCCTTCGTTCGGATCGGTCAGGATAAACGGACTGGATATCAATGATAAAAATGCCTTCCCCGAAGGTGTTCTGGGATATGTTCCGCAGGATGACCTGCTGATAGAAGACCTGACAGTATTTGAAAATCTCTATTATGCAGCCTGTCTCTGTTTTAAAGACAAAACGAAAGAGGAAATAATATCACATGTCGGACAAACACTCCTGAATCTCGGTCTTTATGAAAAAAGAGACCTGAAGGTGGGATCACCTCACAACAAGGTTATCAGCGGCGGCCAGAGAAAAAGGCTCAACATAGCCCTGGAAATGATAAGGGAACCATCCGTTCTCCTTCTTGATGAACCCACATCCGGCCTGTCGTCGAGGGATTCCGAAAATCTGATGGATCTGCTCAGAGAGCTGACCCTTAAGGGGAAACTGGTGATTTCTGTAATACATCAGCCATCTTCGGAAATATTCAAAATGTTCGACAAGATCCTGATAATGGATCAGCAGGGCAGCATGGCATATTACGGCAATCCGGTGGATGCCGTAATCTATTTCAAAACTCTCGATGCACAGATCAACTCCTCAGTCGGGGAATGTCCTTCCTGCGGAAATATAAATCCCGAAACAATATTCAACATTATTGAGACACAGATAGTTGACGAGTTCGGGAAATATACTGAAAAGAGAAAGATAAAACCTTCTGAATGGGCATCCGTGTTCCGGAAAAAATTTCCCCTGCCGGATGAACCCGAAGAAATGGAAAAGCCGCACAGTAATCTTGACAGACCCTCAGGACTGCGGCAATTCAGTATTTACCTGTCACGTGACCTGAAAAGTAAACTGGCAAACCGCCAGTACCTCATGCTCACTCTTGCCGTGGCTCCCCTTCTTGGCCTCATCCTGTCCCTTATTATCAGATATATTCCTGATCCGGATTCAAATATTTACCTGTTCTCGGAAAATGAAAATATCCCCATATACATTTTCATGAGCATTATTGTGGCCCTCTTTCTCGGTCTTACAATAAGTGCGGAAGAGATATTCCGGGACAGGAACATACTCAAGAGAGAAAGGTTTCTGAACCTGAACAGAAACAGCTATCTTTTGTCCAAGACAGTCATGATGCTGATCATTTCAGCAATCCAGACCTTCCTTTTCTGTGCCGTGGCCAACCCCGTACTGGAAATCAGGGGACTCTTCATGTATTACTGGATTGCTCTCTTTACCACCTCTTTCTGCGCCAATATGCTCGGACTGAATATTTCTTCGGCTTTCAACTCGGTAATAACCATTTATATCATAATACCACTTCTTATCATTCCGATGATGGTTCTGAGCGGGGCAATGTTTCCCTTCGACAAGCTTAACAGAAAAATAGGAAATGTTGAAAAGGTTCCTTTTATAGCGGAGCTGATGCCTACCCGCTGGAGCTACGAGGCTCTCATGGTCACACAGTTCAGAAACAACCGCTACAGCACCACCATGTACAGCCGTGACGGGGAAAGCTACTATTCCCTTCAGAAAAAGATCAGCGAATCCGACTTTAACAGGGTTTACAGGATTCCCGAATTGAGAAAAAGACTGGCAGCAGCAGGCCATGGCAATGCCGCAGGCGATGGCGATCCCGCAGGCCGGGGCAATTTCACAACATCAGGCCATAGCAATCCTGCAGACCATGGCAATACCCCAGGCCGGGACGATTTCGCAACAGCAGCCGGGAACCGGAACAGGGATCTTCTTCTTCTGAAAAACGAAATGATGAAGATAAGTGATGTGTACAAGGTTCCGGAATTCAGTCATACCGCTTCACTCAGTCCTGAAGCATTCAACAGTGAAATTGCGGACTCCCTGGACTCATACCTCAGCCGGCTGGATGAGATTTTCAGCAAGCAGTTCAATTCAGCAGCCGATACACGTGACAAATTTTACAACCTTAACTCTTCCAGACTGAACAAGCTTCAGGACCAGCATTACAATTACCAGCTGGAACAGATAGTCACTAAATATTTTGAGAGACATAAAATGCTCATTTACAACAATTCAATAGTCCAGAACGTGGATCCTGTGTACCTTGATCCTGTAAAAAAGGGAGCACTGTCATTCAGGACACATTTTTTTGCACCCAGCAAATATTTCCTGGGGATGAGTACTGACACCTACAGATTCAATATCAGGGTGATACTTATCAGCAGCCTGCTGCTGTATCTGCTACTGTATTTCAATCTGCCGGCAAGGACCATCAACTTCCTTGAAAAGTTTAAAATCCGAAAGCGGTTAATCAGTAAATAGTTAAATACTTTTTTGTATATTTGCATTATTCAATGTAGTCTGATGAAAGGAAACTTATTTTTTATTCTGATCGTTGCACTTATATTATCTGTCTCCTGCAGGAATTCATCAAAAAACAGTTCCGGATTTGTTTTTCCCGACACTGATACTATCCCCCTTGCCGAGGCTGAAAAATTAAGTGCTGAAGCCATAGCCGATATTGCAAACAATATCGCCTCTCCGGTTGAGATTGCTAATCTTCTCCAGGTTTTATCCGTACCATATTCACCCGATTACCTGGCTACATCAATAAATGTCAACAGGCAGCCCACGGATTTTGACAAGGCTCTTGCACTGGGTATCCTGGGAGCCGACCTGGGTTATCTGAACATGTATGAAAAGACCGCTACTGCAATCAATATCCTGTCCGACATCAAAAAGCTGGCAGAAGGCCTGAAAGTTGGTCAGTTTTTTGACTTTGATGCTATCAGAAGACTGTCTCTTAACCGCTCCAACCTTGATTCACTCCTGTTCCTGTCAGTCGATTCCTATACCCGGATAGACAAATATCTCCGGGATAACGGAAGAGGACATCTGTCTGCTCTTATGATAATAGGAGTGTGGCTAGAAGGTCAGTACCTTGCCACACAGGTAATAAGGGAATATCCCCATCCCGTTCTGCGGGACAGGATAGGTGAGCAGAAAATTATTCTCAACGATCTCATCATGCTTGCAGCACCGTATTGCGGGCGGGATGCAGAGTTCAGGAAGCTTTGCGGTTATCTGCAGGAAATCAGGGAGAAATTCAGGGATATAAAAATAAGCTATACCCTGGGAGATCCTGTAAGTGTTGAAAAGGACGGGGGACTGGTGGTTGAGCAGACTGAAACAAGCATTGTCGAGATGAGTGATGATCAGCTGGCCGGACTGGTTGAAATTACCGGAAAAATTCGCAATAAAATGGTTATAAATAACTGATATGAAGATATATCTATCACTGGTCATTATGATGATTACCGCATGCACCGCGGCATACGGGCAGTCATCGGATCCCCTGGTGAGCAACTGTATCCTGAATGCGGGACCCGATGCAAAATATCTCAAGGATTTCAGGGTTCAGCTTGGGAAAGCAGACAATCCGGGAGAGCCAAGATACAAAACACAGATGTCGCTCTGGAAGAACACCAGGTACAGGTTCTCCCTGTGCAACACAGAGGATTCCGAAGGACAACTGTATCTGAACCTCAGGGATGATGCAAACAAACTGGTTCTGTCATCTTATGATCCCGAAACCGGGAAAACCTACACCTTCATCGATTTCATCTGCAATAAAAGCGGGATATACCGGCTGAGCTTTGATTTCACCGCCGGGATGAAAGGCTCCGGCGTAGGCGTGGTCTCAATGATAAAATGATTCCGGACAAATTAATCCGCAATACCACAGGTCTCTAAAAGAAACTCAGAAGCTGTACCAGAAATACCAGCAGGAAAAAAACACTGAACATAATTTCCGGGACCATCTTTTTCCTTACGAAAATAAAATAGTGAGACAGTATATATGAAACGGGAACTGCTATGATCCACAGCAATTCCACTGAAGCCGAAGGCAGGATAAAATAAATAAGAACCGTGATTATCACTGTCCACAGGAGAAGATAAAAAGTCTTTCGCGATTTTATTTTCCTGCTGTCAATCAGTTTCAGCAGGAACGCCATGCCTGCCAGTACCATCAGTCCTGTATAAAACAATGTAAGCGTTTCCATTCTGGAAAGTGCGAATACGGGCGGATTGGCAAACAGGTTCTCACCTGTTACGGCAAACAGCATTCCGGCATCCTTTCCGATAACATAATAAATACCGGCCAGGATTATATAGGGTATGGCAAGACCGGTGACGGAACTTGTGATCTCAATAATATTTCCCGGTCTCATTATAATAATACCAATGAATACCAGGGCTCCGAACCAGATAAGATTCGCGTAAAACAGCGATCCGATACTTATAAAAAGGGCTGCATCAAAAAAATTGAATGCAGTGCCGGATTTGCGGTAGGATCCCATTATCCGTTTCAGGGCCAGCATCAGGAAGACTATTGCCGGCAGAACGGGATTGAGAACCTGAACGGACGGCAGTAATGATGTAAGGAGTATATATATCAGAGCCGGGTAGAAGGTCCGTTCTCCAATAAAAAATACTGAAGTGTTGAAATTGACCAGGAGGAAAAGAACAAATATCAGTACCAGCAGTGTAAATACCAGTCCGGGATAAACACTGGTGCCGGTCATAAACTTTACAACAGCATACAGTGGCATTGGAGCGGACTCATAAATGGCTGCCTCACCGGTTCCGGGACAGATAAAGGCGCTGAGCCACATGAGTCCGAGAGTGACAACAATAAGGAATATCACACCGGGTCCCGTTCCCCTGAATAATTTTAAAAGCATATCCTATTTCAAATCAAAGCCTATATCCTTCCTGTAATACATTTCAGCGAATGATATATTTGATGCATTACTGTATGATCCTTCAAGAGCTTCCTTCAGGCTGTTTCCCCATGAACTCACGGCCAGGACCCTGCCTCCCGAGGTCAGCACCCTTTCTCCTTCCGCTTTTGTGCCGGCATGAAAAATGACACAGTCGTCTGTTTCTTCCAGTCCCGTGATCTCCATGCCCTTTTTGTAACTCCCGGGATATCCTCCCGATACAAGCATCACGGTAGTAACGAAGCGACTGTCGGTCTCAAGGGAGCGTTCCGACAGATTACCTTCAGCAACACCTTCAAGCAGATCATAAAGATCCGATTTTATTCTCGGGATAACCACTTCTGCTTCAGGATCGCCCATACGCACGTTATATTCAATCATGTAGGGATCGCCGTCAACATTCATCAGTCCGAAGAACAGGAATCCGGTATATTCAATACCCTCTTCGGCAAGGCCTCTCATCGTTGGTTCAATAATTCTGTTCCTGACCTTGTCCATGAACTCATTCCCGGCAAAAGGCACAGGCGACACTCCGCCCATTCCTCCCGTGTTAAGTCCGGTATCACCTGTTCCTATCCTCTTGTAATCCTTTGCTTCAGGAAGTAATTTCCACGATTTTCCATCGCTGATAACAAAAACCGATATTTCAATGCCCTTAAGAAACTGTTCCACCACGACCTTTTCCCCGGCAGTACCGAATTTGCCGCCGAGTATGGCCTTTACCTCCGCTGCCGCTTCATTTATGTCGTCAATTATAAGAACGCCCTTTCCTGCAGCCAGTCCGTCAGCCTTTATCACATAAGGACTGCGGAGGGTGGCCAGGAAATCCCGCACTTCTCCTGCTGTCGACCTGTCAAAGGTCCGGTAGCCCGGAGTGGGTATGCCATGACGAACAAGAAATGCCTTTGCAAAATCCTTGCTGCCTTCAAGGCGGGCAGCCGACCTGTCAGGGCCGATAAGGGGAATACCCTTCAGAAGGGGGTCAGCGAGAAAATAATCACGTATGCCCGCAACCAGCGGAGCCTCAGGTCCGACAATCACCATTCCTATATCATTCGCAAGTACTGCATCCCTGACCTGGTCAAAGCTGCAGGGATCAACAGCCAGGTTTGTTCCGGCTGCGGCAGTCCCGGCATTGCCCGGACCGGCAAAGATCCTTCCGGCCTTGCTGCTCTGTATAAGTTTCCATGCAAGGGTATGCTCCCTTGCGCCTGAGCCAAGGATAAGAATATTCGTCTGCACGTTTATCTGGTTTTTCTTAAAAATTATAATTCAAAGCTGTAAAAATAAAGCCTGACAATCAATAATCCGAATCATTATAAGTCCGGACAGCAGAATTTCCAGCCTCTTCCGGCTGAAGTGTCAAGAAACTCATCAAGGAAGCCGGCCGAAGTTGAATCCTGTCTGTCATGGAGCACTATCACCGACCCGGGCCTGATCTGCCTGTTCAGGATCTCAAGTGACCGGGCCGGCGGAACATCCCGGTCAAAATCATAAGGCATCACATCCCAGAAGACTATCCTGAAAGAAGCCTTAAGGCGGACATACTGGTTAAAGCGTAACAGTCCGTAGGGAGGGCGGAACAAACTTGCCGAAGTAAATACGGCAGCATGGTTTACATCCCTGCAATATTCACTCAGCGAGGTACTCCAGCCGTTCAGGTGATTATATCCGTGATTGCCTACAATATGACCCTCTTCCCTGATCATGGCGACCAGGGCCGGATAGGTTTCTGCCGCTCTCCCGTCACAGAAAAAAATTGATCTGACATTATGTCTTCCCAGTATCTCAAGCAGTGCGGGAGTTGAATCCGGATCGGGTCCGTCATCAAAAGTCAGACACAGCAGCTTCTCCCTGGTCCTTATCCTGAACAGGGCTTCGGGATATATTCTGGCAGCAATTGTGGGTATGGTAAAAAATCTCATCAGTAATCAGTTCCTGCCGTAAAGTCTTTCATAGTAACTGCCTATCATGGCCTCGGTAATGCTTGTCAGGTCACTCTCCTGCAGGTCAACAGACAGGCGGTAGAGGTCCAGGAGTGCCTGCATGTTAATACCTGTCGGATAATCCAGTCCGTACCTCTTTCCGGGGTCAAGGCTGACAGCATATTCGAGATATTCCCGTGCATGATTGATGATATC
>JAAYKX010000074.1 GCA_012522155.1 Bacteroidales bacterium
CCCTAACATTGCAGTCATGATCAGGGATATAATTAATATTGATGAAGATCTGTGTAACGGATGTGGATTATGCATTCCCAACTGCCACGAAGGGGCTTTGCAGATCATTGACGGCAAGGCAAGACTTGTCAGTGAACTTATGTGCGACGGTCTGGGTGCATGCATAGGCTATTGTCCTGAAGGAGCCATCAGTATAGAAAAAAGAAAGGCAGAAGCCTACGATGAAAAGCGTGTGATGGAACAGATGGTGAGCAAGGGGAAAAATACAATCATTGCTCATCTCAGGCATCTGAAAGATTATGGTGAAACAGGCTATCTGAACGAGGCAATTGATTTCCTGGAAGCAAACAGATCCGGCCTGGATTTCAATCCCGATGAAATACTTGAACAGGTTTCAGCCAGTAACAAGATACAGACCCCGGTGATGGAAAATCATCAGCGGCAATCCCCTTCCCCGGAACCGGTGCCGGGAGGCTGTCCGGGTTTCAGGGAAGAAATACCGGTAGCCCCGGCTGCCGCCGTATTAAACCGTGAGTCTTCACAGTCCGAACTCAGGCACTGGCCGGTTCAGATGCACCTTATCAATCCGAATGCATCATATTTCCACCGTGCCGATCTGCTTATTGCTGCCGATTGTGTGGCTTATTCAATGGCAGGGTTCCACAGCAGCTTTCTCAAGGGCAAATCACTTGTGATAGCATGCCCGAAACTTGACCGTAACACTGAGATATACGTGGAAAAACTAAAAATCCTGATAGACAAAGCAAGGATCAATACCATAACAGTAATGATGATGGAAGTTCCCTGCTGCGGAGGATTGCTTCATATGATAAGAGCCGCCCTGGAAGGAGCATCAGAAAAAGTACCGGTAAAACAGATCATCGTCAGCATACGCGGTGAGGTACTGAAAGAAACATGGCTTTGACAAATTTCCGGCAACAGGTTTTAAGCCCTAAGCCACTCTGAAGCCAAGGTCTCTCAGCATAATCCGGGTGTTTCGTGTTCCGCCCTTCACTATAATGGTATAGGCAGGAAATTCACGTCTCAGGGGATAATCACCTCTTTGTTCTTCAAATTCCGAAGGTGCATGCTTCAGTCTCAAGGAATCATCTTCAATGTTATAGCTATGCAGAACAGCCTCCCTCATCACGTCCTCATCACTTTTCCCCCTGCAGTTAAGAAGTATGACCGGAGCGGCAGGATCAGATATATTATCCGGATACCAGTCCCGGAGCGGAAATCCAAAAAATTTACATAATGCATTGACGATCACCGATGTGCCCTTCGCCTTGCCGTCTGAAGAATAACCAGCTATATGAGGTGTTGAAATAAATGCCCTTTCCATCAGCTCAGTATCGATATCCGGTTCCTTCTCCCATACATCCAGCACTGTACCCATAAGCTTTCCGCTGTCAAGTACATTTTTCAATGCCTTGGTATCGGTCACCTCACCCCTTGAGGTATTGATGAACCAGCTGCCCCGTCTCATCATACTGAAACTGTCCTCACTGAACAGATTCAAAGTACAATCTTCTCCTGAAGGATTAAGCGGCACATGTGCCGTAACAATATCGGATTCCATCAGAACCTGTTCAATACCGGCGAATCCGTCTTCCCCCTCTTTCCTTGCCCTGGGAGGGTCATTTAAAAGAACATTCATTTCGAGTATCCTGGCCAGATTGCTGACTTTTGAACCAACATTTCCAACCCCCACAATACCCAGAGTTTTATTTTTCAGTCTGTATTTGAACTGACCCGATATATTCAGAAGGGCAGCGGCAATATATTGCTGAACCGATGATGAATTGCATCCCGGGGCATTGGTCCAGGCTATGCCGTTACTGTTGCAGAAATCCGTATCTATATGATCATAGCCTATTGTTGCCGTAGCTATGAATTTTATTCCGGTGTTTTTCAAAAGGGCTGCATCACACCTTGTCCTTGTCCGGACGAGAAGTGCATCAGCATCCTTCAGTGCCCTGTTGTCAATCCGGTGGCCCGGAAGGTATATCATTTCGGCAAAAGGCTCCAGGACACCCTTCAGGAAAGGAATTTTATCATCGGCAACTATTTTCATCCCTTCAGTACGTTATTTTAAGAGTTTCATATACCGCGGTATGCCGGAAGCAACAGAATGATCCCGGAACAGCTCAGAGAAGCTTCACATCCTTTCCCATGTACTGTGTTATTACGTCGGCGGGCCAGATACTGGACTGCACCTCTCCGATATGATGTTTCTTAAGAAGATACATACACAGCCGTGATTGTCCTATACCACCGCCTATGCTCAGCGGAAGCTGGCCCTCCAGCAGCAGACTGTGAAAAAGCAGATCCCTGCGGTCCTGGCAGCCGCTTATTTCAAGCTGTCTTTCCATGGATTTCCTGTCAACCCTTATACCCATGGATGATATTTCAAAAGCCGACTCAAGGGCGGGATTCCAGAAAATGATATCACCGTTAAGACCATAATAACCATCATCGTTCAGAGTGCTCCAGTCATCATAATCAGGAGCCCTTCCGTCATGGGGTTCCCCATTGCTCAGGGCATGGCCGATACCGATGATGAATATCGCCCCATACATTTTTGCAGCCCGGGCTTCACGCTCCTTCGGGCTGAGATCCGGATACTCATCCAGCAGATCCTGGGCATGTATGAATTTTATTTTCTCAGGTAACTGAGGCGTGACAAAAGAATATTTTTCACACAGCTCCGCCTCTATTTGCCGGAATGTACCATAGATGGATTCTACCGTGGATTTCAGCAGCTTCAGAGAGCGCTCCTCAGACTTTATATTTTTCTCCCAGTCCCACTGATCAACATACACGGAATGAATAGGCGTAAGTGTTTCATTTGGCCTGAGGGCACGCATATCGGTAAGAATACCTTTTCCCGGACCAATATGATAATATCTTAAACGCATTCTTTTCCATTTTGCCAGTGACTGTATTATGGAAGCTTTCTGACCGTTCAGTGATTTAACGGGAAAACTTATAGGTTTTTCAAGACCGTCAAGGTCATCATTGATCCCGGTTCCGTCAGGTACAACAACCGGAGCCGAAACCTTGACAAGATTCAGTTCCCCTGCCAGTAATTTTTCATACCGCGTCTTGATGAAGTCAATCATCTCCTCTGTCAGCAGCATGTCATTTGCACATGATATCTCAATTGTCTCTGCCTGATGTGTCATAACAACTCATTGTTTTGCAAACACAAATAGTATTTTATATTTTGAAGCAAATATGCACATATATTCACAATTTTCAAAGATTTTCATTAATATTATTATAATATAGTATTTATTTATAACTATTATTAACAAATCAAATAAACATCTGCCATGACGGTTTGTATTAACAAGAGGGATTATTTATATTTACAAGCGATAAAAAACCCTGATAAAGTAAAACAAACCAATTAGTAAGAGACCCCGCTCATACAGGATAAACAAAAATGAAAATAGTTTGTTAAACACGTGGATTCTCCTGACTAGCGGAAAACCAGAAATTTATAATTAATTACACATGTTTTGACCGGGCTCATGTTTTTAAACAGGGACCGTCCTGACATTAAAACCAAAACATAATTATATGAAGATAAGAACTTTACTCTTTTCGGGCGCGCTGTTTACATTTGCCGCCATTAATGCACAGAAGCCGATAATAATACAGGAAGACAGCCTTACTACCGGAACCAACAGCTATCCTGCAATATCGGTACTTATTCCGGAGGTCAAATATGAAAAAACCCGGAAAGACTGGATAAAGAAACAGCAATCAGGGACCAGGTCCAAGGTTGTGGATGATGCCGGCAGGATGTCGGTTTTTGGTGCGAAATCCAAAAGTGTTTCGCCTGATCCGTTCAACATTTTAAGCGTGCTGTCTGATCAGGATTCGGTTCTCAGACTGACAGCTGCATTTGAGATCAGAAAGGATGTTTATATTGAAAGAAGTACTGGGGAAACTGAGCTGGCAAAGGCAAAAAGTTATCTTTTCAGTTTTGCAAAGGATCAGTACACAAATTTTGTAAACGACCAGCTGAAAGAAGAACAGAACAAGCTGAAAGATCTGGAAAAGGAAATGAGATCACTGGAAAAACGTCAGTCCGGAATGGAAATGGACATTCGGACCGGGAACAGGCTGGTGGTGACAGCAAAAGAGAAGCTTACAACTCTCAATAATGAACTTACCACTTCCACAACCGCACTTGCCGAACACAATGCAGAATACATGGTTATGGAACCGGGTGATGCCAAGGATGCAAAGGCCGGATATATCAAGGATCTTGAAAAGCAGAAAAGATCAACTGTCAGATCGATAAAAAAGGCTGAAAAGAAAATCAGGAAGGCTGAAAGCAAAATCAGCCGTGCTAACAGGGCTATCCCGAAAAATGACAGTACCCAGGACAGATTAAGGAGACTGATCAATGATCAGGAATCTGTTGTTCAGCTGTTTTCAGACAAGCTGAGCAAGGTAAAAGCCTACAAATGATTTGACACCGGCGGGACATCATCCGGGATACACCTGATCCGGGATACACCATCCTGGATGCACCTTCCGGCAATACCTATTCAACAATAGTCATTTCATCAAGGAGGTAAGCGGCTCCGGCAAACTTATCAATGATAAACAGGGCAAATCTGATATCTATACTGATATTCCTGCTCTGTTCCGGGTTGAATGCCATATCACTTGCAACTCCTTCCCATGCCCTGTCGAAATTCACTCCTGCCAGATGGCCGTCAGAATTGATGACCGGGCTTCCTGAATTGCCTCCGGTGGTATGATTACTGGCAATAAAGCAAACCGGCAATTGTCCGTTCTGTGAATACCTGCCAAAATCACCCTCTTCATAAAGCTGTATCAGCCTGTCCGGAATATTATAATCAAAGATTTCGGGATTATACTTTTCCATTACTCCCTTCAGGATTGAAAGATGACTGTAATAAACAGCATCGGCTGACCGGTATCCGCTGACGGTCCCATAGGCTATACGCAGAGTGGAATTTGCATCGGGATATAAAACCTGATCCTTGTTGTATTCCATCTGCAGTGCCATATACAGCCTGTTGAGTTCCCTTATCTCACTGTTCAGGCGGGAAAGCTCATCACGTACTCTTCCGGTAATAAGCCCGGATGCACTTTCTGCCAGTTTATAAAAAGGATCCTTTTTAAGCTTGTTGCTGCCGGATCCCCTGAAATTCCTGATAAAGGACTTCAGGCCATCCTCATCTGCAAAAATTGTTTTGCCGTACATCCTGTCCGCAAGTGAACGGAAATCTCCCTTACACAGCTTTTTCAGCCTTATATATTCCGGAGCCTGCCATTCAGGTTCAAGGATCTCACCATA
>JAAYKX010000075.1 GCA_012522155.1 Bacteroidales bacterium
ATAATCCGGGAATTTGAAACCATGCTCAATCTCATCAAAACCACAAACGAATACAAGGGTATAAAATATAATCACCCCGGACCCGCACATCTGTCGATAGGCCAGGAAGCTTCTGCCGTAGGCATGGCATACCACCTTGACATTGATGATTTCATATTCGGATCACACCGCAGTCATGGGGAAATCATAGCAAAAGGACTCTCTGCAATAAACAAGCTTGACGAAGAAACATGTTATTCGCTTATGAAAACCTGTTCCGGCGGAAACACCCTTAAAGTGGTGGAAAAAGGCTTTCAGGGAGAAACAGGGGATCTGGCCATACGCTTTCTTTTGTACGGAGCCCTTGCTGAAATTTTTGCACGCGAAAACGGCTTTAACAGGGGACTGGGAGGATCAATGCATGCCTTCTTCACTCCCTTCGGCATTTATCCCAACAACGCCATAGTAGGAGGTTCCGGGGATATCTCGGTAGGAGCAGCATTGTATAAAAAAATCAACAGGAAACCGGGTATTGTTGTATGCAACATTGGCGATGCATCCTCTTCATGCGGCCCCGTGTGGGAAGGCATCTGCTTTGCCACCATGGATCAGTACAGGACACTCTGGGAAGGAGAATACAATGGAGGATTACCATTGATTTTTAATTTTATGAACAATCTCTACGGCATGGGCGGACAGACAATGGGAGAAACCATGGGATTCGGAATCCTTGCACGGCTGGGTGCAGGTGTGAATCCCGAAATGATGCACGCCGAACGGGTGGATGGATATAATCCCCTGGCAGTAATTGATGCTTTTAAACGGAAAATAAAAATCCTGCAGGAAAAGAAAGGACCTGTACTCCTCGACACGCTCACCTACAGGATCAGCGGACACTCACCCTCAGATGCATCGTCTTACAGGACAAAAGAAGAGATCGAACTCTGGCAGCAGGAGGATTCAATAATCACTTATGGCAGCCTGCTCGTCAGCTCAGGAATTGCAACCCGGGACCAGCTCGACAGGATCAGGGAGGATACATCACTCCTGATGGCACATATCCTTGAACTTGCAGTCAATGATGACATTTCACCCCGGCTTGATCTTGACAGCGATCCCGACCTTATAGGGGAAATGATGTTTTCTGACGGATCCGCGGACAGGATGGAGGAAGGAAAGCCGGAGACCCTGACAACCCTTGAGGAAAATCCCCGGATAAAGTCTATCCGGACAAAGGAAAGATTCTACATGGACAGAGACGGAAAACCGGTGTCAAAAGCCAGACTGTTCCAGCTTCG
Organism: Bacteroidales bacterium; assembly: GCA_012522155.1. Lineage (GTDB taxonomy): Bacteria > Bacteroidota > Bacteroidia > Bacteroidales > VadinHA17 > LD21. The sequence goes on from JAAYKX010000075.1 coordinate 1,278, forward strand.
CGACGCAATCTTCGAAGCCATAAGCGACCGTTTCTACAAAGATCCCACCCTAGTTGCATGGGGTGAGGAAAACCGGGACTGGGGCGGGGCATTTGCTGTTTACAGGGGACTGACAGAAGCTCTCCCCTATCACCGCCTCTTTAATTCCCCGATTTCTGAAGGAGCTATTGTCGGAGCGGCAATAGGCTACGGAATGTGCGGCGGAAGGGTTATAGCCGAAATAATGTATTGCGATTTCCTCGGCAGATCGGGTGATGAAGTGTTTAACCAGCTTCCGAAATGGCAGGCCATGAGCGGAAACATACTCAGAATGCCCGTGGTGATAAGAGTATCGGTCGGCTCGAAATACGGGGCACAGCATTCCCAGGACTGGTCAGCACTGACTGCCCATATCCCCGGACTTAAGGTGATCTTCCCTGCCACACCCTACGATGCCAAGGGACTGATGAATGCTGCACTGCAGGGAACAGACCCGGTAATCTTTTTTGAGAGCCAGAGAATATATGATATTGGTGAAATGTTCCACCAGCCGGGTGTGCCGGAGGGATATTATGAAATACCCATAGGCGAACCCGATATTAAGAGACAGGGCAATGACATAAGCATACTGACAATAGGTGCCACTCTCTACACCGCCATGAAGGCAGCAGATATTCTCAGTGAAAAATTTGGTCTTTCAGCCGAGATAATTGATGCAAGAACACTTGTTCCCTTCAATTATACTCCTGTTATTGAATCTCTCAAAAAGACCGGAAAAATCCTTCTTGCCAGCGATGCCTCATCACGGGGATCATTCCTTAAGGATATGGCCCAGAACATCACGGAACTGGCCTTTGATTATCTCGATGCTCCACCCGTTGTGGTCGGATCACGAAACTGGATAACACCCGCATATGAAATGGAAAAATATTTCTTTCCGCAACCCGGGTGGATAATTGATGCAATACATCAGAAAATAATGCCGCTGAAAGGACACAGCCCGCAATATGATTTTTCAGATGAAAAAGCCATCACCCTCAGCAGGAGCGGAGTATAGCTCCGTTATCCGGATCGTCAGCCATAAGTAAATTTTAAACGGATTAGCATCACTGTTAGTTTTTATATCTTTACCGGCACAAAAGCCGTTCCCCCGTATAAAGCAAACATCTTACCCGATGAGCAAGCCGGAAAAAAACATTAAAATGTTAATATCAACACAAAAAAACATTTGAAGTGAAAAGTAATTTTCTTGAAAAACTGCCATGGCATGACGAACTGGCAAAAAAAACCGCTGCTTTTGAATTTCCGGATTACAGGGAAGCAAATGCCCATATTCATACCCCTTATTCTTTCAGTGCCTTTGATTCGATGGACACGCTTTTCAGACATGCGCGCCAGGAAAAAATTGCAGTACTGGGTATCAATGATTTCTTTGTTACCGACGGCTATGAAGTTTTCCATAACGGATGCGTCAGAAATAAAATATTTCCGCTTTTCAACATTGAATTCATCGGACTCCTGGAAGAAGAACAAAACAAAGGAATCAGAATAAACGATCCCGGTAATCCCGGCAGAATGTATCTCTGCGGAAAAGGCCTTGATTATCCCTTTTCGCTTAACTGGTGGCTCAGGAAAAAACTGAAAAATGTTATCAGGGAAAACCAGAACCAGATAAAAGCCATGATTGCCAGGCTCAACGAACTTATTGAGCCGCTAAACCCCGGGCTTGTCTTATCCTACGGGGAGATACGCAGGCGATATGCAAAAAACCTTGTGAGGGAACGCCACCTGGCC
>JAAYKX010000007.1 GCA_012522155.1 Bacteroidales bacterium
CGATAACGCTTCTTGTAGGGAAGGCTGAAGGATTTTTTATAAGGATGAATGACATCATTCACCGATATGAAATTAATATTATTACGCGGGGGCTGCCGGCTTTTGTAATCCTTTTCAGGATCATAAACCACCGCTCCCTGGGTTGTTCCAATCAGTATCCTTCCTCCCGGGGCCTCATACATGGCTGCAGGATTGCAGGCGCCTCCCCTTGCAAAACCGGTGGAATATGTCTTCATGGTACCCGCCTGCCTGTCGTAGCAGGAGAATCCCCTCTCATGACCTATCCATATCCTGTCGAGTGAATCGGCAAGAATGCTGTAACAGTAATCTGACAAAAGCATTTCAGCTCTGGTATAGGATATGACTGAATCACTGCGGAATTCGAATACACCGTTTCCGGCAGTAGCTGCCCATATACTGCCGTCACTGCTCCGGAAACAGGATGATATCACATTCATGGTCGGTCCGCGCATTATGCCGCTTTTTGCAGACACTCCGCCTTCAATGCCTATAGTATAAATACGGTCTGTCTTGGTTGCAATTGCCGCACTGCCGTTCCCGAGAAGACAGATCTGATCTATCCTGTTATAGGGCAGACCATTGTTGGTGTTATACCTTGCCTTCACCTTTCCCGAGCTCCGGTCAAGAATTATTACACCGTTAAGGGTACCCAGCCACAGGTAATTTTCATCATTCTCAATATTCAGAATATAATCCTCCCCCGAATTGCCGGATCTGTAAAACACACGGGGCTGTCCCGCTCTTTCCTGCAGGTAGAGGCCTGCTCCGGCAGTGCCGATCCAAAGCCTTCCGTCATCTTCAGTACAGTAAGCAGAAATTTCAATGTTACCGGTCCTTCGCCGGAGATCCGTAAAGGACTTCACACTGTTCTGATCAATATCAAAAAGATAGTAACCCGTGGGTGTTCCGAGAAAACAGCTGCCTTCAAAACTGTTGACACAGATAATATTATTGGCCTCAGGAGTCATCCCGGGCGAGTAAAAGGCGAAGGCAAGCGACGGCAGCATTGAAAGGCCTTCACCAAAATGGCCTATCCAGTAATTACCTTCAAGATCCCTGAAGACCGTTCTGATATTATTTGCCGGAAGCCCGGAATTCATGTCAATGAATCCGGATGATATCATATCCGTTCCGCCCGGGGACAGGCTGAGCCTGAACACACCGGAACCGTTGGTTGATACCCAGAAGACATTATCCTCATCGCGGTATATTTCCTGGACGTCCAGGTACATGTGCTCTTCCCTTTCCGAGAGTCGTTCCGGCTTTTTGCTTCCTTCCTGCAAATTTATAATATACAGACCATTACCGTTTGTTCCTGCAAGAAAGGAGTCAGTTCCCGGGATCCTCCTGACAGCCGTCACACTGGAATAATCAAAGTCCGTAAATGCTTCCCGGAATACAAGGCTGTCTTTTTCTATTCCGAACAGACTGATATTTTCCTGGCTGCCCAGCATAAGCTCACCCCTGCCTGTGAACTCCGCGGAAAAAAACATGCTCCCTTCCGGACTTCTGAAAACCTGTATGTTTTCAGGATTGGCAGGATCTATCCTGTATATTGCATCTGCCTGCGGAACAGCCCATATGAAACCCTCAGAATCCATTGCCAGGACACTGATACTTATATGGTTGTCGACAGGCACCCTGCCCATGGCACCGTTACGTGTGAAGAAAATTGTTCCGTCACTGCATCCGAACCAGGGATTTCCTGCCGGATCCGTTATACAGCATGTGGGATAACGGCCGCTGGCTGAATCAGGAAAGGCAATATCATGAAACTCAAATCCGTCAAACTTTGAGATACCTTTCCTTGTCCCCAGCCACAGATATGCCATGCTGTCCTGGCACAGGGCATATACAAAACCATCGGGGATAGCGCTTTCATTGCCATAATATCTGAAGGGATATGTCTGGGCAAATAAGGGGAAAACTATTAAACAGAAGCACACAACTGTGCTGCTGAGTTTTTTTCGTTTGCTTTGTAATATCATATCAGCCGGCTGAATTTATTTAGGCTTTGGGGCTTTTCTAACGGTGATTTTCGGATTATACACGGGAACCCCTCCGATGGGAGAACTGAAAAACGGCAACGCATCTCCTCTCTGACTCTCAAGCGTGACAACCACATTATTGTTCTTTACCAGCGCTCCCTGTGCCTTATGAAACTGAAAATCAAGTGATGATCCGATCTCCGGCGCTTCAATGGGAATCCTGTCCTCCTCCCAGTCATTTTCTCCGGACACGGACAGGCTGATGCCCTGTTTATACCTCGATACAACAACTATGTAACCGTCATTGTCCCAGTCAAAATTCCTCTGTTTTATCCATACAACCCCGGAATCCACATAAGGGTAAATATGTGCAACACTTTTGAAATCGTTCCACATCCGGAAAGTATATTTGTATGTAAAGGCATTCCCCCCTTCCACCGGCAGGTTGCTTTCTGCCTCCCTGCTCATAAAGAACCTGTAAAGATTGCCGTCATCCCCGCTGAGACCTTCAACCACCATTTTAAAGATATATGAATTCCATTTCCCGTTGAAATCTCCTGCTGTCGGATTGAAGGGACCGAAACTGAACCATTTGTTGTCATACCTGGCTTCATTGCCAAATACTCTTGAGGCCAGAAGTGTGCCCTCCCTGTAATTGTCTCCCTTGTTCAATCCCCTGGATTGCTGGTTTACGTCAGGATCAACACCCTTGCCCCCATAGACACCAAAGAATGTCCGTGTATCAAAATCACCCCGGATCTCATCATGCTCACCTCCAACGTCCGGATCGAATACCCTAATATAAAACTGACCGGTATATTCCCTGGGTATGGTAAAGAAAAAAATCTGACGAAAATCATCATACCCCCAGGATGTTTCGGCATCCTTGCCGAATGTTACCAGGAAGGGTATGTTTTCTTCCTTGCCGGGCACTGCCTGAGCCAAAAGTGTGAGTCCCGGGCGGGATACGGGCAAAATTATCAGCAGCAGTGTTATAAATATAATTCTCTTACAATTCATTTAAATCTCCCATTATTTACTTTCCGTGTACGGTTCAGGAATTATCGTTATATTCCTGCATATGCAGGACTCCCTGACTATCCCTCCCTCCCCGGGTTCAGCCGTAACAATCAGCTGAACATTATATGTTCCTGGTTTAAAAAAACTCTTGTTCACCTTCATGCCGCCTGCCACGGTCTCATCCCCGAAGTTCCAGTAGTACTCAGCAATTTTCCATCCGGGAAGATTGGTCTTTTCTGCACTGAAAAACACATTATGCCCGGCATACGCAGTATCTGCAACCGATATATACGGCTGTTCAATATCTGTTATCTCAAGACTGAATGTTTTTTCATTGTACAAAACCTCGCCGGTTATGAGATTAACGACATCCAGGCGTATCATATATGTTCCGGGACCGGGATAGCAGTAAGTGACAGAGTGGCCTGTTCCCTTGCTTCCATCACCGAAATGCCATTCATAACGAAATGGTATGCTGTCAAGTTTTACTGCATTTTCTTCCACAAGCTCGTAGCAGTAATTATTTTCAACCAGTGTGTCGCACACTGATTTTCTGATTATTGTAGAGGCAAAACTGTAAATGTCATCATTTATTCTCCGGTCGGAGGAAAAAAACCCGGACTGCATGTCATCCGCAGCAACAAAGGCAAAATCATCCGCCGGGGAATTAATGGGTTCGGGAAGCAGTACGGGCTCCTCCCATACGCCGTCCGACAGTGATGTGTAGTAAACGTCAAGCCCGCCGTATCCCCCGGCACGATCCGATGAAAAATAAAGTCTTCCCGAAGGATGTATGAACGGGAAACTTTCATTGCCGGAACTGTTAATTTGCGGACCGGCATTCACTGGTCTGCTCCATGTACCGTTAACAAGTTCACTTATCCAGATGTCAGATTTCCCCCCGCTCCCCGGCATGTCGGAAGCAAAATAAAGAAATTTGCCGTCACTGCTCAGCGAAGGCTGGGCAATATTATATTCTGTGCTGTTATAGGGAAAGGCGGTCACTGATACAAGTTCATCACCGTCCAGCTCAGCCCTGAATATACCGCTGTGATTTTTATAACTTCTTTTCTTCACCGCCCTGCCCGTTTCCACTTCACTTGTAAACCAGACACTCTTCCCGTCCCGGGCAAAACAAAGTGGCCCTATGTTGAAAAGTCCGCTGCGTTCACTGCTCAGCATGACGGGTTTCCCGTACCCGGCACTGTCTCTTCTGAGGACCCTGTAAATATTATAAACCCTCCTGCCCTCAAATGATTTACGGTCCCTTATCGCACTGAAGCGCCTGTCGGAACAGAAAACAATACCATCACGTATTATTACAGGTGATATTTGACTGAATATGGGATCATTGAATGACATCCTTGTAACCCTGTAAAGGGACGGCTGCTGTGAATCAACGGAGCTGACCACCAGAAACAGGCATGCAATACTGATAATATACCTCAGGGCTGTATACATAATCAAAAATATTTCGGATTTGCAGCACTGATCCTGGATCCGAACTCATATCTTATAATGATTTCACTCGATCCCCTGGAATAGGAATTCATTTTTCCCGCAGGATAATCATATGATAATCCTGCCATTAGGCGTGGATTTATCTGTATCTGCAAATGCCCGACGGCCACCTGCTCTGTTATTCTCCAGGATCCTCCCAGCCATAAGAGGTCAGAAAAAATAAAATTGCAGTTCACATCAAACTGATTCAGATGATCGGTTTTGTTCAGGGGATAATCAATCAACAGCGATGGCTTGATCCTGAAAGCCGGGGAAAGGGTCAGCAGGGCTCCGGCAGAAATGACAAAATCATATTCACTGAAGGAATGGGAAGCCTGAACACGACCATTTCCCGTATTCCTGTAATACAGAAAAGAAGGAACTGCAAATCCTGCAAAAAACTTATCCGTAAAATAATAGACTCCCGCGCCGGCATTGGGAAAAACATAGGACCTGTCTGTTTCAGGGAAAGCAGGATCAGGCCTTGTTATCCCGGGAATTCCCCTGTAATCGGTATTTGACAGTTCTGTTCCGGCCTTGAGTCCAAGAGATATTTTTCCAGTCTTCAATCTTATGTGATATGCATATACTGCATAAATATTCTGCGATTTTGTAACTCCGTACTGCATAAGGCCCGCATTCAGTCCAAGGGCAACCTTGTCGTTTTTCAAAGGAGAATGCAGACTTACAGACTCAATCCGGGGAGCATCCGGTATACCCATCCACTGAAGCCGGCATGAAAAAAGCACACTGAGTGCATCCCTGGAACCGGCATACGCAGGATTGATCATCAATCCGTCATGGAGATACTGACTATAAACGGGATAGCCGGGCTTAATCCTTTCCGGATCAGTATCAGCCTGTCCTGCAGACCCTGGCGCGGTCCACAAAAGAAATACTGATAATATTACCGTAATTCTGTTCATTGCTGTCATTTCATTGCCTGCAACTTATCCTTCCGTTTTCCCTGTTCTGCCACTTTCCCGGCGGTTTTCCGCACTGCCATGCCCGTTATGCACCACTGCTTTTCCCGGCAGCCCTGCTGCCGGCCGGGACTTCCTCAGTTTCTCCTGAGTATAATAAAACCACTCTTCGACACCACATTGCCGGCCCGGGGTGAAATAACCCTTAACATGTAATAATACGTGCCTTCAGGCAGCTCAGCTCCGTTGGAATTCCTGCCATCCCAGTTTCTCCACCTTTGCCCGTTTATGTTCGATGTCGTAAAAACCTGTGTTCCGGCGCCGTTGATTATGATAAGCTCAGCAGTCTGATTGACCAGATCAAGTCCGTTGATAACCAGTGAATCATTAATATTATCGCCGTTGGGCGAGATACCTCCCGGAATGACC
>JAAYKX010000076.1 GCA_012522155.1 Bacteroidales bacterium
GGGGGCTATGTAGCTGCAATAAGGGCATCGCAGCTGAAGATGAAAGTTGCTGTTGTTGAAAAAGCCGACATTGGCGGTGTATGCCTCAACTGGGGCTGTATCCCTACAAAGTCTCTTCTCAGAAGTGCGCAGGTTTATGATGACCTGAAGAATGCAGCTGCTTATGGCATTTTAGCCGGCGGGGAGCCGAAGGCTGATATTGCTGCGATCATTGCCCGCAGCCGAAGTGTTGCGGAAGGAATGAGTAAGGGGGTTCAATTCCTTTTCAGGAAGAACAATATTACCCTGATCAGGGGAAAGGGGCGGCTGGCAGGTGGCAATAGTGTTGAAATCGAAGATGGTGAAGGAAACAAAACCATAAAAAGTGCCGGGCATATCATTCTTGCAACCGGGGCGAGGTCAAGGGAGCTTCCGGGACTGAAGCCGGACGGGAAGAAGATTATCGGTTACAGGGAGGCAATGAGCCTTCCCCGGCAGCCCGCATCGATGGTGATTGTGGGATCGGGTGCAATAGGGAGTGAGTTCGCGAATTTCTATCAGTCTGTCGGAACAGCGGTAACCCTTGTGGAATATCTTCCAAGGCTCGTTCCTAATGAGGATGAGGAAGTCTCAAAGCAGCTGGAACGTTCCTTCAGAAAGATGAAAATGAAAATAATGACCGGATCATCAGTGGAAGCGGCAGATATATCGGGAGAAAAATGTATTGTAACAATAAAAACCCCGAAAGGTACTGAAACGGTTGAATCCGATATTGTCCTTTCTGCCGTGGGCGTGTCAACCAATATTGAAGGACTCGGTCTTGAGGAGGCGGGAGTACGTACAGAGCGTGACAAGGTGGTTGTGGATGAGTGGTACAGGACTTCAGCAGAAGGGATATATGCCATAGGGGACATTGTACATGGTCCGGCGCTGGCACATGTGGCATCGGCTGAAGGGATTATCTGTGCCGGGAAGATAGCGGGTCTGGATGTTGAGGCACTTGACTACGGAAACATCCCGGCATGTACCTATACAAGTCCTGAAATAGCATCGCTTGGTTATACAGAAGCTGCAGCAAAGGCTGCCGGATATGAAATAAAGGTTGGCAAATTTCCTTTCACTGCTTCCGGTAAGGCCAGTGCGGCAGGCAGCAGGGATGGTTTTGTAAAATTGATCTTCGATGCGTCGTCTGGTGAACTTCTCGGGGCACACATGATAGGGGCCAACGTTACGGAAATGATTTCCGGACTTGTTATTGCAAGGAAGCTTGAGAGCACCGGACACGAGATAATGAAGTCTGTTCATCCTCATCCTACTATGTCGGAGGCTATTATGGAAGCTGCTGCTGCTGCCTGGGGGGAGGTTATACATATCTGATTCAAAGTCTTTTACGTCTGCGGCGATAAAAAGAAAAATTTTAACGCAACCTTTTCCGGGTTTTCAGCATCAGTTTTAAGGAAGAATGTTGGCTTTCAGACAGAATTTTGCATATTTTTATACTTTGCGCCAAGAAAGCATAACTTGCCTGAGATAAAAAATATCATTAACGGATGTCTGAAAGGAAGCAGAAGGGACCAGGAACTTCTGTACAGGCGTTATTCACCCAGGTTGTATGCCGTCTGTCTCCAGTATTCGGACAATGATGAAGAGGCAAGGGATGTCTTGCAGGAAGGCTTTATAAAGATTTTTACAAATCTTTCCAATTTCAAGCATGAAGGTTCTTTTGAAGGCTGGATGCGAAGGATAATTGTCAATACAGCACTTGAGAGATACAGAAGCAGGAACAGGCTTTACATGGTTGAAGATATTGACAGGATCCCGGAGCCTTTCGTTGATCCTGGCAATGAAGACTATTCGGGACTTGAAGCAACTGATCTGATGGATATCATCAGGATGCTTCCGCCGAAATACAGGATGGTTTTCAATCTTTTTGCACTTGAAGGCTATTCACACAAGGAGATAAGCAAGATGATCAATATATCGGAAGGAACATCGAAATCCAATCTTGCCCGGGCACGGATTATACTTCAGCGCAGAGTTGAAGCCTTTACCGGAATTAAGAAAAAGGTACTGAATGGGTGAAACCAGAACAAATATTGATCTTGTTTTCAGGAACGGTCTGAAAAACTATGAGGTACTGCCCCCGCCGGAAGCCTGGAACAGTATCAGACCTGCCATAAGGGCAGGGCAGAGGCCCCTCCTGGTTATTCTCAGGATTGCAGCAGCTGCAGCCCTTCTGTTGTCCGTCAGTTTTTTTGCATACAGACTGAGTACACGTGTCAGTCTGCCGGAGCAGACTGAACTGGCAGGTATACCGGATCAGGCTGTGCTTGCCGGTTCTCCGGATCAGACTGTGCCTGCAGGTTCTCCGGATCAGGCTGCGCTTGCAGGTTCTCCGGATCAGGCTGTGCTTGCCGCTTCGCCGGGGATACAATCTCCCTCAGTGATTATGTACCCTGATACCGGAGAGACGGAAACCGAAGAAAATAATTCTGTGGCAAAACTTATCATTGCACAGGCAGACAGTGCCGTTTACGGGGAACTGACTCCGGCGGCAGGCAGTCGTATTATACAGCCTGTTGCAACAGGCCGGACGGTAGCGGAAATGGCTGCCACGGCCCCGTACACCGGGATAGATATCAGTCTGCAGGAACTTTTCCGCACAGACAATGAGGAAATTGCTGCAGAGAATATGAAATCCCTGTATTCACCGGCTGTTTCTGAGACCGGAAGGAAAACGGGCAAATGGAGGATATCGGCCCTTGTTTCTCCCACCTACTATACAAGTTTTTATTCCGGCGATGATGAATTCATGTCACGCCTCATGACTGACGAGCAACCCGGATTTTCATACTCGGGAGGTCTTGCACTGGCTTACAGTATAAACAAGAGGCTAAGTGTTCAGTCAGGTCTTTATTATTCGTCATTTGGTCAGGAATTGTCAGGAATCACATCCTTCGCCGGCTTTCAGGCATATGATTATGCGAAGGGAAACCGCAACTTCGGTGTTATGACCACCAGAGGAATGGTCTATACGAATAATGCAGATGTTTTCCTCCTTGATACCCGGAATGAAAACAGGATTGTTACACGATACACCAGGGATTATTTTGATCCTTCAAAGGCAGATCTCGTATATGTCGACAATTCCCTGCATCAAAATTTCAGTTATCTTGAACTGCCTGTGGTCCTGAGATATAAACTTCTGGGCAGGGCTCTGGATTTTAACCTTATCGGAGGTCTGTCGTCAAATATTCTTATTAACAACTCAGTATATGCCGCTATTGACGGCGGCAGGTACCAGGTGGGCCGCACCGAAGGAATGAGCATGTTCACATTCAGCAGCTCCCTGGGAATGGGAGTGGAGTATAATTTCCCCGGTAACCTTTCCCTCAACCTTGAACCTGTCTTCAGATACTACCTCAACCCTTTCAGTGAGACACCGGCACTGAAGGTCCATCCATACTCATTCGGCATATTTTCCGGCATATCGTACAGGTTCTGATTCCGGAACCATTTTCCCCTTATCTGATCGCTTTCGGCATGTGGAGGTATTTTTATCAGCCTGAAAAGTTGTACCTTTGCATTTTGTTTTTAAATAAGGGGTATTATGGATCTTCCGCGAAAGAATATTGCCATCATTGCAACAATTGTCATGACATTGTCATTGCTTCTGTTCACAACACTGAACGGATTCAAGGGTTTTGGCAGTACAGCCCCGGAAGTGCCGGGAGATTCCCTTTTTTTCAACAAACCTTTCCGCCTGCCCGATGAGCTGAGTTTTGCCGGTGAGAGGGTACCGCTTGAAAATTTTGACACAAGAGAAAGTCTTGAACGTGAGATTATTGTAAGTGCCTACCGTCATTCGTCAACCATACTCATCATTAAGAGGGCCGCCCGTTATCTTCCGGTCATAGAGCCGATACTGAAAAAGAACGGTATTCCTGATGACTTTAAGTTCCTTGTTGCTGCAGAGAGTGAATACAGCAACATGATATCACCTGCGGGCGCAACCGGTTTCTGGCAGATCATGCAGGCAACGGGAAGGGAATACGGGCTGGAGATCAACAGTGTGGTTGATGAAAGGTATCATCTTGAAAAGTCCACACAGCTGGCATGTGATTTTCTCAGGAAGTCGTATGACAAATACGGAAGCTGGACAATGGCTGCAGCATCATATAACTGTGGCAGGTCGGGGCTTGACACACAGGTTTCCATTCAAAAGAAGAACAATTATTATGATTTACTGTTAAATGAAGAAACTGCCAGGTATATTTTCAGGGTCGTGGCATACAAGCTTATCATAAATGATCCCCGCGAATACGGCTTCTGTATTGAGGAAAATGAACTTTATCCGGAGCTTGGCTACCATGAGGTGAAGGTTGACAGTGAGGTTACTGATTTTTCGGATTTTGCCGCCATGCATGGAACGAATTACAAGTTGTTGAAATTATATAATCCCTGGCTCAGGAGGCCATATCTTACTCCCAGGCAGGGGAAGAGCTATCTTATCAAAATTCCGGCTGCGGGCTTAAGAAATCCTGAAAGTATTAAATCCTCCGGCAGAATATATCAGGACAGCCAATAAGATGAAAGATGAGATAAGAGTACTCGGGGCAAGGGTTCATAATCTGAAGGATATTGATGTCACCATACCGCGCAACAAGCTGGTTGTGATAACCGGTCTGAGCGGCAGCGGCAAGTCCTCTCTTGCCTTTGATACGATATATGCTGAAGGGCAGCGGCGCTATATGGAAACATTGTCGGTATATGCCCGTCAGTTCCTGGGTGGCATGGAGCGGCCTGACGTTGATAAGATAAGCGGTCTTAGTCCTGTCATTTCCATTGAACAGAAGAGTACCAACAAGAACCCGAGGTCGACAGTAGGAACTATTACGGAGATATATGATTTTCTGAGATTGTTATATGCCAGGGCAGCGGATGCATATTCCTGGATGTCGGGTGAAAAGATGGTCAGATATACTGATGATCAGATCACAGATCTGGTTAATGAGAGATTTGCAGGTGAAAGGGTCTATCTGCTGGCACCTGTTGTGAAGGGGAGGAAAGGTCATTACCGGGAACTCTTTGAGCAGATAAGAAGGAAAGGTTACCTGAGTGTACGTATCAATGGTGAGATAAGGGAGATCACCCAGGGGATGAAACTGGACCGATACAAAGTTCATTTCATTGAGATAGTGATTGACAAGTTCACCGTGGGGGAGGTTACGGACAAAAGGCTCCGGGATTCGCTTATGGTAGCCCTTGACCAGGGGGAAGGTGTTATGATGATACTTGGCAGCGGCAGCGATGAACCGCGTTATTTCAGCCGTTATCTGATGGATCCTGTCAGCGGCATATCCTACAATGAACCGGCTCCCCATACTTTCTCCTTTAACTCCCCGCAGGGGGCATGTCCTCATTGTAACGGTCTTGGTCAGATATCGGGTATTGATGAAGACAAACTTATTCCCGACAGAAGTTTAAGCATACGGAAGGGAGGGATCAGGCCCCTGGGCAAATACAGAAATATCTGGATATTCTGGCAGATTGAAGCAATTGCCGGGAAAAACGGATTTACACTTGACACTGCGATAAGGGATATCCCGGAGGATGCCCTTAAAAAGATACTTTACGGATCGGATGAGGTGCTGAGGCTTTCCAATACCCCTCCCGGAATGTCTTCAAATTATTTGCTGACCTTTGAAGGTGTTATAAGTTTTATCGGGAATCTTGAGGCTGTTGGTGAGAAGCGTAACGGGACAAGGCTCAGGGAGCAGTATGTTCAGTATGAGATCTGTCCTGAATGCCACGGGAGCAGACTGAAAAAAGAAGCCCTGTATTTCAGGATTGCCGGCAGGAATATAGGAGAGCTGGCAGCAATGGATATACGTGAACTTTCGGATTTTCTTCTTCACCTGGATGAAAAGCTCACAAAGCGCCAGAAACGTATTGCTTCGGAGATACTGAAGGAAATAAGGTCGCGCGTCGGCTTTCTTGTTGATGTGGGACTTGATTATCTTTCACTGAACCGCGGAGCCAGGACACTTTCGGGCGGTGAGAGTCAGAGGATAAGGCTGGCCACACAGATCGGCTCAAAACTCGTTAATGTGCTTTATATTCTGGATGAGCCAAGTATAGGGCTTCATCAGAGGGATAACAGGCGGCTGATCGCGTCGTTGAGGAAACTCAGGGATGCCGGCAATTCCGTGATAGTTGTTGAACATGACAGGGAAACCATCCTGTCGGCGGATCATATAATTGATATGGGACCGGGAGCGGGTGTTCACGGGGGAATTGTTATTGCTGAAGGAAGCCCGGATGAGATTGCACAGTATGATTCACTGACTGCCGGCTTTTTAAATAACAGGAAAAAACTGGAGATCCCTGAAACAAGGCGGACAGGAAACGGCAAGTCGCTTGTAATCAGGGGAGCCTCAGGCCATAACCTTAACAACCTGGATGTAAGGATTCCTCTTGGAGTCCTTGTCTGTGTAACCGGTGTTTCGGGAAGCGGCAAGTCATCCCTTATCAACCAGACCCTTCATCCTGTTCTGGCCGGGATGTATCATAATTCCGGTAAAAAGTCACTGCCGTACCGGGAGATAAGCGGCACGGAATATCTTGACAAGGTTATTGAAGTGAACCAGTCTCCGATAGGAAGGACTCCAAGGTCCAATCCTGCCACCTATACCAGGGTGTTTACCGATATCCGTAAACTTTTTGAACAGACTACTGACGCCAGGATCAGGGGTTTCAGTGCCGGACGTTTTTCTTTTAATGTAAAGGGAGGAAGATGTGAAGGCTGTCAGGGTGCCGGGGTCAAAACGGTTGAAATGAATTTTCTTCCCGATGTGTATGTTCCCTGTATTGAGTGCAACGGAAAACGTTACAACCGTGAAACCCTTGAAGTCAGGTATAAGGGAAAATCCATAGGGGATGTCCTGGATATGACGGTTAACAAGGCTGTGGAGTTTTTTGCCAATGTCCCTGCTATTTACCACAAGATAAAGACGCTTCAGGATGTAGGACTGGGATATATCACCCTTGGTCAGCAGTCCACCACACTTTCCGGCGGGGAGGCCCAGAGGATAAAGCTTTCAGCGGAACTCTCAAAGAGGGATACCGGGAAGACACTGTATATCCTGGACGAGCCGACAACCGGTCTGCATTTTGAGGATGTCAGGGTTTTGCTGGATGTTCTCAACAGGCTTGTAGACAAAGGAAATACGGTTATTATTATTGAACATAACATGGATGTTATCAAAATGGCTGATTATATTATTGACCTGGGCAGGGAAGGGGGCCGCGAGGGGGGCAGACTGGTTTTTTCAGGATCACCCGAGGAACTGCTTAAGTGTAATGACAGTTATACGGGGAGATATCTCAGGGAGGAGCTTGAATAATTTTTATATATTTGCAATCTTTTAAAAAGAAAGATATGGGAAAAAATGATAAACCGGCTGATCTTATCAGGGATGCTTTTACGGAAAAGACATGGAATGAGATACACACGGCTGAATCGTGGAGGGTATTCAAAATCATTGCAGAGCTGGTAGAGGGATTTGAAAAGCTGGCAAGGATAGGGCCTTGTGTTTCAATCTTCGGATCCGCAAGAACTCATCATAATGATAAATATTACAGGCTGGCGGAGGAGATAGCCTTCAAGCTCACACAGAACGGTTACGGAGTGATCACCGGAGGGGGGCCCGGAATAATGGAAGCTGCAAACAAGGGAGCAAGGCGCGGAAACGGGAAATCAGTAGGAATAAATATTGACCTTCCGTTTGAGCAGAAACCGAATGCCTTTATCGATGCGGACAAGCTGATCACTTTCGATCATTTCTTTGTACGCAAGGTGATGTTCATGAAATATGCCCAGGGTTTTATTGTCCTTCCCGGAGGCTTTGGCACCTTTGATGAGCTATTTGAGGCACTGACACTTATCCAGACACGCAAGATAGGAAAGTTCCCGATCATCCTGGTAGGCGGAAAATACTGGAAGGGACTGGTGGACTGGATAGAGAATGTGATGCTTCAGGAGAAAAGCAATATTTTTCCCGAGGACCTCAGCCTGTTTACCGTTGTGGATACTGCTGATGAAGCGGTTGATAATATTTCGAAATTCTATTCAAGATATCTCCTGAGTCCCAACTTCTGATTGCCTGAACTTATTTTTTCATCATCCTGTCCAGTTCCCTTTCACTGTCCCTCCGTTTAATGGCCTCCCTTTTGTCATATTCCTTCTTTCCCCGGGCAATGGCAATTTCAGCTTTCGCCAGTCCCCTGTCATTAATAAAGACTTTTGTTGCAATAATTGTCAGGCCGGACTCTTTTACCTTTCTTTCGATCCTTCTGAGTTCCCTTTTTTTCAGCAGCAGTTTTCTTTCCCTGAGGGGATCGTGGTTGTTCAGGTTGCCCCAGTAATATTCGGCTATGTGCATCCCCCTGATGAACAATTCATTATTCCTGAAAAAACAATAAGAGTCCACCAGCGCTGCCTTTCCCATTCTTATTGATTTTATCTCTGTTCCCATAAGTACTATTCCTGCCATGAACTTTTCCAGAAATTCATAATCATGGGATGCTTTCCTGTTTTTGATTACAATATTTCCTGGATTCTTTTTCATCTTTCTGATTTTGGGGAGGTTCAAAAATACTCTTTTTTTAGTAAATTGCCTGTTCTTTAAAAAAACTCCTTTCCCAATGCCGGCCCGAGGAAATGCGAAATATGATATTCTGGTTATCACCGGTCCGACTGCATCGGGAAAGACAGCTACTGCTGCCGTTGTGGCAGAGCGCCTGGGCGGGGAAATAATCAGTGCCGATTCAAGGCAGGTTTACCGTAAAATGGATCTGGGAACGGGGAAGGACTATGATGACTATATGGTGGGGGGGAAGCGTATTCCCTTTCATCTTATTGATATTGCCCGGCCCGGGTCAAGGTACAATCTGTTTGAATACCGGAAGGACTTCCTCAGGGTATACAGCGAACTGAAAAGCAGGAATGTTTTCCCGGTACTGTGCGGAGGTTCGGGAATGTATATCGACAGCATCGTTTCGGCCTACCGGCTGGCTGAAGTAGCTCCTGACCCCGTTCTGAGGGCTGAACTTGAAAAGAAGCCGATGGCTGAACTTGTCAAAATCCTGTCATCTTACAAGAGACTGCACAACATCACCGATATTGATACCAGGAAGCGGGTGATAAGGGCAATAGAAATAGAGATGCAACGGAAGACTGCCGGTGATGAAGAACTGTCCTTTCCCCGTTTAAGGCATGTTGTTGCAGCCATTTCTGTTGACAGGGAAAGCAGGAGGGAAAGAATAAGTGCAAGGTTGCGGCAACGTCTTGAATCGGGTATGATAGATGAAGTAAGGGATCTCCTGGCCCGGGGTGTCGGTGATGAAGACCTTATTTATTACGGCCTTGAATACAAGTATATTACTTTTTATCTGAGGGGGGATATTGACTATGATACCATGTTAAGGGATCTTGAGGTTGCAATTCATCAGTATGCAAAAAGACAGATGACATGGTTCCGTGGAATGGAACGCAAAGGCACTGTCATCCACTGGGTTGACGGGCAACTGCCGGTGGACGAGAGAGCCGGGGAAATACTGCGTTTGCTTAAGATGTAATACAGTCCTTTTACTGAAGATAAGTATCCAGCCAGTCAAAGAATTCCTTTTGCCATATCAGGGCATTCTGGGGTTTGAGTACCCAGTGACCTTCATCCTCGAAAAACAGCAGTCTTGAGGGAACGTTATTCAGCTGGGCGGCAGTGAAGGCTTCCAGACTTTGTGTATACGGAATCCTGTAGTCGTGTGCGCCGACAATTATCAGGATGGGAGTATCCCAGTTTGCTGCCATCAGATGCGGGGAATACTGGTAACTTTTTGGAAGGTTCCAGTAAGGTCCTTCTATATCCTTGTCGGCAAACCACAGTTCCTCGGTTGACCCGTACCAGCTGACAAAGTTAAACATACCGCAGTGTGAAATGAAGGCATTGAACCTTCCCCCGTGCATCCCGGCAAGGTAAAAGACTGATGTGCCTCCGTAGCTGGCACCCACAGCCCCGATCCGGTTTTTGTCGACAAAGGGTTCCCGGGCTATTGCGTCGGTGGCATCAAGGTAATCCTGAATGTTTTTGCCGCCGTAATCCCCTGATATCTGTTCCTTCCATTCCTGTCCGAAGCCTGAACTGCCCCGCCGGTTGGGAGCAATGACGATATATCCTTTTGCTGCCATCA
Organism: Bacteroidales bacterium; assembly: GCA_012522155.1. Lineage (GTDB taxonomy): Bacteria > Bacteroidota > Bacteroidia > Bacteroidales > VadinHA17 > LD21. The sequence continues at coordinate 10,231 of JAAYKX010000076.1, forward strand.
GCTGATAGTTCCAGCGGTATGACCAGCTCTGGCTCAGAGGGCCCTGGGGGCCGCCCTTGCAGTAAAGCAGTGCCGGATATTTTTCCGAGGGATCAAAATCGGGGGGATATATTATCCATGTATGAAGATCTTCATTGTCTTTTGTTCTGATATATCTTTCCTCCGTCCTTCCCATTTTAACCGACTCGTAAATGGTTTTGTTGATAAAGCTGATTTGTTTTACCGATCCGGTGGAAAGATCGACGGCAGATATTTCCGGAGCCATGGACATTGACTGCAGACCGGAAATAAGGATTCCCGACCTGAGCATGACTGGCCCCAGGTCATGTACTCCTTCGGTCAGTTTTACAACATCACCGCCTTCGGTATCTGTTTTAAATATCTACACCGTTCCGTGGTGGGCAGATGTAAAAAAGAGGTTTGAATTGTCAGCCCAGTTTATGTTTTCAACGTCAAAATCCCATGATCTGATAAGCCGGCCGGCCTTTCCGGATTTGATATCATAGATAAACAGGCGGTCGAGATCTGATTCATAGCCATCCCTTTCCATGCTCTGGAATGCGATTTTTGATCCGTCGGGTGAAAAAACCGGGTATTTGTCATAGCCATGATTTTTTTCCGATATGTTTATTTCCTTTCCCGAGGAAAGATCGTAGAGGAAAATGTCAGTATTTGTACTGCGGGCATAATCTCTTCCGGTCATTCTTTTTGAGGTATAGGCTATGAACCTGCCGTCGGGGCTCCAGGCTATTTCACTGCCGTCAAAGAACGGTGCAGTGGGAGATTCGTATCTCTGACCCTCCATTATGTCCTTTGCTCCTGATATTTTTTTTCCGTTGAAGGATGCCACAAAGATATGGCTGTATGAATAATCACTCCAGTGATCCCAGTGCCGGTACATAAGGTCGTCTATTATCCTGACCCCGGCCCCGGGGAGGCCGTACTTTTCATTTGCAGTCTTGTCAAGCTTCACTCTCCTGGTAAAGAGAATTTTATCTCCTGCAGGTGAAATGCTGTAGCTTTCAAAATTGTCCAGACCTTGCACGGCAGTCATTTCTGATCCGTCAGCTTTCATTACCATCAGCCGCCCTTCCCTTACAAAGGCAATTGACCGGTCGTTGCTGAACCAGCGGGGTGAGCTTCCTCCTTCGGCAACCAGCACAGGATCACCGCCGGATGAAGGTATTCTGAAGATATTTGTTCTCCTTGCTTCCGTTTTCATATCGATGTCTGTGACGGTATACAGTATTTCCGTTCCGTCGGATGAGAGATCGAAAGAGCCAAGGCGGCCAAATTTCCAGAGGATCTCCGGAGTCATTCTCCCTGTTGATCTTTCCTCTTTTGTCAGTTCACCGGAGAAGCGGATACCAGTATAGCTGCTGCCTTCCACTGTATTATGACTGCATGAGACAATACAACATACAGCCACGAGAGCTGCAGGCAAAAAATATCTGTTCATCAAAAAATATTTTAAATTATTGATTTTTAAGAGCTTCGATAACTTTGGTTTTCAGTTCATCATACAGTTCCGGATTATCTCTGAGGATCTGTTTCACTGCCTCCCTTCCCTGTCCTATCCTGGTCTCATTATAGCTGTACCATGATCCGCTTTTTCTGATAATGTTAAAATCTGTTCCAAGATCAATTATTTCACCCAGCTGTGATATTCCCTCGCCGTACAATATGTCAAAGTCGGCTTTTCTGAAGGGTGGTGCAAGTTTATTCTTGACAATTTTGACTCTTGTCCTGTTGCCGATTATTTCATCACCGTTTTTCAGCTGGCTTGTTCTTCTTATGTCGAGCCTCACCGAGGAATAAAACTTAAGTGCATTTCCTCCCGTTGTGGTTTCGGGGTTTCCGAACATTATTCCTATCTTTTCCCTGAGCTGATTGATGAAGATACAGGAGGTATTGGTTTTACTGATATTGGCTGTCAGTTTTCTAAGGGCCTGTGACATCAGCCTGGCCTGCAGACCCATTTTTGAATCTCCCATTTCGCCTTCAATCTCGGCTTTCGGCGTAAGAGCTGCAACCGAGTCAATTACAATGATGTCGAGAGCTCCGGAACGGATGAGATTATCTGTTATTTCGAGTGCCTGTTCCCCGTTATCCGGTTGTGAGATTAGCAGGTTTTCTATATCCACTCCAAGTTTTTCAGCATAGTTTCTGTCGAAAGTATGTTCCGCGTCGATCATTGCTGCAATTCCCCCGTTCTTCTGTGCCTCGGCGATTGCATGTATGGCAAGGGTTGTCTTTCCCGAGGCTTCCGGACCATATATTTCTATAACCCGTCCGCGCGGCAGTCCGCCAATGCCGAGAGCTGCATCCAGGCTTAGTGATCCGGTCGGGATGACCTGGATATCCTCAATGGCCTGGTCACCAAGTTTCATTATCGTTCCCTTGCCAAAATCCTTCTCAATCTTGCCTATTGTTACCTCCAGGACTTTAAGTTTTTCACTGTCAATTTCTTTTCTTGCCTTAGTCATATTACTGATTGTTACTTTAATGTTTTAAAAATTTGTTCGGAATGATCCCCGGTGTTGACTTTTGAGATTATCTTACTGATCATTCCCTGTTCGTCAATTATAAATGTGGTTCTTGCTGTCCCGAAATAAGTTTTGCCGTAAAGTTTTTTCTCCTTCCACACACCGTAATCTTCATGTATCTTTTTTGAAGTATCTGCAATAAGCGGAAAAGGCAGGGAATATTTCCCGGCAAATTTCTTATGGGATGCTTCACTGTCCCTGCTTATACCGACAACGGCAAATCCCTCATCCAGCAGGGCATCATGGTTGTCCCTGAGGTTGCATGCCTGTTTGGTACATCCGGGAGTGTTGTCTTTCGGATAAAAATACAGCACCAGTTTCCTGCCCTTAAAATCTGAAAGTCTGACAGTATTGCCATCCTGGTCTCTTCCTTCGAATGAAGGCGCTTTCATTCCTTCTTTTAATTCTCCCATGGGTTTGGTAATTTTGTTATTACGGGTAAATTTACGAAGTTTGGATCGTATTCCTATAAGGAAGTTCATATTTTATTATTAATTGTGTTAATTGGCCCTGCCCGGGCCGGGCTTTGTAATTAAATGACATGCAGCATATTGTGAAACCGGATATGAAAAACAGGAGATTAGCGGCAATGTATTCCCGGAGGAAGCCAATAATGCTGTTTGTTTTTTTTACGGCATCTGCATTCCTTTCATTTATCCTGGCTCAGGAACCAGGCGGGGAGACAGTCGTTGGACAGCAGTCACCACCGGGTGTTCTTTCATTGTTCAGACCGGATTCCCCGGTGCTTCATGACAAGGCAGAGAGGGTGGAAATAAATCCGGTTCATCCTCCGGGTCTCATATACCGGATACAGGTAGCTGTTTTCCGCAATTCCGTGAATACGGATTATTTCAAGGGTCTTGCTCCGGTTTATGGTATAAGGGCATCCGGAACGGGGATGACCACCTATTATGCAGGTATGTTCCGCAGGGCAGATGATGCAAGGGCTGCTCTTGTCCGGGTTAGGGAAAAGGGGTTCAGGGATGCTTTTCTTGTGGCATTTTCCGGAGGCAGGGCTGTGAGCATGGAAAGGGCAAGGATACTTGAGAAGGAGTGGGGTGTTGTTCCCTTCACTCCGGATAAAGCTGTGATACAGGAAACTGAACAGGATACAGTTCCTCCCACATTGTCTTTCAGGGTTGAAGTGATACGCAGCACCAAGCCGGTGGCCGGGGGAGTGTACGATGAGATCAGGATGCTTTCCGGGACACGGGGACTTGATGTTGAAACCCTGCCTGATGGCATGATCGTATATCTCATAGGGAATTTCATTACTTATCAGAGTGCGGAGGATTATGCGGATCTGCTGGTCAGGAACGGCTACCGTGAAGCGAAGGTTGCTGCCTGGCTGGGCAAGAAGGAGATTCCCGTTGAAACGGCAAAACAACTTTTCAACAGCCTCAAATGATTTATTTTATATAAAACTCTATCATTTCCTTTACGGCTTTACGGCATACTGCACAAAATCCTGACGGACTGCCGCCTTTCATTGTACATTCCATCTGGGGGCGGTATATTCCCTTTGCCGAATAACCTGCACCTTCAAACACACCAATAATGTCATTGTACCCGGCATTAGCGGGGGTGGGAACCGGTGTTCCGGGCTCAATCATATTTTTCCATTTGCTGCCGAAACTCACCAGTGTCGTTATATTGGGTTCCCATGGTTCCACGCTGAGGGCATAATAGTTTTCATAGCTGACCGCTGAGGAGTAGTATTCATCAGCCAGTCCTGCAAAAGCATGTCCCAGTTCATGGATAAGCACGTGATCCGACAGGGCATGATCCGTGGTTGTACAGCTGTAATAGTTATATACTCCGCCACCGCCGTACCTGTCGCTGTTGATGAGGATGATAATGTTGTCGTGCGGCACAACGGCGGCAAGATCATTGACAGTCTTTATGTCAGGGCTTGTAAGATAGCGGTCGAGGTCAAAGGTGTAAAATCCCGAGTTCAGTATGGTGGAGACATAGATTCCTTCGCCGGGGATGTCGGTACCCGACTCGTCAGAAATTGCTTCCACAGCCCAGATATTGAATTTGTCGCGGTATTCGCTGAAAGGTGCTTCAGAAAGAAGTATGCTGCTTATTCGCTTCACGTCCTCCCTGAACTTGGCCATTTCACCGGCTGTATAGCCTTCTGCAATAAAAGCCAGATCAACATTTACGGCAGGATCTCCTGAATATTTGATTTTTGATGCCTTTACGGCGGCAGGTTTTTCTTTTATTATAAAATAATCATCCGGATCGATCACTGTTTCATAGATTTTTGAGAATGAGCCGTCTTCAATCCGGCGGCTCAGTATGAAACCTGACTTTTTCCTGGGAAAGGGCATGGTTGCCACTTCATAAAAACTCCGTTCCGTTACCTTTGCTTCGGGGGTGGTCTGCCATTCCTGAAAGAGGGTACAGAAGCCCCGCGAATAGATAGTTATGTCCGTTTCCGGATCAATAAGCTCATATTTAAAACTGCCATAACCGAAAGGATCCGTAAGCTGTGTTTTTGATCCTCCGTAAAAAGGCTCCTGCTTCATGCCTACAGGATAAACAAGTGTTTCCCGGTGATTGCCGGCAAGCATGAAATCGAAGCGAAGAACTTTATCAGTAAAATAACTGTCAAAGTCAGGTTGTGCCTTCATTACCGGGAGGGAGGCAATAATCAGGAATAAAGAGAGGATGATTCTCATGACGGGGGGATATCTGGTTAGCGGATTACAAAACTAAGATATTGGATGGACTAATCAAAACCCGGACAGCCTGATGGCTGCCCTTGTGAAGATAAAAATTTTTGAGCCAGGAGGCGAAGAAAAATATTGCTTGTATTGTAAGTAAATAATTTGTCTAAATTTGTGGAATGATTTTTTCGTTATATCCTGAGGCCATGGTCTGATCCCGGGATCCGGAACATAAAAAAAATTTGAAGTTATGGCAGATATGAATACCCGAATAAGTGATTTCCTCTGGAAAAATCTGAATGAAAGGCCTGTTGTACCGCAGAAGGATCCGGTATGGACTGCTCTTGGCGGAACAGGTACCGAGCTGTGGCTTGATACCGGTGATATGGAAGAAGCCGGTGCAAACTGGACAGCTGAGATGAGTGCTCTTACAACGAACAACACTCTGCTGAACAATGAGATACAGAAAGGAATATATGATGTGCTTATTTCCGAAGCAAAACATCTGGTGGCTCATCTTCCTGTCAATGAAAAAGTAAAGGAAATAGCATTCATCCTTAATGCAAGGCATGGTTTACGGCTTGCCTCAAGGTTTGGAGGCATGGTGAGTGTGGAGCTGCATACCGATGCGGCACATGATATTGATGCGATTGAGTATTACGGCCGGCGCTTTCATGAACTATGTCCCGATCAGTTTCTGATAAAAGTCCCCTTTACGGCAGAGGGACTTATAGGGGCAAGGAAATTGAGGGAAGCAGGTATTCGTGTCAATTTTACCCTTGAGTTCAGTGCCAGGCAGAATGTTCTGGTGACGAAGGTGGCACGTCCGGATTACGTCAATGTTTTTCTTGGCAGGGTGGGAGCCTTCATGGCGGACAATAAGCTGGGAGACGGCAGCGGGGCCGGTGAAATGGCGGTGATATCGTCACAGAACTGGGTTACTGCCCTGTCGTCAGAAAATCCGTGGCAGACAAAGCTGATAGCTGCCAGTCTGAGAAATTACCGGCAGCTTGAACTGCTGGCCGGAACCGATGTTTTTACAATACCTCCGAAGGTTGCTGCGGCAGGCAGGAAGAACCTGCAGGGAACATTTTTCCCCAGGATGCATGAAAATTATGAGGTCAGTATGTTTCCTTCCGCCGCTGAGGCTCATATTGAAAAATTCTGGACAGTTGATGACAATGTGCTTAACCTGGCCGGCAGGCTGTCGGAAAATCTGCCTGCCACGGGGACAGAGCTGATTCAGATTGCACGTGAGGAGGGTTGTGCCGATATGTTTCCATCTCTAACAAAGCAGGAGAAGTCTGCAATTGCGTCGGACGGAAAAATACCGGTTTATTCCAGATGGAAGGAAAGGATCAGGGAAGGCAGTATATCAGCCGACACCCTTCTCAGTCTTGCCGGGCTGGCTTCTTTTACTGCTGATCAGAAAATGCTGGATGACAGAATACTGGAAATAATTTCCTGAATCAGCCCATGCGCTGCCTGCTTATTTCATAAAGGAAGATACCTGCCGCTACAGATACATTGAGTGATGCAATATTACCGGTCATCTGTATTCCTGTTAGCTTATCGGCCAGTGATAAGATTTCGCGGCTGATACCCTTGTTTTCGGATCCCATGACAAGGACAGCAGGACCCGTAAGATCACATTCTGAAGGTCTTTGTTCCGATTTTTCGACAGCACATATTGTTTTCAGACCGGATTCCTTCAGGTAGCGAATAGCTTTTACCAGTGATTTTTCCCTGCAGACCGGCATGGTGCTGAGAGCTCCTGCAGAGGCTTTTACGGCATCTGCAGTGATCCTTGCCGATCCTTTTTCGGGGATAAGTACTGCATGGGCCCCCAGGCAATCTGCGGAACGGACCACGGCCCCGAAGTTTCTTACATCCGATACTCCGTCCAGGGCTATGATAAGAGGTTCTTCACCTTTTTCAAATATCATTGGAAGGAGAATGGATAAATCCTGATATTCAATAAGTGACAGCCATGCCAGAACACCCTGGTGGTTTTTCCTTGTAACGAGTTCAATCCTTTCGGCCGGGACAATCTGCCAGGCAATTTTATGTTTTTTCACCTCAGTCATCAGCTCGTGGTACAGAGCTCCCTGCAATCCCTGTCTTACAAGGAGGCGTTCTATCTGCCTGCCGGCCCTTATGGCTTCAATGACCGGTCTTAATCCAAAGATATATTCTGATTCCGCTTTCATTATTTTATATTTGACTGCCTGTAATTTTAAAAGAAGCCTTCTGTCTGCAGGCATTACTTTTCCCCGTTTGTTTTACCAGTCCGGCAAGGTTTTTTTCTTTTAGCAGCTCAACGGGGATTTCTCCCATTCTTTCAGAGCAGGTCTTCCGGATTATCAAAGCGGAAAACGATTCCTCTCCTCCAGCTTGCAACGGCCTGGTCCCACATTGTGATAAGTGTTTCACTCCGGCTTATGAAAAAATCATTATCGGAGAAGATATTCTCTTTCTTTTTAAAGTTAAAGTACAGATAATCTTCTTTTACCCGGTATCTGGTTCCCCAGGAGGATTTTATCACGGGCTTGCGGTATCCCCAGTTTTCCCCGTCATTTGTTTTGTAGACCTTGTCGGGAGGACCGTAAATGATGTATATCATACCACGTTCGGTGCGCCATCCCTCTTTGTAGGAGGTGAAATAGTAATTGGCAAACAACACCCTGGTGTAGTATATCCTGATAAGCTCTCTGGCCTTGTCAACATTTCCGCCGCAGGCTATCCAGAACTCGTCGAGGGCCATTTTCGGCCGTTCTGCTGTTTTCATCCTGAATATTTCATCCGGTGTACCGATATATGCCAGGGGGTCGATCATTGTTTCAGGATTATCCATCTGGGGAAAGTCCGGACCCATGTTGAGAAAAGTAAAGCCGTCGGTGATCTCCCTGTCGATACTGCACAGGTACAGTCCTTCGTTGGGAAACATCAGGGGGAGGGTGTCGGAGTAGGACAGGGCTATTATTGTGTCGGGTGGGTAATCAATGGTTTTCTCGGGCAGGAGCATTGAGGGGGGATCGGGTATCTCATTCAGTTTCCTGTAATATGAAATGAACAGGGAATCGACCGGTGGTTTCAGATACATCAGGTTGACAAATTCGTTTTTCTTTACTACAGGGTTGAAAAGTTCATTTCTGGCAAAATGTCCCCGCGCGGTAAAGTTGTATTTATTCACATCGGAAAGGGTGTTAAAGGGTACAAAGGACTGTACAACCCTTTGTCTCAGCCTGTCGAGTATCCTGACCTCCGCTATATAATCAAGTCCGGGTCTGACTTTGAGTGGTATTTTATAAATGAAGTCCCTTCTGCCTTCTTCCCTTATTATATTGAGGTTGTAATAGGCTGTATCCTGGAGGACTCTTCCCCTGCTGACATCATAAAGTTTTACGGTGACAAGCAGCTGTGACATGGGTATGCCCTGTGGGTTGGCTTCGGAGAAATATAATTCACCGGTAAAAAATTTCACGGCCAGGTAGGAAAGATTTTCCGATTCATTGCTTACGCTGTATCCGGGGTTTACAGGATTTCTTGTCGGGTTGTAGATATATGAAAGATCTTTAGGATCAATTACAGTCTGCATGGTGCTGCATGAACCTGAAAGAAGTGCAAACAGCGCCAGCATGAATATGAATCCTGTAATATTTGCCTTATGGTTACAATGCTTTTTCATGACTGTCAAAAATTGTCAGTTTTTACGTTCTTTCCATTCAATCCTTATCCTGCACAGTTCTTGTACCTTATCTTTCAGGATTGAATGTGTGAAGGCATAAGGGCTGCTTTCCGCCCCTGAGGTTCTGATAGTAATATTGTCACCAAGAACCGATTCGGCAAGATAGTTTATTTCAACTGAAACAGGAACATGCTTCAGCATAAAATCAAAGTCATACGAGTCGATTGTCCATTTAAGATAATTCACATTGTTTGTATGCATGTTGACATCAAGGTCGGAAGTTTTCACCCTGAATCCGTCAGACATTTTGCCGCCGGCCGGGGTTTGTCTGATCTTTTCTGCTATCCTGACGGGTGTTTTATCTGATTTCCTGAAGTATGTCAGCTTTTCCAGTGCCTGTTCCGGTCGCCGGATACGCCTGGTTTCAGCATCAATTATCAGCCAGGAGGAAGATGCTTTTGCAATGGTTCTTCCGCCGGGGAATTTCAGATCAAAGAACCTCAGGGAGAAAACATTGTCAGTACCCGAAGGCCATGTTTTTATCAATATTGTTTCATCCCTGAAGGGATATTCCGTGATTTCGGCGTACATTCTTGAAAGGACCCAGAAATTATTGTCCTTCATAAGGTCGTCTCTTCCATATCCCATTCTGATGGCATGCTCTGCGGCAATATCCTGCATATAGTTGAAAAGTGCACAGATATTTGCTTTTTCATCAACAAAGGTTTCATAGACATGAATCCTGAATTCTCTTTCAAGGCAGGGTATATTCATATTATTTATCTTCATTCAGAAAAACTTCCAGTTCATGTGTATATTGTGCCCATCTGTCCATTTCTTCAGCATGCCTCTCCTTCAGATTCCTGTATTTTTCATAGAACTCCCTGCCGGCTTCCGCTATATGACCGGGCGAGTTCATAAGGGTATTGATATGCGAGATTTCCTTTTCTATGTTTTCAATCTTCCTCTCAGATTTTTCCAGTCTGTTTTTCAGTCTGCGGGCATTTCGTTCATAGTCTTTTCTTTCAAGGTATTTCTGCCGGCCTGAGGAAATATTTCCGCTGTCACTGTCTTCTTTTTTTTCCGGTGGCGCTATGTCCTTTCTTTCTATCTCCCTCAGGTTTTCAATTTTCCTTCTGCGCAGGAAATCGTAAATCCCTCCTGTATGTTCTTTGATTTTATGGTTCCTGAATTCATATACCCTGCTTACTATTCCGTCGAGGAAATCCCTGTCGTGTGAAACTACAATTAACGTGCCGTCATAAGTGATCAGGGCCTGCTTCAGGATGTCTCTGGAACGCATGTCGAGGTGGTTTGTAGGTTCATCCAGGACGAGCAGGTTGTGGGGTTCCAGCAACAGTCTAACAAGAGCCAGCCTTGAGCGTTCACCGCCCGAAAGTACCTTCACTTTCTTGTCCGCGTCGTCTCCGCGGAAGAGGAAAGCACCAAGCATATCCCTGACCTTTGTTCTTATTTCTCCCCGGGCAATATCATCAACAGTTTCAAACACTGTTTTCTCCTCACTGAGGAGTTCGTTGAGGTTCTGGGCAAAATACCCGGTTTTTACATTATGTCCGGTTTTCAGCAGTCCTTCATAATCCAGTTCCCCGATGATGATTTTTGAAAAAGTAGTCTTTCCTTCCCCGTTGCGTCCGACAAAGGCAACCTTTTCGCCCCGGTGTATCCTGAAGTCAATATTGTTCAGCACATTGAGCGCTCCGTAACTTTTTGACAACCCCGTCGCATCAATCACGACAGTACCTGATCTGGGTGCCGGAGGGAATCTCAGACTGATTTCACTGAAATCTTCCTCATCGACCTCTATCCGGTCAATCTTTTCAAGCTGTTTGATCCTTGACTGTACCTGTATGGCTTTTGTTGCCTTGTATCTGAATTTCTCAATAAATTTTTCATTGTCCTCTATCATTTTCTGCTGGTTCCGGAAGGCTGCCAGCTGCTGTTCCCTTCTTTCCTTTCTGAGAATGGCAAATTCCGACCAGGATACTTTATAATCATAAATTCGTCCGAGTGAAATTTCGATGGTTCGTGTTGTGACATTGTCAAGGAATGCCCTGTCGTGTGACACCAGTACCACTGCTCCGCGGTATGATGCAAGGAAACCTTCCAGCCACTGGATCGATTCAATATCGATATGGTTGGTCGGTTCATCCAGGAGAAGCAATGATGGTTTCTGCAGAAGGATTTTTGCCAGTTCAATCCTCATTCTCCATCCGCCGCTCAGTTCTTCCGTAGGTCTGTCAAAATCCCTGTCTTCAAATCCGAGCCCAAGGAGCATTTTTTCTGAATCGGCAATATAATTATCTCCTCCGCCATATCTGAATCTTTCTTCAAGGAGGTGGAGGTCTTCGCAAAGCTGAAGATATTCGGGGGATTCATAATCGGTACGTGAGGCTATACCGGCTGTGCAGGATTCAATCTCCTGTTCCAGGCTTATTATTTCAGGAAAGGCTTTTATGACCTCTTCCATCACGGATGTTGTATCATCGACTTTCATCTGCTGAGGCAGGTATCCTATGGTGACTTCCTTCGACATGTCAACCTGTCCGGAGGAAGGGCTTTGCAGTCCGGCTATTATACTGAGAAGGGTTGATTTGCCTGCCCCGTTTTTTCCGGCAAGTCCTATCCTGTCCTGATCATTTATAAGAAATGAGATATCCGTAAGCAGGTCAAAGCTGCCAAATGAAACTGATAGATTCTGTACAGAAACCATA
>JAAYKX010000077.1 GCA_012522155.1 Bacteroidales bacterium
CCGTACAGGTCTTTTCCCTCATCACCGCCGACAGGCAAAATCCAGTTTTCTGTGACAAAAGCTATTCTTCCTGATACCCTTACCATTCCGCTGACCGTAATGACAGGCAGGGAAGAAAACTGACCATCAGCAAATCCCCATCCTGCACCTGCGGTGATATTGTTGTTGTCATTTCCGTAGGTGAAGAATCCGTTGAGGGTTGCAAGGCCGCCGAACTTATCGATTGTCCTTAGCGTGTTCAGGTAAAGAATATTTCCGCCGGCGTAGAAATTTTCGCCGATACTGAAGGAGATTTTGGGATTGAGAAAAAATGCATAGGGTCCTTCACCTCTGGCAAGCAGGGAAATGATCTCAACTCCTCCCGATATGCTTATGTTGTTGGTTATTGCAAAGCCGGCAGAATTAACGAAGATCCAGGTATTCTGAAAATAGCCCGAACCCTTTTCCAGGGGTATGGCCGAATGGCCAATGAAATACTTTGAGGGATTAGGATTGGGAAACCATGTTCCCGTTTTCTTTTCATTGGCGACCGGAGAAGGAATTGCAGGGCTGATCCCTGACTCTTTCATGAGGGTCCCGCCCATAGCCGGAAAATCAAAGGTTGTTTTTCCTTCAGAAAAGGAAAGAAGATTTCCGGCAGGTTTCTGCTCAGCAGATAAAAGTGCACAATTCAGGGATGTCACAAGAAGTGCAAGCAGCAGCTTCCCTGAAACAAATTTCAGGTTGAAGAAATAGTTTTTCATGACACAGGAATTTTATTGCATAATAACATTTCACAATCCAAAGATAAGTCAAATTTTGATATGTTGTTCAGGATCTGGTATCTGATTGTTTGTTGTCATGCTTGCCGCCTTCCTTCAGCTTTCCGTAAATATACAGTGAATGATACTGGGGCTCGAAATTATTCAGCTCGCAGGCCGTTTTTATTATTTCATCAATCCTCGGGTCACAAAACTCTATCACCTTTCCCGTTTCCAGATCAATTAAATGATCATGCTGGCCACACTGGTAGGCTCTTTCAAATTCTGCAATGTTTTTGCCAAACTGATGCCTTGTCACCAGATTGCAGTCCAGAAGCAGGTCAATGGTATTGTACAGGGTGGCCCTGCTGACCCTGTAGTTCTTGTTCTTCATTGAAATATAAAGTGACTCGATATCGAAATGGCCTGTCATCGAATATATTTCATCCAGGATGGCAAATCTTTCAGGAGTCTTTCTGTGTTTGTTCTTTTCCAGATATTCAGTGAAGATTTTTTTTACAGTTGATCTGATATCATCACTAATCATATTTGGTCTAATTTAAAATAATAGCAAAAGTATGCATTTTTTGTTCAGATCCAAGGAGGAGGGCAGGGGAGGCTTTGTTATGAAAAGTCTTCGACCCGTTTGACACTTTCAATACCCTTTACATTTGAAATCTTGAGTATGAGGTTGTTCAGGTCTTTTGTGTGATGTACGTACAGGTCGATGGTTCCTTCAAAGATACCTTTGGTGACGGAGAAGTTGATATTTGTCATGTTGACACTCAATTCATAGGAAATGATATTGCTTATATCGTTTACAAGACCGATCCTGTCGATACCTGCTACACTTATTCTTGCAAGGAAGGACACGAATTTATGGATGGCCCATTTAACGGCAACTATCCTGTTGCCTTCATTTGAGCTGAGACGGATAGCTGTCGGACATGTGGGTTTATGGATGATGATGGAACCTTCGGGTGATCTGTATCCCGTAACGTCATCCCCGGGTATGGGCTTGCAGCAGTCTGCTATTTCATAGGACTGCGCAGCGCTGGTTACATCCTCCCTGAGAAGGAAGGGAGTGCTGTTATCAATTTTCTCCGGAACCTGAACAGCTGTCTCTGTCTCTTTTTTTGTCCCTATGAATTTGAAATTCCAGTATTTGATGATACTTCTTGATTCTGTTTTTCTCAGTATCCTCTTAAGATTGTCAAGATTGATAAGTCCCAGTTCAATACCCGAATAGAGTTCATCCTTGTTGGATACATTGTAGGCTGTCATCAGTTTTTTAAGGACTTCCGCATTTGGGATGACTTCCAGTTCACTGAGTTTTGCCTCCAGCATTTCTATACCTTTCTGGATCCGGTTTATTGTTTCCGTTTTCAGGGCATCCTTAATGCTCTCCTTTGCCCTGGTTGTCCTGACCCAGGAAAGCCAGTCCTTCTCCGGTCTGGCTATATCGGATGTAATTATCTCCACCTGGTCGCCGCTCATAAGGGTTGTGTTCAGCGGAAGAAGCTTGTAGTTGATCTTGGCACCGATGGCCTTGTTCCCTATCTCTGAATGTATCTCATAGGCGAAATCAAGTGCGGATGCACCTTTTGGAAGACTTACCAGTGAGCCCTTGGGTGTAAACACCATTATTTCGGATGAAAAGAGATTCATCTTGAATTCATCCAGGAATTCAATAGGATCTTCGAGAGGATTCTCGAGCATGACCCTTATCTTTTTTATCCACTTGTCCAGTTCTGTTTCCCTCGAGGTGTCACCCTTGTATTTCCAGTGAGCAGCATATCCTCTTTCTGCCACTTCATCCATCCTTCTGCTCCGTATCTGGACTTCCACCCATTTTCCGTCGGGACCCATTACCGTGAGGTGCAGTGCTTCATAGCCATTTGGTTTCGGCCGGCTGATCCAGTCACGCAGTCTGTCGGGCTTTGGAAGGTATGTATCGGTGATCATTGAATAAATATTCCAGCACTGGGTTTTTTCAGATATTTCCGGAACGGGATCAAAGACTATCCTCACTGCAAGAACATCATAAATTTCTTCAAAGGGCACGGCTTTGGACTGCATCTTTTTCCAGATAGAGTAGAGCGATTTCGGGCGTCCGTTTATATCGAAGTTGTATCCTGCCGAAGTAAGTTTGTCGATTATGGGAAGTGAGAACTTATTGATGACCGCATAATATTTTTTCTCACTGTGTTTCAGTAAGGATGCCAGCTCTTCATAAATCTGGGGCTGCCGGAACTTGAAACTCAGGTCCTCCAGTTCACTTTTTATTGAAAACAGTCCGAGGCGCTGGGCAAGGGGGGCATAAAGGAATATTGTCTCACCGGCTATTTTCATCTTTTTGTGCTCGGGCATCGAATTAAGAGTACGCATATTATGAAGGCGGTCAGCAATTTTAATGAGTATCACCCTCATGTCGTCCGAAAGAGTAAGAAGCATTTTCCGGAAATTCTCTGCCTGCATCGATGATGAAGACGGTTTATTGTAAGTAACTGATATCTTGGTGAGACCGTCTATCAGGGAAGCAATCCTGGGATTGAATTTTCTCTCTATGTCTTCAAGTGTATAATCCGTATCCTCAACCACGTCGTGAAGCAGGGCTGCGGCAATTGACCTGGCGCCAAGACCGATCTCCTGATTTACTATCTTGGCCACGGCTATGGGATGGATAATATATGGTTCACCTGATTTCCGCCGCATATTCCAGTGAGCTTCATTTGCCGTATTGAAAGCTCTTTCAATGAGCTCCCTGTCCTCGGGATTATTACATCTCAGCAGATTATTAACAAGTGAATCATATTCAGCCTGAATACGGTTTTTATCCTCGTCATCAAAAAAATCCTTCTTCCCCATAAATTAATACTGTACTTTGCGCGGAGGATACAAATATAGCTTTATTCATTAAAAAAACCGGATGATTGAGGAATGAATGAAGGGTCCGGAGCTATTGATTCTTCAACGTGACCGTTCCGGATTTTGACACTGCCCGGCCCGACGGGGTCTTTATCCTGAGGATCCACAGATATGCTCCTTCGGGAAGAAGTGATCCGTTCAGTCGTCCGTCCCATTTTTCGTGGAAATCGCGGCTTTCAAAAACGATCCTGCGCCTCAGGTCGGTAACCACAAGATGATATTCTGAAGGCGTGAATGACATAACCGGCCGGAAATACCTGTTTATTTCCTTCACATTGCTGCCTGAGGGTATGAACATATTCGGTACGGCTATATTTTCAGGCAGTGAGAAGCAGAAGGGGAAGGAAGAACTTTCTCCCGACAGGCCATGGGGATTGAAGGCCTCAAATGCCGTAACCATGAAACACAACTCCTTTCCGCTTACCTCGTACATAATGTCAGAATAGCTTACTGACCAAAGAGTATCGGCTGAAGATGTTACCGCCAGCTGCCTGTATCCTTCACCTGTATCGGCATAGAGAATATATGAATCTGTAATAACGGACCATTCCCTGTAGGAGTTCCAGCTCAGGTCAATAATGTTTTCTGAATACTCTCCCCTGAGTACAATGTTTGAAGCAATATTGGAATATTTTACCGGTACTCCGCAGTTGTTTACGGCAGCCAG
>JAAYKX010000078.1 GCA_012522155.1 Bacteroidales bacterium
AGATTCTGTGGAAGCTGAAAAAGGGATTTGTAAAAGATATTCTGGAACATTTTGATGATCCGAAACCTGCATACAATACAGTCAGCACAATTGTCAGGATATTACAGAGCAAGGGATTTGTTGACTACAAAGCCTATGGCAGGACACATGAATATTTCCCAATTGTGTCGAAAGACGAATATTCAAAATTCCACATGAGTTCATTCATAAATGACTATTTCTCTAATTCCTTCGGTAAGATGGTCAGTTTTTTTGCCAGGGAAAACCATATATCCGTCAGAGAAATGGAAGAGATAATGCAGATCATGGAAAATGAAGTAAAAAAACAGAAGCCGGAAAAATGAAAGGACCATGCAAAGAATTTATAAATACGGGCATGACCCGGGATTCTTAGGAGCACCCGATAAAGGGCAGGACCCGACCTGCGGAACAATTCCGGCGAAACCAGTGATAAGGATCGTCCCGGCAAACCGGGACAAGCATCCGGCAAACCGGGCCAAGTTATACGAACGAGCTAATTTACAATAATACAGTAATAATATTTTCGTATGAATCCGCTATTATTATATATGATTAAAGCTGCATTCTGTCTTGCATCTTTCTATCTTTTTTATATTCTCTTTCTCGAAAGGGACACCCTGTACAGGCGCAACAGACTGTTCCTTATGCTGTCACTGGCTGCATCCCTCCTCCTTCCGTTTATCATCATTCCCGTGAAACAGACTCCCGGAATACAGTTTACCGGAATTGACCTCAGCGGGATCATAATAAACGCCGGAGCCGGTCCTGCTGAAGCCGGCAGAGAATCCCGCTCCTCTGCCAACATTATCAACATATTGAATATCATTTATTTATCGGTGGCAGTTCTTCTTGCCCTGAAACTTATTTCCGAAATGCTTCAGCTTCTCTTCCTGATCATCAGAAATAAGAAAAAGGGCAGTAAAATAATAAGGCTTACAGGTAAAAAAGTAACCGGCTTCACGGCATTCGGACATATATTTATTGATGAGCTGTCCGGCACCGGAGAAGAAGAGGAAATTATCAGGCATGAGCAGAAGCATCTTGAAGGAGGTCATTTCTATGATATCCTTTTCATGGAGCTGATCAAGCTTTTCCAGTGGTTTAATCCCTTTGTATACCTGTTCAGCAGGTCCCTGAGAGCGGTTCATGAATTCCAGGCTGATGATGAATGTCTCAGTTCCGGGATTTCGAAAGCCAGCTACCAGGGACTGATTCTTGACCAGGTTTTCCGGACAAAGGTGTTCAGTTCTGCAAACAGGTTTTCACATCCGACACTTTTAAAAAGAAGAATTATCATGATGACAAAAAAACGCTCCGGTAAACTGGCACATCTGAAGATAATGATGGTTCTGCCGGTAATAATTTTCCTGATACTGATAATCTCCACCTGTTCAAAGCAATCCTTCGACTCATTCACGGGCAGTGTAACACCTGCAGAGCCGCAGGCAAATGAACAGGATGCAGCCGCAATCGTGACAAAAACTCCTGTCATTGATGGCGATGCATATGTTGTTGTTGAACAAATGCCTATGTTCCCGGGAGGCGACAGAGCCCTGTTGAGACATGTTGCCGAAAACACCGGCTACCCGAAGGAAGCAAAGGATCAGGGCATAGCCGGCAGGGTTATAATACGCTTTATGGTAAAGGAAAACGGTTCAGTTTCTGATTTTACAGTTCTGAAAGGTGTTGATCCCCTTCTGGACAATGAAGCACTCAGGGTTGTAAGCACCATCCCGGAGTTTGAACCCGGAAAACAGAATGGTGTTGCCGTACCGGTATGGTACATGATCCCTATCACATTTACCCTTCCGGATAAATCAGACTCTGTCCCGCCGCTTCCATCCCCTCCGCCCCCACCGTCACCACCACCTCCGCCTCCACCGCCCGTCACGGGACCGGATGAACCCTTTGTCGTCGTTGAGGAAATGCCTTATTTCCCCGGGGGCGATGCAGCCCTGCTCCAGTACCTGGCTGATAATCTGAGATATTCCCCGGGATCCGGGAAAAACAATACGGAAGGCAGGGTTATTGTAAGATTCTGTATAAACGCAACAGGCTCGGTTGAAAAGATAACTGTTCTGAAAGGAATTAATCCGGAACTGGATGCTGAAGCGGTCAGGCTTGTATCATCACTTCCGGCCTTCACACCCGGAAAACAAAGGGGTGTTGCCGTACCGGTGTGGTATATGGTTCCGGTAAACTTCACTTCAGCAGAAACAAGGTGATTCGATTTTTTTTGTCATTTCAACGATAAAGCTGATCTCATAATGAGATCAGCTTTATTATTTCAGTAAATTTGCTGCTCAGTCAGCGGATCATGAAACTTGCCGAAAGAATAGAAACTTTTGCATCGCTTGGTGAGTCACTGCGTGATGCACTTGCCGGTAAACAAACAAAATACAGCACCAGGCTCAGTGAGCTCATAGAAAAGCAATATCTTAAAAACCCCTGGTTCACACCTGCCAATGTAAGACTGGCCGTAAGCGCCATAGCCGCTGAACTTACTCACGACAGGCTCAGCAAATGGTGCTCGGCCTATCCTGCTCTTGATGAAAAAATCATTCCGGCCGGAGTAGGCGTTGTGATGGCAGGAAACATTCCGCTGGCAGGGTTTCATGATTTCCTGTGCATACTGATATCCGGAAACCGTATCATTGCAAAAAAAAGCTCAAAGGATCCCGATCTTATAGAGCTGATCGCAGACATTGTCATTTCCCTTAATCCGGCATTCAGCACAATGATTTCACTCACTGAAGACCGTATCAGTGATTTTGATATGGTCATTGCAACGGGTTCCGACAACAGTGCCCGTTATTTTGAGTATTATTTCGGGAAATATCCCCACATCATCCGCAAAAACAGGAACAGCATTGCAATAATTGACGGTACTGAAGATCCCGGAGAAATAAGGAAGCTGGGAAGTGATATTTTCTCATATTTCGGCCTCGGATGCAGGAATGTTTCAAAGATATGTCTGCCTGCCGGATATGATATCAGAAATATAATATCTGAATGGGACGATTTTTCTGATACAGTAAACCACAGTAAATATGCCGGCAATTATGATTTTTACAAAGCAGTTTTTCTCGTTAACAGGGAGGAATTCCTGGATACCGGATTTCTTCTCCTGAAAGAAGATGATTCATTATTATCTCCCGTGTCGGTACTCAACTATTCCTTTTACGGCTCCGTCAGGAAACTTCAGTCGTGGATCAGTGCCCGCAGGGATAAAATCCAGTGTATAACAGGTCATGGACATATTCCCTTTGGAAGATCGCAGATGCCTGAACTGTGGGATTATGCAGACGGATTGGACACAATTGAATTTCTTTTAAAAAAAAATCCCCGGGGCATATTGTAATATAAAAAATATTATATTGCACCATCATTTTAACAACGATTATGGTATATAAATTTGTCGTTTTATCGGATGAGGATGAGTCATTTATGAGAGAGTTTGAATTTCTCGACTCACAGACCCTGCTGGATTTTCACAATCTGATTCAGGAGGAACTTGAATTTGATAAATCACAGATGGCGTCATTCTTCATGGCAGCAGACAACTGGGAAAAAGAGGAAGAATTTACGCTTTTCGACATGGGTACAGGATCGTCAACAATGGAGGATGCTGTCCTGGAGGATATTATTTTCCACAAGAATCAGAAACTGATGTATGTTTTCGATTTTTTCAACGACAGAAGCCTTTTTATAGAATATACGGGTGAAGCTGATGAAATTAACGGACGCGAATATCCGGTATGTTCAAATTCATCAGGCCTTCCTCCCAAACAGGTTGTCTTCGGAAGCAGTTCAAAGAAAATATACAGGAACATCATTGTATCTGACGACGATGATGACGATGATGATGATATGGATAGCCTGTTCCTTGACGATGATGACATGTTGCCGGACTTCGGTAATGATGAACCCCTGATCGACGACGAGGACTAGGATTAAGCGTCCCGAAAAAAATAAATGAAGAATATTCTTATTGTTCTGCTCGGCCCCACCGGAGTCGGGAAGACAGATCTTTCCATTGACCTTGCCGGACATTTCCGCTGTGATATAATCTCTGCCGATTCACGGCAGTTTTACAGAGAAATGAATATAGGAACGGCTGTTCCTTCACC
>JAAYKX010000079.1 GCA_012522155.1 Bacteroidales bacterium
CAGTTTTGTAATCAATTGCTGATCTTGCTTCTTCCGGTGTGGATGCATTTCCGCATGCAGCCTGAACAAAAAGCGATGCTCCGAGAACGGTTGTTTCTTTGTGGTCAATTATTTTAAGCGGAACTCCTGTGTAATCAGCCCTTATCCTGTTCCATAGCCGGTTTTTTGAGCCGCCTCCCACGCACAGGATGCTGTCTGTCCTGAATCCGCCGGCATTTTCAAGTGCCTCTTTTCCTTCAGCCAGTCTCAGACCAAGGGCTTCCAGCATTGCACGGTAAATCTCATCCCGGGTCGATTCCATGGTAAGTCCAAGTATTTGTCCCCCGGGCTTTCCCTTCAGCTCCTCATAAAATTTCGGAATAACCCTGACTCCATTACTGCCGGGTGGTACTTTTTCAGCTCCGGCAATCATTTTTTCATAAACATTTTCAGTAAGATCAGCATAAAGATTTTTCCTGGCCCATTCCAGGATCCCCGATGCGATCCATTGATTACCTATGTTGTATAATCCCGGGATGGAGTCGAATTCAGTTGTAATGGAGAAATCAAACTGTTCCCTGCCGGTTTTGAAGCTTTCCGATCTCACCATAAGTATTTCCCATGTACCCGAACTGAGGACCGGCTGATTTTTTTCTGCGCCCGATCCGAAAATGGCAAACTGGGTATCATGACCGCTTGTAACGACAGGAATATTTACGGGAATACCGGTCAGCCCGGAGGCATGGCGGCTTATTCTCCCGGCAAGGGTTCCTGCTTCGGCAATGTCTCCGAATTTTTCCGGCGGGAAACCGATCCGGCCGAGGATACGGGGAGAGAATTTTCTTGCCGGCAATGTGGTTGCCATTGATGTCCCTGCCATGGTGACATCATTAATCATTTCTCCCGTAAGCTTCAGAATGAATATTGAAGGCATGAAGAGAAACCTGTGACTCTTTTCGACAAGCTCCGGCCTGTTTTCACTGAACCATATGAGTTTATTTATGGTGTTGAAGGTAAATGGCAGAACCCCGCTTTCCCCATAGAGAACATCAGGAGAAATGTATTTGTCTATATTGTTCATTACCGGGGCAGTCCTTTCACACTGCCATGATATAACGGGATAAAGCATGCTGCCCGATTTGTCGAAGAGGGTACCGTCAACTCCGAAAGTGGTGACTGTTACACCTGCAATATCGTTTTTCCTGATTCCGGCCGTGACTTTTTGTGATGCACTGCACATGGCGGACCATATTTCGTTCACATCCCAGATTCTGTATCCGGGATGGAAGGGATCAGGAACAGGATTATTGGGCGAGGATTCAGAGGCAATAATATTTCCCCGGCTGTCAATGGCAATTACCCTAACATTTGTTGCACCACAGTCAAATACTATTACAATATCTCCCCTTGTCATCCGTAGTTTTTTCAGTTATGTCTTGGTAATCATGTTGAGAGCATTGTCAGTATCAGAATAAGAAAGTACAGGACAAACACTACTATTACCAGTATCCCCAGGCAGAGGTAATGAGTCTTAAGGTTCCTGATGGCTTTTTTCAGAATGCTATTGTCATTTGTTCTGACAGCTGCAGATGTGAATCTTGAGAAGCGGAAGAGGTAAATGACCGGGAAGAGCAACAGCAGGAACATCAATATGGTGATTATGAAGGACAGCCATGCAGGGAATCCCTGGGCCGGATCGTTCACGTTGAAAACCGACAGGAATATACCTGTGAAGAATCCGGTAACAGCAAAGCTTCCAACTGCAATAAAACCAACAAGGGAAAGGAACATTGCCCATTTCCGGATGGTATTTAATTCTTTCAGAATCTCCTTGTTGTCCGTGCTGCTGTCCGTGCTGCTGCCCTTCCTGCTGTTCCTGTTGTTACCGGTGCTGCCTTCCCTGTTGTCCGTGCTGCTGTCCGTGCTGCTGCCCTTCCTGCTGTTTCTGTTGTTATCGGTGCTGCTTCCACTGTCGTTACCGGTGCTGCCTTCCCTGTTGTCCGTGCTGCTTTCCCTGTTGTTATCCATCCTGTTGTCACTGTTGTTATCCCTGTCCCGGCAGAGAGTATTATTCAAATTATCCGTACAAAGCTCCGTATGTACGGCATGCCCTGTAGTCCGATCCTTCCTTGTCCATTCCGAATGCATTCCATGCGCTGGGCCGGAAAATATTTTCTTCGGGAACATTGTGCATGCATACCGGTATTCTCAAAATGGATGCCAGAGTGATAATATCAGCTCCAATATGTCCGTAGCTTGAGGCAGCATGATTTGCACCCCAGTTTGCCATTACCGAATACACATCCCTGAATGCCCCTTCTCCCGTGAGGCGCGGAGTGAACCAGGTTGTCGGCCATGTGGGATCTGTTCTGTCTGTCAGTATTTTGTGAACTTCATCCGGAAGTTCTGTTGTCCATCCTTCAGCAAGCTGAAGAACGGGTCCCAGACCTTTGACCAGGTTTATCCTGGAGATGGTGAGCGGCATTACACCTTTTGTGTTGAACTGGGAGGAAAATCCTCCGCCCCTGAAATATCCCAGGCTTGCCGGTTCCCATCTGGTAGCCCTGAGGCATTCCCTCACATCCTTGTCTGTGATTTCCCAGAAGGGTTTGACAGCGGATTCCCCGTCCCGGGTCTGTCTTCCGGAGAAATCAAGAGATGATGCACCTGAGTTGATGAGATGTATTATTCCGTTGGCTGCCAGACCTTCGGGACTGACGTTTGTAACCCTTTTTATTGCATCCGGACTCCAGTAGGTTCTGATATCGGAAAACAACTGGGCGGTGTTGGTGAGAAGATATCCGAAAAGCATGGGCACACCGTTCATAGCATCATTTTCTGTGGCAACAAGGTATGGCGGTCTTATACCGTTCCAGTCGAAGGATGAGCAGAGAATGGCCTCCATAAAGTCGCCGTTGGGCATATGGTCGGTCCACTGACGCTGTCCCTGAAAGCCGGCCAGTATTGCATTATGTCCTCTTGATTCTTCGCCGGATCCGGATTCTTTGAGCCTGGGATTTCCGACCATCAGGTCCCGTGCGATAAGAGTCATTTTTACCACGATCTCCCACTCTTCATCCTTCCTTGCCCTTGAACTCGGCTTTTCGTTCCGGTCAGTCCCTTCTATACAATATTTCTTTGTCCAGGCCAGGGCTTTTTCAAATTCCTCACTGTCATAGATATTTTCATTGAGCCTCCTGTTGAACTCGCTCATGTCAACGTATTCATTCCGCATACCAAGGTATTCCTGAAAGAAATCATCCCTCACTATTGAACCGGCAATTCCCATGGAAACGGATCCCATTGAGAGATATGATTTGCCTCTGATATATGAAACAGCCAGCCCGGCCCTGACGAAGCGGAGGATCTTTTCACTTACATCATCCGGGATTGTCTGATCACCTGCATCCTGAACATCACGGCCATAGATGCCGAATGCCGGAAGACCCTTCATTGTATGTCCGGCCAGTGCTGCAGCCAGATAAACCGCACCCGGCCTTTCGGTACCGTTGAAACCCCAGATGGCTTTCGGAACATCCCTGTCCATATCTATGGTTTCACTTCCGTAACACCAGCAGGGTGTTACCGTGAGACTTACACCAACCCCGTTCTTTGAGAACTTGTCGGCACAGGCTGCTGCCTCTGCAACACCTCCGATAGTGGTATCGGAGATAATACATTCAACAGCTTTCCCGTCAGGATACTTCAGGTTTTTTGAGATAAGGGCAGCGGCGGATTTTGCCATGTCCATCGTCTGCTTTTCAAGGGATTCCCTGACACCTCTTTCGCGTCCGTCAATGACAGGACGAATTCCCACTCTAGGAAAATCGCCTATAACTGTCTGAAAGTTAGCGTTTACTACAAATTCATCGTTTGCCATGTGTCTGGTATTTATGGTTTGGATTTTTTCTTATCTAACAAATATAGTGTTTTATCTTTTCAGGCTGATGATTTAAAAATGCAGGGCTGAAGAATTTACTTTTTCCTGTCCTTAATGATGAGTAATTTTGTACTTTTATCCACCTTAACTGAGCTTAGATGGAAAAACACAGAAGGTTGCCGGAATGGTTTAAAATGCAACGGGCAGCCGGAGAAAATTACAGCAGGGTAAAGCATTTGACGAAGGACAATAATCTCCATACCATCTGTACGAGCGGTAATTGTCCGAATATAGGGGAATGCTGGAATTCGGGCACTGCAACTTTTATGATCCTCGGAGATATATGCACCCGTGCGTGCAGGTTCTGTAATACCCGTACAGGCAGGCCTCTGCCCCCCGACAGCGATGAAGGCAGGCGGCTGGCTGAAGCAGTGGGGAAGCTGGGTCTCAGGCATTGTGTCATAACATCGGTTGACCGTGATGATCTGCCTGACGGAGGCGCTTCATTCTGGGCCGACGTAATTATGAAGGTAAAAGAGTATAACCCCGGTATAACTATCGAAACGCTTGTTCCGGATTTTGACGGCAGGCCGGAAAATCTGCAAAAGGTCATTGATGCTGATCCGGATGTTGTTTCACACAATATTGAAACGGTCAGGCGTCTGACACCGCTTGTGAGGACCAGGGCAAAATATGACAGAAGTCTGGATGTGCTAAGGTTTATTTCCCGAAGAAAAAAAATCACCAAGTCGGGATTTATGCTTGGTCTGGGGGAGAGTGAGGCGGAAATATACCAGACTATTGACGATCTTCTGGAGGCCGGCTGTCATGTCCTGACTATCGGACAATATCTGAAACCTTCGGAAAATCATATGGATGTTGTTGAATATTTCCCGCCGGAAAAATTTGAAGAATACCGGGACTTTGCTCTTG
Organism: Bacteroidales bacterium; assembly: GCA_012522155.1. Lineage (GTDB taxonomy): Bacteria > Bacteroidota > Bacteroidia > Bacteroidales > VadinHA17 > LD21. Next base: position 4,793 of record JAAYKX010000079.1, read on the forward strand.
GGAAAGGTTTCCAGGCTGTTGAAAGCAGTCCTCTTGTACGATCCTCGTTTCATGCCGGGAAACATGCACGACTGGAGAATTTTTAGTATCTTGGGGTCACCCAAATAGTTACGACATATTGAGTTATAATGTTAAATTCGAGGATGTTGGCCTGAGAGATTACAAAGATACCTGGGATTATCAGCTCAGTATCTTTGAAGAACTCAAAGGATGTAAAACAAGGGAGAAGCTGCCGGGGGAGAACGCTGAGGACTGCGGGACCGGCACTCTTATTTTTGTTGAACATCCCAGTGTATATACACTCGGAAAGAGCGGATCGGCAGACAATCTTTTCCTGGACAATCTACAGCTGAGGGCCAGGGGTGCACAGTTCTACAGGATTGACAGAGGCGGGGATATCACCTATCATGGTCCGGGACAGATTGTCGGATATCCCATTTTCGACCTCGAAATACTGAAGATAGGGTTAAAGGAATATATTTTCAGACTGGAGGAAGCAATAATCCGTACAATCGCGGAATTTGGTCTGGCCGGGTCACGGTTTCAGGGAGGAACCGGAGTCTGGCTTGATCCTGAAATAAAAGGAAAGGCACGGAAGATCTGTGCTATAGGAGTGAAAGCCAGCAGATACATTACCATGCATGGTTTTGCATTCAATGTAAACACAGATTTGCAGTGGTTTGATTATATCAATCCCTGTGGCTTCACTGACAGGGGAGTTACTTCCCTGGGCAGGGAGACGGGAGAGAGACAGGATATCGGAAAGGTAAAGGATATTCTTAAGAACAGGCTGAGGGATCAGTTTGACCTGCAATGGATAAACGAGGAGGGATGATGGAAAAGAAATGGATAATGAAGGAGAGCGGTGACAGTGCTGTTGTAAAGCAACTTGCAGCAAAACTGGAGGTTTCGGATTCCCTGGCCAATCTTATGGTTCAGAGAGGAATTACAACACCGGGGGAGGCTCAGTCTTTTTTTAATCCCAGTCTGGACAGCCTTCATGATCCTTTTCTGATGAAGGATATGAATATTGCTGTTGAAAGACTTTCCTCGGCAGTCAAAAAAAATGAAAAGATTCTTGTTTACGGCGATTATGATGTTGACGGGATTACGGCGGTGGCACTGGTTTATTCCTTCCTGAAGGAGCAGTATTCCAATGTGGAATATTATATTCCCGACAGGTACAGCGAAGGATACGGAGTGTCATTCCGGGGTCTGGATTATGCTTCTGAAAATAATTGCCGGCTGATCATTACCCTTGATTGCGGAATAAAGGCGACGGAAAAGGTGCTGTATGCAAAAAGCAAGGGGATTGATGTGATTATTTGTGATCATCATTATCCGGGTGATGAGATACCAATGGCACATGCCGTTCTTGATCCCAAGCAGCCGGCCTGTAATTATCCCTACAAGGAATTGTCGGGATGCGGTGTCGGTTTCAAGCTGATACATGCATATTCAAAGATACATGCCATTCCCTTCACGGAAATAATACAGTACCTCGACCTGGTGGCTGTAAGCATTGCATCGGACATTGTGCCTATAACCGGGGAGAACAGGGTACTGGCATATTACGGACTGAAACAACTCAATGAATCTCCCCGTACCGGCCTCAGGGAAATTATCCGGGAAGCTGAAATTATCAGGACACTGACCATCGAGGATGTTGTCTTCCGGATTGGTCCGAGGATCAATGCCGCAGGAAGAATGGATACCGGGGGAAGGGCTGTTGAACTGCTTATCTCCAGTGATCCGAAGCTGGCTTACGGGATAAGCAAGGAAATAGACAACTACAATATTGAAAGGAGAAATGTTGACCGGCTTATCACAACCGAGGCGATGAGGATGATTTCCGATGACAAGAGTACATCGAATGCAAAAACAACAGTACTTTTCAATGCCTCGTGGAAAAAAGGCGTTATCGGAATCGTGGCTTCACGTCTTATTGAAACCTATTACCGGCCAACGGTTGTTCTGACGGAATCGAACGGCTTTGCTACCGGGTCAGCACGATCGGTTCAGGGTTATGATCTCTATCAGGCAATAGAATCATGCAGTGATCTGCTGGAAAGTTTCGGCGGACATATGTTTGCTGCAGGACTGACATTGAAAAAGGAAAACATCAAGCCGTTCACGGAGAGGTTTGAACAGTATGTCAGCCGTACAATAACAGAAGACCAGCTGCAGCCCAGGATTTTCATTGACGCCGAACTCTCATTCCTGGAGATAGATGATGAGTTTTTTCGTGTCATGAACCAGTTTCAGCCTTACGGTCCTGAAAATATGGCTCCGGTTTTTATGTCGCGGAATGTGTCTGATTCAGGATCGGGACGAATGGTCGGGTCAAGCGGGGAACATCTCAAACTGGAGCTGATTCAGGACAGGGAGTCTCTGAAAGTGCTGCCTGCCATCGCCTTCAGTCAGGCTGACCGTTTTGAATATATCAGGAACGGAGAGCCTGTCGACATCTGTTATTCTATAGAACTGAATGAATTCAGGGGAACCAGGAAGCTCCAGCTCAATATCAGGGATATAAAAGCTGCAGCCGGTAGCAAATAAAAGGAATGATTAACTACAGGGCGTCACTGAAAACCTGGTAAAAGCCGGCGCCGGACCAAAACCGACTGACGAAGAACACAAGGTTATATTTTCCGCTATGAATTTCAAAAAATCCATACCACTTATCATACTATCGATTTTTAGTGTGTTTATTACCGGACAGACATTAAAACAGGCCAACAGTGAAACAGTCTTGACGGCCGGAATGGCCAGGACTGATATCACTCCGGAGCTGCCCGTGAAACTGTACGGATATGCCTCAAGAAAAACCTATTCCGAAGGAGTGCATGATCCCCTCAGTGCCCGTGTTGTTGTTTTCGAAAATAACGGGAAGAGGATACTGCTTGTCTCAACAGATATAGGATCATACGGATCCGAAGTGTATCCGGTAATACGAAAAGCAATAACGGACAGATTCGGATTCAGGGAATCGGAAATATTCCTGTCCACAATACATACCCACAGTTCTCCCACACTTAGTGTTAATCCCCTGACAGGTGATCCCAACAATATTGAATATACAAAATCTTTTCAGGAGAAACTGTTGAATTCCATAGCTGAGGCAATAAAGGATATTAAGCCGGTAACAGCCGGAGCCGGAAAAGGATCTTCACCTGTCGGGGCCAACCGCCGTGAAACGGGACCCGATGGTTCTGTCATACTGGGCAGGAATCCACAGGGTATTACCGATAAGGAGGTACTGGTAATGAAGATTGCCACTCCCGGCGGAAAGCCGCTGGCTGCCCTTTATGATTATGCAACTCATTCCACTTCCCTGGGACCCCGTAACATGCTGATTACTGGTGATGTCCTGGGTCTCTCGGCACAATTTGTTGAGAAAATACTGGGGAAAGATGTTATTGCACCTGTTTTTACCGGGGCATCAGCTAATATTGATCCATGGTACAGGGTACTTCCGGAATTCAATAACGAACCCGGCTGGATACCCGAACCGGTTCTCCTCGGTACATTGCTTGGTGAGGAAGTGGTTCACGTCTTCCGGGAGATCGGGGATATGGATCTGACAGGAGAAATCAACACGGATTTTGCAATACTTGATTGTCCCCGTAAAACTGCAGCTGATGGCAGTTCATTGCCGGATCAGCCGGCTACGGTACCTGTTCATATCACAGCTGCACGTATAGGAAATGATATAGCGTTTATCGGGTTCAATGTTGAAATGTTCACGGAAACAGGCATGGAGATCAAAGCAGGTTCACCTTACAAATATACCTTCATAATAACTCATTGCAACGGAGCAAGCGGATACCTGGTCCCGGGTGATGTTTATAAAGAGGGAGGGTATGAGGCTGAAACTACAAGATTTGCCATAGGATCGTCAGATATGGTAGTAAAGAAAGCACTGAGAATGCTTTACGACCTGTAACAGAATCCCTAAAACCGGATACTCAGCTGCATCCTGAGCTCGTCAGTGTTTTCAGACGGGATATTGTCATGGAAGGAGGTAAGGGAGTATTTCAGCCTTATCCGGACAAAAGAGGAAAAATTCCATTCAGTCATCAGATACATCCTTGTGCCTTCCCTTGAAAATGCCGGGATACTGTAACTGTAAAGCAGGTCGTATTCATACACATACAGTCTGGAGTCCCAGTCATCGGTACTGAAAATGCAAAACCTCGACCAGAATGTAAGGGGAAGGCTTCTGAAACGGTATATCAGATCCTGTGACATCAGGTAACCCCTGCTTCCGCTTTCACGGACAGCCTTGCAGTCAATTCTGAAATTAAGTGACAGGTCCTTTTCCTGCGAATACCTGAAAACAGTTTTGAATGTTCCGCAGGAAGTTGATTTCCTTCCGGCAATTCCCTGTTCCTTTTTTTCATTATTCACAGAAGATCTGTAGTTGTAGGACATTTCAATATTCAGTTTGTCATGGGGCAGATATTTCAGTTTGACTTCATATCTTTTTGACAGTGAAGGGAAGCTTGTCCTGTATCTCAGCCACGGATGGCGGCAAAGATCATACCCGGCGCTTATAAAGAGATATCTTGCTGCCTCGAAAGTGAAATTCCCCAGGATCCCTTCTTCGTTGGAAGCCGATGAGCTGACTCCGGGTCCCCTGGAATGCAGGCCCCCGAATCCCGGTGAATAATAACGGTATAATCCGTTAATGGTCAGTCTTCCCGAAGGCCGCAGGGTAAAGCCCTGGACCAGTGCATATTTTTTGTTTCCGCCATATGATAATTCGCCAAAAAGCAATGACCTGCCGGGGGACGCCGTATAATAGGCTGACAGTATATCTTTTCGTCTGCCGCTGAAATCAAATAACTTTTCTGCCGTTGTGGCGGAATCAATGAATGGCAGGGACAGGACAGTCCGGTGGAAATTCATTCCCGTTGTCACCCGTGTGAAATTCAAACTGAGGTTTGCGCCGTAAGCTGTTTCTGCAATGGCATCCTTTTTCAGGATCGTGGCAGGAGTGTTGTGTAATCCTGTTTTATACAGGCTTTTAATAAAAAGTATTGATGAGTCATTTGAATATTCCGTTGTGGCGTCAATCCTGTTATGTGAGACAAACAGTGAAAGTCCGGCTTTTCCGCTGGCCAGTTCGCACGCGGCACCCCTGAAAAAATTATTTTCATCCACCGAGGTATAGGGTCTTATTTCGCTTCGCGAGGGAAAATATCCGGCTGCGGTAAGCGGTATCCCGGTATGGAAACCGGTATTGAGTGCCGTACCCTGTCCGAATTTGGCAGAATAATCACCGGCTATCACTTTTCGTACAAGGCCCCTGCCTGAAAAAGCCACATAGGCTGAAAAGAAATCGGGAAGGGGAGGAGAACCGGAAAGAAATTTCTCACCCGGATCCTTTTCACAGGTAAACCCTGCAGTATAGGGTCCCTTCTCTGTTTTGTGCCTGACAAGTATTTTCCATGCTGATCCGGGACAGTTGTTGTCAGAAACGGAAGGCTTTATGATAAAATTTGAAAAAGTTCTGCTCATGGCCTTTGATTTCAGATCAACCCTGCTGCCTGCTTCCCCGATGATTATGAGATGACTCATGATTTCTGCCGTTCTGCGGTCAAAGCCGGGAATGGATGCGATCTCATACAGGGACAGGATGCTGCCGGTTGATTTTATATGATCCCTGAGTGCCCTGATCTGAAAATCGGTAAGGAAAAATAAACGGGACAGTTCGTTTTCTCCGGCTGAATTGATCGGAACGGGATTTTCAGCCAGTTCCTGGAGACGTTCAAGAAAGCTGACTGCTGATTCCGGATCATCTTCATCCCCGGCAAGTTCCCCGGCAAGTTCCTCGGCAATATCTGTTATATCGCTTTGCCTTATTTCCTGGCAGTGGAGAGCCGTGGAAACAGTAAAAAAGACTGTCAGGCCCAGTATTATAAGTTGTGGCTTCATGGAGATTTCCTGTTCATACAAAATTCCGGAGCTTGTTATCTTCCTGAAACTATTTGCTTTGTATTTCCTGTTTAATAGTTCCTTCTTTAAATTTCTTTTTTTATATTTTCCTGTCTTCAACAGTTCGCTAAGCTGTTGAGCCTGTAGATATCTTATCCTGAACTTTTTACAAGAAATACCAGTGAGAAGGTTGTTGTTATTCCCAGCCGCTCATGACCTGCAAAGCTTATATCAAGGTCAAGACGGTCGAAATTACAGCCCAGGCCGAAAGAGAATGAGGAATAACGGCTGCTGAAGCCGCCCCTGACAAAAAGATCATTCGTCAGTCCGTATTCAAAGCCGGCCCGCAGAGCCAGTTTGTTTCCCGTGCACAATTCCGCTTCGGCGCCTGCAAACAGGTTCTCACTGAGCATGATGCCCGCCCCTGTCCTGATGGAAGAGGGCAGGACTCTCCTGCGCAGTGAATTTGGAAGAGGATTGAAAACATGTATTCCGATATTTATGTTTTCCGCAGCTGCTATCAGCAATCCTCCCTCGAATGTGACAGAATGAACATTGTCATATTTCTCTGAAACTTTTTCAAAAAAATAGTCTATCTGTACGCCGGCGGAAATTTTTTCCCAAAGCAATGATCCGCATGCAATACCACAGCTTTGTCTGCTGAAATGTGAAAATCCGAAGTGGGAGTAAATTATTCCCAGGGAAGGTTTTCCCGCGGGGATTATCAGTGCGGCGCTACGTGAACCCAGTTCACTGATGTTGAATCGGTTTTCATAATTAATTCCTGTTGAAAAATCAGGGAATGATGCCAGCAGTGCCGGATTTGTAAATGATGACCAGAAACCCGGTTTCATTATGCAAACCGATCCCCTGCCCGCACCGGATGCTCCTGCCGTAAAATTGTGCGGATTATTGCCGGCAAGGGCAAGGCTGAGGGAAAACACTATCAGGGAAACAGGTATTTTGTGCAGCGAGTACAAACTGTTTCAATATCTGACAGCAATATAGGAAAAATCAGTTTGTTTTATAGGGGAATTTTATATTTTTTATTTCCTCATTGGCCTTAATGATCTTTTTTTTCAGATCTTCCTTATACCTGATCACTTCCTTCATCACCTCCTCATTTCCTGCAGCGATAATCTGTGCGGCAAGGATACCTGCATTCTGTGCGGCATTGACACCGACGGTTGCCACCGGAACGCCGGGAGGCATCTGGAGTATTGAGAATATTGAATCAAGTCCTTCAAGAGAGGCATTTATGGGTACACCTATTACGGGGAGGGGAGTCATGGCTGCAATCACACCGGGTAAATGAGCTGCCATACCGGCTGCTGCAATGATTACCCTGATGCCTCTTCCTGCGGCAGATACTGCGAACTTTTCCACTTCCGCGGGAGTCCGGTGAGCCGAAAGTGCATTTATCTCAAAAGGGATTCTGAAATCATTCAGGACCTGTGCCGTTTTCTCCATAACAGCCAGATCAGAAAGGCTTCCCATTATTATGCTTACCAGTGGTTTCATTATATAATTTCAATTAACTTCCTGACAAGGACAAAAATAAGTTATTATTTTCATATTTTCGCAGGATCCCGTGAATGAGAAAACGGAAATGAAAGAAACAATTATTCTGAATAAAAGATTCAGGGAATCGATTCCTGCGGAGGCCATACTTAAAAGGATAGATGAAATGGCGGATCAGATGAACAATGATCTTTCAGGCAGGGATGTGCTTTTCCTTGGCATTCTTAACGGAGCCTTCATGTTTGCATCAGAGATCTTTAAAAGACTGAAGATAGATGCCCGGATATCATTTGTAAAAACAGCCTCCTATACCGGAACCAGGTCTTCCGGCACACTAAGCCGGCTCATTGGCCTTGGTGAGGATATCAAGGGGGAAAATGTTATCATTCTTGAAGACATCGTTGACAGCGGACATACCCTGGAAAATATAGTCCATGAGATCATACTCAGGGGTGCTGCCACCATTGGTATTGCAACACTGCTGTTCAAGCCCGAAGCCTATGTAAAGAACTTTACACTGGATTACACAGGCTTCACAATTCCGAATGATTTTGTTGTAGGTTTTGGCCTGGATTATGACGGATACGGCCGGAACCTGACATCTGTATATACATTAGTACCTTAAAAACTGATTTTATGCTGAATTTTTTGATTTTTGGTCCTCCGGGATCAGGTAAAGGCACACAGTCGGTAAAGCTGGCTGAGAAATTCAATCTCGTTCATCTGTCTACCGGTGACATGCTCAGAGCTGAAATTGCTGCAAAAACGGAGCTGGGCAGGAAGATGGGCTTAATAATGGAAAAGGGTGAGCTGGTTCCGGATGAGGTGGTAATAGAGATGATTGCCGGAAGGACAGACCGGGCCGAAAATGTTGCCGGATTCCTGTTTGATGGTTTTCCCAGAACTGTTGAGCAGACGCATGCACTTGAAAAAATGCTCAATGACAGGAAAATGAAAATAGATTCCATGCTTGTCCTGGAAGTGGATCATGAAGAACTTGTGAAAAGACTGGCGGGAAGGGCAGAATTGTCGGGAAGGCCTGATGACAGGGATCCGGCTGTAATTGAGAACCGTATTGCCGTATACAGGGAAAAGACTGAACCCATAATAAACTACAGCCGTGAGCGGGGTATATACCAGCCTGTTAACGGAATGGGGAGTATAGAAGAGATATTTGAAAGACTCTCCGTTTTTGTCAGCAAATATATAAACTAGGATATTCCGGCTGCCGCTGCGAACGAAACAGAGTTTTGTCAGCCGGGATAAATAAAACAGAGTGCCGGCTGCCGTTGTGAAAGAAACAGAGTGTTATCAGCCGGGATAAATGAAACAGGATGTCGTCAGCCAACTTTGTTGATTATGTAAAGATTTTCTGCCGTTCAGGAAATGGCGGGGCCGGTTCCGCTCATCTCCGGAGGGAGAAATTTGTACCCAAAGGGGGACCCGACGGCGGTGACGGAGGCAGGGGAGGACACGTTGTTCTGAGGGGCAACGGGCACATGTGGACCCTTCTTCATCTTAAGTTCAGGCGTCATATTTCCGCGGGTCATGGCGGGGCCGGGGGCAGGCAGCGCTCAACCGGTGCTGACGGAAAGGATGTGGTGATAGAAGTGCCTGCGGGAACCGTTGTAAAGACTGCGGATTCGGGCGAAGTGATTCTTGAGATAACGTCACACGGAGAGGAAAGGATACTGGTAAAAGGAGGCAGGGGAGGTCTTGGCAATGTACATTTCAGATCTTCCACAAATCAGACTCCCCGTTATGCCCAGCCGGGAGAAAAGGGCCAGGAAAGCTGGTACATATTGGAACTCAAGCTGCTGGCTGATGTCGGCCTGGTAGGCTTTCCCAATGCCGGGAAATCAACCCTGCTTTCGGTCCTTTCAGCTGCAAAACCCAAAATTGCGGATTATCCTTTCACAACCCTTGTACCAAACCTTGGCATCATTGCTTACAGTGATGATAAATCTTTTGTGATGGCAGATATCCCCGGGATAATTGAGGGGGCTCACGAAGGGAAAGGTCTGGGTATCAGATTTCTCCGACATATTGAAAGAAATTCGGTTCTTCTTTTCATAATTCCTGCCGACAGTGAAAATATCAGCAGGGAATATGAAATACTGCTGAATGAACTCAGGTTGTATAATCCTGAACTGCTGGACAAAAAAAGGGTTCTGGCTGTTTCCAAAACGGACCTGCTTGATGATGAGCTTAAATCAGGACTGAGTGATGATTTGCCTGATGTACCCGGAATATTTATATCCTCTTTTGATGGAACGGGTCTTAATCATCTTAAAGACCTGCTGTGGAAAGTTCTTAACGAAAATTAATGTATTCCATGTCTGAAAAGAGTTTGCTGTCTGCAGCAGGTTTGGCGTACCGGCTTATTAACGATAATTAATCTGATTCCATGCTTGAAAACCTTGACCGGCAGATTTTCCTTTTCCTCAATTCAGGATATTCTCCTTTCCTTGATAAGCTGATGTGGATAATCAGCGGAATCCTTACCTGGGTGCCGCTGTATTTTGCTGTTCTGATATGGATGGGAATCAGGTACAAAAAAAAGTTTCTCCTCATTCTGCCGGTTATCATTCTTGCGGCTGCCATGGCTGACCTGTCATCGGTACACCTTTTCAAGAATGTGTTTCAGAGACTCAGACCCTGCCACGAGCCTTCGCTTCAGGGAATGGTTCACATTGTTAACTGCCATTGCGGAGGACTTTACGGATTTGTATCATCCCATGCAGCCAACTCTTTCAATGTTGCAGTCCTCAGTATCCTGTTTATCAGGGAAAGATGGTTCTCCGTCCTGATGATCACCTGGGCCGTGGTGGTCGGATACAGCAGAATCTATCTCGGAGTACATTATCCCGGCGATGTTCTGTGCGGTTCAATACTGGGGGTACTGATTGGGTGGAGCAGTTACAGGCTGTATCTTATGGCGGAAAAAAAGATTATGGCCGGACAGAAAACATTTGATAATGAACTGCATTGATCTTGTTTCTACCGATCCCTGCTTTTCTCTTGCAGCCGAGGAATACCTGCTGAAGAACAGAACAGACGATTTTCTTGTTATTTCAGTAAATAATCCTTCGGTCATAATCGGGAAACATCAGGTTGCACACCGTGAATCTGATACCCGGTTCATCACAGAAAACAATATTCCGGTTATCAGGAGGATGTCGGGCGGAGGGACAGTGTATCACGACAGCGGGAATATCAATTTCTCATTTATCATTCAGAGCAAAAGCGGATTTCAGATTAATTTCAGGAAATATACCCTGCCGGTCATAGAATTCCTGGCCTCACTTGGAATCAGTGCCTTCCTTGAAGGAAGGAACAACATCAGGGTGAATGGCCTGAAAATTTCCGGAAATGCCGAACATGTTTACCGTGAAAGAGTCCTCCATCACGGAACCCTCCTTTTCAGTACCGATACGGATAAGCTGACACGTTCCCTGAGGAGCGATACCTCATCCTATCATACCAGGGCTGTTGAATCAGTTCCTTCTGTTGTTGCCAACCTTGCGGATTTACTGGGCGGAAAGATGAATATGGAAGAGTTCAGGTTGCTCTTACTTGACTTTTTTCTTGGCCGGGAGGGAAACCGGCTGTACAGCTTCAGTCCCGGTGAAGAGAAACAAATCGGACTGATTGCCGGTTCAAAATACCGGAGCTGGGAATGGAATTATGCTTACGGACCCGAATATCAGTTTGCGGACGATTTTGAGATCAGGGGGGATGTATGTTCGTGCCGGATGACCGTGAAGGAGGGAGTCATCAGGGAATGTACTTTTTCCGGAAATACAGAACTGGAAAAGGCAGCAGGGAAACTGATCGGATGCAGGCATATGCCGGATGATATGATGAAGATATTCAGGAATGAAAATGTCTGGCTGGAGGAAGCCGATATTTTTAAGTTTTTTTAAATAAAAAAGAACGTGTCAGTATCCATGACGGTATCTGTATGAGGGTCCGCAGCGATGTCTGTATGAGGGGCCGTGTCAGTGGGCGCAGCAGTATACACATCCCTTCGTTAAGGCCGGCAGGAGCGCACAACAGACAGGGACCTGAATGAAAGGCGCAGGGTTTTCAGGTATTTATATATTAATTATGGAAGTTCTCAAATCTATACTGATCTGGTTTACCGGGATAACGGTTATGGTAGTGTTTTTTCCCGTGATTTTTATCATATGGCTGCTTGTCCTGCCCTTTGACAGGAACAGAACCATTGTACACTGGTTGCTTGTTTACAAGTCACTGATCATATCATATCTGATTCCGGTATGGAAAATTAAAATTGAAGGACGGGAGAAAGCTGTAAAAGGACAAACTTATGTTATCATTTCAAACCATCAGTCAATACTTGATATTCTTCTGCTTAACTGTCTGCGCTATCGTTTTAAGTGGATTTCCAAAATTGAGAATATGAAAGTGCCTGTTCTCGGGTGGTATCTCAGAATGGCCGGGTATATAACGATTGACAGGGGAAACAGGGAGAGCAGGGATAAAATGATGGCAGAGGCACTGGATTGCCTCGGAAAGGCTATTTCAATAATGATTTTTCCTGAAGGAACACGTTCTCCCGACGGGGAGACAGGATTTTTTAAAAGGGGTGCCTTTGAGCTGGCAATATCCGCACAGACAGCTGTTCTGCCTGTTCTGATTGCGGGTACCCGCGACATACTTCCAAAACACGGTCTCAGGTTTGGAGGAAGGAAGAGGGTTATGATCAGGGTCCTTGATCCTGTTCCGCCGGAATCCTTCGGAACAGATGACTGCGACGAGCTGGCTGAGAAGTTCAGGAAGCATATGCTTGAGGCTTTTGAAGAAACACGAAAGGAAAGCATAAAACAATGACTCACACTCCTGGTTACCGCCGTATATTGCACAGAATGGGATATTACGACTACCAGATGGGACTGGCTGTAAGATATCTCAATCAGGGTGAGGGCTGGAAGGCCCACAGCCGCAGATGCAGGAACTTTATCATGAAAATTGTTGAAATGAACAGGCCCGGACGTATAACCGTACAGGGCAGCGGGTGGCTGCTGGTATTTCCGCTTGCTGAAACTGCCGGAACGGCGGAAAAAATAATACTTGCCGATGTGATACATCCGCCCGAAGTGGTCAGTCAGACTGCCGGGATCTCAAATATTGAACTTCTGGAAGCTGATCTGACAGGGGGACTTATTGAAGAGCTGTGGGAGAAAACCCGGAAACACGGTATTTTCCGGCGGATCCTGTCACCGGGTGACATTAACTTACATACTTTCAGTATTCCCGGTTTCGACATGCCCGATCCCGGGCTGGTCATCTCACTTAATATACTTACACAGCTTGAGGTCCTGCCGCTGAAGCTTCTCCGCAGAAGGCTGCTGTTGCCGGATGAGGACCTTGAACATTTTGCCGGGGAGATCCAGAGGAAACACATTGAATTCCTTAAGAAGCATAATTCGGTTATTATTACTGATATTTCCGAAATGAGCCTGGATAAAAAGGGAAATTCAAGGGAAAGCCCCACGCTCAGAACAGCTCTTCCGGAAGGCAGGTTAAGGGAGGAATGGGTCTGGGACTTTGACCTGACAGGGGAAGATTTCCGCCGGAAAAGAACCTTTCTCAGGGTTGCTGCAGTAATGCTTTAGCCAGGGAAAGGATTTTTCTTTATCAACATCCGTACAGAAAATATAATTGCCATTCACTCAGATAAATATTCCTGAAAGCATCAGTATACCAGCCTTAGAAGAACATCCCCCTCACTTTGATTGTTGAAAAATTACATGCAACAGACTTTGTAATTGACTATATTTGCGCCAAATTTCCGGTAAATGACGTCTGCAGGATATTCAGAAGAACATATCAGGACGCTTGAATGGCGTGAACATATCAGGCTCAGGCCCGGTATGTACATAGGGAAGCTCGGGGACGGTTCATCAGAAGATGACGGTATTTATGTGCTGCTGAAAGAGGTTATGGATAACGCCATTGATGAATTCATGATGGGATTCGGGAAAAAAATCGATGTTTCCATTACCGGCAGGGAGGTCAGGGTGCGTGATTATGGCCGTGGAATACCATTGGGCAAGGTCGTTGATGCGGTTGCAAGAATGAATACCGGTGCCAAATATGATTCAAAGGCCTTCAAGAAATCAGTAGGTCTTAACGGTGTCGGTGCAAAAGCTGTCAATGCACTTTCTTCCAGGTTTATAATCAGATCAGTCCGTGACGGTGAGGTCAAAACCACCGAGTTTGAACACGGGATCATCCTGAAGGACCATCCCCTGGAGAAAACTGATGAGGAAAACGGGGTTGAGGTGATATTTCAGCCCGATGAAAATATGTTCGGCAACTATTTCTATATCTCAGAATATGTTGAGACCATGCTGAAAAATTATACCTACCTGAACACCGGTCTGGTAATAAATTTCAACGGTAATAAATATCTTTCCCGTAACGGCCTGCTTGACATGCTCAATGACAATATGAGCAGTGAGGGACTTTATCCTCTTGTTCACCTGAAGGGGGAAGACATTGAGATTGTGATAACGCACGGACATCAGTACGGGGAGGAATATCTCAGTTTCGTCAACGGCCAGAACACCACACAGGGTGGCACCCATCTCACGGTCTTCCGGGAGGCGCTTGTAAGGACTGTCAGGGAATTTTACAAGAAGGATTATGATCCTTCAGATATAAGGTCATCGATTATTGCGGCCATCAGTATTAAAGTTGAAGAGCCGGTCTTTGAATCCCAGACAAAAACGAAGCTGGGATCAAGGAATATGGGCCCCAAAGGTCCGTCAATAAGAAATTTTATAAATGAATTTGTAAAGAAAGGCTTTGACGATTATCTTCATAAAAATCCCGAAACTTCCAGAATACTTCTGAAGAAGATACAGGATTCCGAAAAGGAAAGGAAAGCCATTTCTTCAGTCCGGAAGCTGGCCAGGGAAAGGGCAAAGAAGGTAAGTCTTCATAACAAGAAACTGCGGGACTGCAGGATACATTTCAACTCATCCGGTTCCCGCAAGCTTGAGTCGACAATATTCATTACTGAGGGTGATTCTGCAAGTGGTTCAATTACCAAGTCGAGAGATGTTGAAACACAGGCAGTCTTCAGTCTCCGGGGAAAGCCGCTCAACTCCTTCGGACTCACCAAGAAAATAGTATATGAGAATGAAGAGTTCAATCTTCTTCAGGCAGCCCTGAATATTGAAGACGGAATTGAAAACCTGCGCTATAACAATGTTGTCATTGCAACGGATGCAG
>JAAYKX010000080.1 GCA_012522155.1 Bacteroidales bacterium
GTCATCCGAAGGCATTGCCTGCACCCATTTCATATATGCAAACAGTCCCCATGCAAGTGACTGGGTACTGTGCCATGAATTTTCCGTGAGACTGCCGCATATTTCCTTCAGCAGGGGAAGGGCCTGTTCCCCCCTGTCAAGGAGAGTGAGGGTATAGAGTATTATTGCCTTGTCACGGAGAGGACTTCCGTAGTAGGAATACTGATATTCCGGTTCCGTTGAGGTGTTCCGGAGGTCCAGGAGAGAGCCTGCTACTTCTGTTCGTCCGCCTGCCGCGAATGCAGCAGCAAGCAGCCAGCGCGACAGGGCGGGAATATCCTGTGTTTCCCTCAGTCTGTTCATGGCTCCTTTTTCAGGGGAGCCGGCAATTGCAAGTGTAAAAAGGCGGTAGGCCTGGTCATTTGAGGTCTGGATATTCCTGGGGTCATATCTCCATTCACGTGCGGTCTTTTTCTGATAGGCCGTCCATCTCTGCCTGAATCCCGATGTTATGTTATATCCCTTCCTCTCTGCCTCAATCATGAAATGTCCGGTATAGGATGTTATCCAGTTGTCCGCCTGGTATGAACCGGGCCAGGCACCCAATCCTCCGTTTACCATCTGCCTTGAAAGGATTTTGCTGACGGACTCTTTTATGTTTAGTTCTCTATGCTGCGCAAGGGCATCATCTTTTTTCAACAGATCCGCGGACAATAGCTGCGGAAATGCTGCAGAGACGATCTGTTCAGTGCTGGCGTGAGGATAACTGACAAGATAGTCCATATGTTTCTCAAGGTTTGCTGAAGGAAGTCCGGACAGTTTGATCCGGGCTGAAGAAGATCCCTCCGTTCCGAAAGGGCTGAAGGATGTTTCCCATTTTTCTCCGGGTTTCAGCAGTTTAAGTTCGGATCTTGTTTCAGGAGGACCGGGGCTCCGGACGGGAATCTGTATTTCATGAATGGCTGTTTCGCCTCCTCCCGTGGCAGTCACCCTGATTCCGGCTGTTCCTGTCTTTCCGCCGGTAGTAAAAACAAATTCGGTGTCCAGCTCGCCGCTGCCGTCTGCAGAAAGAGTTTCTGCTGCCTTCGGGAAGCTGATGAACTCATTTCCTTCGGCTTTCAGGTTCACTTCCCTTATATTATTCCGGTTTATGAAAACGGTAACGGGAAGTGCAGCTTTTTCTCCCGGACCCATAGCCCTGGGAGCTGTGACCAGTACCATCAGGGGATCTCTTACGGGTATTGACTTTTCTGCTGCTCCGTAAGCTGTTTCATTTCCGGCCGTAACCATTACCCTGACAGATCCTGTGTACTGCGGAAGGGTGATAGTGTGAGTATTCGTCTTACCCTGACGCAGGTTGAAGGGGCCGAGGAATTTCACTACAGGAGTGAACCTCTGGGCCTTGTTTGCCGACCTGTCGGCAAGGCTCTCATCACCTCCTGTTGCAAATATCCTGTCGAGGGTTCCTCCGAAGGATCCGAAAATCTGGTCATAAAGGTCCCAGGTCTTTACCCCGAGAGCCTCGCGGGCATAGAAATAATTCCAGGGATCCGGTGTCCTGAAGCCGGTGATATCAAGCAAGCCCTCATCAACGACAGCCAGTGTATATGACATTGCCCTGCCTGAGGCCTCATTTACACTTATTTCGAATGAACGCTGTGACCTTACTTCATCCGGGGCATTTATCAGGGGCTGCAGCCTCGACTCAGGGTCCTCCACCATTATACCTGCCGTGCCGTAAAGACGTACAGGCATATCATTGACTGTCTGGGCATGAGGCTGAATAACCGATACATGTGCATATACGTTGGGAGCCATGGCAGGGGTGATCCTGAAACGGACTTCGGTATTTGCCCTGTCCGTTTTTGTATGTATCTGGCTGAGTACTCCCGTTGCATTTTCTATTGATATGATGGCACGGGCATTTTCGGGTGAAGGGAAGGAAAGTCTTACTTCATCACCGGGATGATATTTTTCCTTGTCGGTATTTA
>JAAYKX010000081.1 GCA_012522155.1 Bacteroidales bacterium
CTGAAAATTTTTGGATTGAACTAAACCAAGACCATTCTTTTTCCCTGGCTGTTCATAAAGATCTTTGCATAATTTCATTCAGCCTGCAAGGATTTTATAAACAGCCTTTTTTATTTTGAAAATAAACGCTTCTGTTGTATTCACCGGATTCGGTGTTTCGGGCGGCTGTTCATTCAGGTGGGGGCTGAACGAATGCATCAATGAGCAAAGCGGATTCATCGGATTTGACACATTTGAAGGATTACCGGATGCAATTGGTATATTTGAATGACAAGCGGCTGAAAAATATTCTTAAATACTCATCTTCTTAGAGGAACAAATGGAAATACTTATTTTGTTTATTCTGATCCTGCTTAACAGCTTTTTTTCACTGTCTGAAATTTCCCTGGTTTCAAGCAAGAAGTCCAGACTGGAACAAATGAAAAGTGAAGGAAGCAACGGAGCAGTTACAGCTTTAAGGCTTCTTGACAATTCAGGAAGTTTTCTCTCAGCAATCCAGGTAGGTGCAACCCTCATCGGTATAGTAACGGGATACTACGGAGGCAGTAACCTTGCAGTTAAGGTTGCCCCGCTTTTTGAACGGATGGGATTTCTCAGGGAATCTGCAGGTGACCTGGCACTCGTGCTGACGATCATCGTAATAACATATTTTTCCATTGTTATCGGTGAGCTTGTTCCAAAAGTCATTGCCCTGAATAATCCTGAAAAAATTGCCATCAGGATATCCCCGGTTATCTCTTATTTCAGCAAGTTTTTTTATGCCTTCGTAAGATTTCTTACTTCATCAACATCGGTTATAATAAGGATAATGGGTATAAAATCAATTAGTGAACCTGTCACGGAAGCGGAATTAAGACAGATGATCAGACTTGCTTCCAGGGAAGGTGTCATTGAAAAGGCCCAGAATAAAATTCATGAAAAAGTCTTTTATTTTTCGGATAAGAGGGCGAAACACATCATGACTCACCGTACCGAAGTGGAATGGATAAATATCTGGAAAACGGAGGATGTTCTCAGGGCTGAAATAATAAAGACACGTCACAGCAAGATTCTGTGTTGTAACGGAACCCTCGAAAATTTTGTCGGGGTGCTCTTTGTAAAAGACTATCTCATTGCACTCAGTTCAGACAGGAATACAGAAATCAGTGATTTCCTGGTACAGCCCCTGATTATCCCCGAAACTTCCGATGCATATAAGGTACTGGAACTTTTCAAGGAAAAACACACTCAGTTATGTGTCGTGGTAAATGAATACGGCAGCTTTGAAGGAATTATCACCCTCCACGACATAATGGAAAATATTATCGGGGAAATTCCTTCGGAAGGTGAACCTTATGAACCTGATATTTTTATCAGGGATGATAAGTCGGTACTCGTGAATGGTGACGCTTCCGCCGAAATACTTGAGGGAATAATTGATGGATTTACCATTGATTTCGATAAGGTTGACTATTCGACTGTAGCCGGATTTGTTTTCAGTAAAATAAATAAAATCCCCCAGATAGGAGACAAACTGGAGTACGCGGGCTATATGATTGAGATAGTGGACATAGACGGCAAAAGAATAGACAAGGTTATTATCAGCAAGATACCTGATCAGACCCAATAATGAGAATCCTGAGGTAAAACAGCCAAACAAATGAAGTTTTTCACGATATTTGAAAACTGATATCTTAAACTCCTTCAAACTGATTTGAATACATAATAATTTTGAGTCAATATGAAAAAATCAGCTATTACACTAAAGGCCACATTGTTATTTTTTGCAATTCTGATTATTTCTTCCTGTGCCGTAAACCCCGTAACAGGCAAAAGACAGATAATGCTGATGTCAGAAGAACAGGAAATTCAACTGGGCTTTTCATATGATCCGCAAGTAATTGCAACTTTTGGAGAATATCAGGATGACAAACTTCTTAATTTCCTCCAGACCAAAACAACAGAGATGGGTAAAATATCTCACAGGCCCGGCCTCCGGTATCATATAAAAATACTGGACTCACCAGTGGTTAATGCATTCGCAGTTCCGGGCGGATATATATATCTCACCCGCGGCATACTGGCCCAGCTTAACAGCGAAGCCGAGCTTGTAGGTGTAATAGGTCACGAAATGGGACATATTACAGCGAGGCATTCAGTGAGCCAGCAAACCAAACAGCAGCTGACCCAGCTGCTCCTGATAGGTGGAATGATAGCTTCAGAAAAATTTGCCCGGTATGCAGAACAGGCTTTCCAGGGAATGCAGCTTCTCTTCCTTAAATTCAGCCGTGACAATGAACGGGAAGCTGATGCACTGGGAGTGGAATATTCTTCCAGAATCAGCTATGACGCTCATAAAATGGCAGATTTCTTTCAGGTACTCAACAAAATGAATATGGCAGAAAGCCAGGGTGGTGTTCCCACATTCCTGTCAACCCACCCCGATCCCGGAGACCGCTATAATTCCGTCCACCGCTCTTCCGCCGAATGGCAGGCAAAACTTGCTTATCCCGAATACAAAGTAAACCAGGAAAATTATCTCCGGATGATTGATGGAATAGTCTATGGTGAAGATCCCCGGCAGGGTTTTGTTGAAAACAATATATTTTATCATCCCGAACTGAAGTTCAGATTCAGCTTCCCCGCCGGATGGAAGTATGAAAATACTCCTTCCCAGGTCAACATGGGACCCGCAGATGGCAAAGCCCTGATGGTCTTTACCATGGCTTCCCAGAAAACCCTGCAGAATGCTGCAGATACCACGCTTGCCGCGCTTGGGCTAACATTGCTTGAATCGAAAAACAGCACCATCAACGGAATGCCGGCAAGGGCAACTGTCTCCAGGCAGTCCGTCCAGGAGCAGGCAGACGGGCAGCAGGCTTCAAATCTTGTATTGTCATATTTTATTCAATACAGTAATATTATTTATGTTTTCCATGGTGTTGCGGCTGAAATAGATTTCAATAAATATTTCAGTACCATGGAATCATCCATGCAAACTTTTGCAAGACTCACGGATCCTTCAAAACTCAATGTAAAACCCACCAGACTGCTGGTAAAAAGAGTTCCCGGGACAGCAACAGTATCAGGCACTCTCAGCTCTCTCGGGGTTCCGAAGAACAAACTGCAGGAGACAGCCCTGCTGAATAATCTGGAACTGAACAGCACCATTCAGGCCGGCAGCTTAATAAAAATTATAGGACAATAATTTAAATAACAGAAAAATGAATTTTTATCGTTTCAATCCACCAATAAGATCCGGAGAATGGAAGAAACATATTCCATACTTCAAATATCTTCTCTATGGCATTGCAGCTCTTATACTGCTTTCAATGACTTTTTATCAGATCCGCCCCGAGGAGGCCGGCGTAATTACCAGATTCGGAAAATTTATCCGTACTGAGTCACCAGGACTTCATGTCAAGCTGCCAATTCTGGAAAGACTCTACAAAGTTGCAGTGGAACGCCAGCACAAGGAAGAATTTGGCTTCAGAACAACTTACAGTGGTATCAGGTCAGATTATGCAAAACCCGGAACAAGCAATGAATCCCTCATGCTTACCGGGGATCTTAACCTGGCTGATGTTGAATGGGTGGTCCAGTACCGTATCAATGACCCCTACAAATATCTTTTCAGGGTAAGAGATCCGGTCTCTACAATGCGGGATATCTCGGAAGCTATTATGAGACAAATTGTAGGTGACCGTAC
>JAAYKX010000082.1 GCA_012522155.1 Bacteroidales bacterium
CCATAATAAAAAACATTGCAAGTCTTTTCATGGGTTTATAATTAAATTTTCAGCCGCTATTTGTCAGTCCGGTCCCGTTTGTCCAACAGAGCCGGCAGACATCAACACTGAACGGGTCTGTAAAATGATCAGCAATTACAATTTAAGAAAAAAAATTGTTTTTCAGAAAAGACCGGTTATTCTGCCTTCTCCATCAATATCAATCTTTTCTGCCGAGGGTTTATTGGGCAGACCAGCCATTCTCATAATGGTTCCGGAACTGGGTACAATACATCCAGCACCTGATGACAGTTCAACTTCCCTTATCTTTACAGTGAATCCCTGCGGCCTTCCCCTCTGACCGGCTTCATCGGAAAGCGATTTCTGGGTCTTGGCTATACAGACTGCCAGATCATCAATTCCAAGATTGTCAATCCGTTCAAGCTGTTTTTTCGCTTTGGCCGTATATTCCACACCATCAGCCCCATACATCTTCCTGCATATGGTTTCTATTTTTTCCCCGAATGACCATGAAAGGTCATACAATGGTTTGAATTCTGCCGGGCCATCTGCAACGGACTCAATCACTTTGTTTGCCAGATCAATGGCACCATCCCCTCCCCTGGCCCATCCGTCATTAACAGCAACCTTGATATTCTGTGCCCTGCAATGTTCAAAAAGAAGATCCAGCTCTGCATCAGTATCCGTGGCAAACTTGTTTATTGCAACAATCGGATTGAATCCGAAATGTTTCATATTCTCAATATGCTTGTCGAGATTATCAAATCCTTTTTTCAGTGCTGTGAGATTTTCATTCTGAAGTTCTGCAAGCTTTTGATTTCCATGATATTTCAGGGCTCTTATAGTGGCTACTATTATAACCAAATTGGTCCTGAGATTGCCGAAACGGCATTTTATGTCAAAAAATTTCTCTGCACCCAGCTCACTAGCAAAACCTGCCTCAGTTACAACATAGTCACTGAGGGACAGTCCCATTTTTGTTCCGATTATTGAATTGGTCCCCTGGGCAATATTGCCAAAAGGCCCTCCGTGAATTATTGCCGGAGTCCCTTCAAGAGTCTGAACAAGATTCGGCATAATAGCATATTTAAGCAGGGCTGCCATTGCACCCTGTGCTTTCAGATCAGCAGCAAATACAGGCTTTCCTGCATATGTATAGCCAACAAATATCCTTCCGAGTCTTTCTTTCAGATCATTCAGATCACTGGCCATACAAAGTGTCGCCATTACTTCCGAAGCAGCGGTGATATTGAATCCTGTCTGCCGGGGTACTCCTTCTGTCATGCCTCCCAGACCAATGACAATATCCCTGAGTGCGCGTTCATTCATGTCCATTACTCTCTTCCACTCGATTGTTCTGGGATCAAGCCCCAGATTGCCTTCCTTCAGCTGGATATTGTTATCTATCATGGCCGCAAGAAGGTTATGAGCCTTCTCAACTGCAGAAAGGTCCCCTGTAAAATGAAGGTTTATATCTTCCATGGGTACTACCTGTGAGTAGCCTCCGCCGGCCGCTCCGCCCTTCATACCGAAAACAGGACCAAGTGACGGTTCGCGTATTACAACCGTCGTCAGCTTCCCGAGCCTGTTCATCGCCTGGGCAAGACCGATTGATGTTGTCGTTTTTCCTTCACCTGCAGGTGTGGGAGTTATAGCGGTCTCAAGAATCAGATTTGCCTTTTTGATTTTTTCCTCATCAATAAGTTTAAGTGGTATTTTCGCCTTGTACTTTCCATATAATTCAAGATCCTCTTCCGGAATACCCAGCATTTGTGCTATTTCAACTATTGGTTTTTTTTTGGTCCCCTGGGCAATTTCAATATCACGTTTCATAGTTATGATTTTAATGGTTTTTCTGAAATTATAATCGGTACAAAGTCTCCAAAAATAAACGATTTTATGATTTTTTATGTAAATTGAAGTTTTAAATCCGAATCAAATATATCATATTAATTTAAAAGATCATGGAAGAAAGAATATCCTCACTTTACAATGATTACAGAAAAGGACGTTCAAGCCGCCGGGATTTTATCAGGAAACTGACAATGGTTACGGGTAGCTCCGCCGCCGCAATGGCACTTCTCCCCATACTGGCAGACAACCATGCAATAGCTGCTGATGCAAAAAAGCAAAAGGAGCTGAAGATAACAGCGGATTTCATAAAATATCCGGCTGCTTCCGGGGAGATGCGGGCATATCTTGCCAGACCGTCAAAAGGGAAATTATTTCCGGCAGTTATTGTAATTCATGAAAACAGGGGACTGGTACCGCATATTCAGGATGTGACAAGAAGAATGGCAAGGGAGGGCTTCCTTGCCCTGGCTCCCGATGCACTGTCTCCGCTTGGAGGTACACCGGATGATGACAGCAAAACTCCGGAGCTTATTAAAAAACTTGACAATGAGGAAACCGTGAAAAATTTTGTGGCAGCGGTCAAATTCCTGAAAACCCATCCCGTTTCCAACGGTAAAGTAGGTTGTACAGGATTTTGCTGGGGCGGGGCAATGACCAATCAGGTTACAGTAAACTCACCCGAACTTGATGCTGCCATTCCCTGGTACGGCCGTCAGCCTTCCGCTGAAGACGCTGCAAGGATCAAAGCTCCCGTAATGGCACACTATGCTGAAAACGATCCGGGGATAAATGCCGGTATTGCAGACTTTGAAGAAGCACTGAAAAAAAATTACACAGAGCATTATTTCTTTACATATCCGGGAACCGCTCATGCATTCAACAATGACACCAATCCTTCCCGTTACAATGCAGAAGCAGCACAGCTTGCATGGGCCAGGACTGTGGGATTCCTGAAGGAAAAATTAAAATAGCTCTCTCAATGCTTCAATAAATGGCTGACAGTGCGCAAAGAATATTTTATATCCCTCACACAGATAATTCAGGCCGGGTTCTCCCCCGGGAGTGGAAATAAAACGATTCCTGGGACATTCCCCGTTGCACATATCAAGGAAATCACATTCGCGGCAATACCCGGGAAGGGTAAGTGATTTTGCCCTTCCAAAGGCATGCTGTCTTTCACTGTCCAGAAATCCGGCCAGCGACCCCTCACTGATATTTCCCAGGAAATGATCTTCATCAACATAATGATCACAGGAATAAAAGTCTCCGTTGTGTTCAACAACCGGCACTCCGCCGCAGTCCACCCTGAAAATGCATAGACTGTGTTCCCGTCCGAAGGCTCTGCGGGTAGCTTCTTCAAAAATCTGAATCTCAATCCTTCCGATATCATCAGCCGACCAGCGGTCAAATATCTCTGACAGGAAAATTCCATACTGTTC
>JAAYKX010000083.1 GCA_012522155.1 Bacteroidales bacterium
AAGGAGCGGATGAGCCGATTTAGTTTTATGAGAACTAAATTTTGAATTATCGGAGCTGTATGCGGTGAAAGTCGCACGTACAGTTCTTAATGGGGAAAGCGGCGGAAACGCCGCTGACCTACATAACTATTATATGCAGTCTGATTAACTGCAGGCATAATTGTAACAGGTTCAATTGAAAATTAAAAAATCAAAATAATGGCAAAAACAGAACGTATTCTTGTTTTCAACAATGAAATAGAAGCGAGGCTTCTTGGTGAAATTCTTCTTTCAAAGGGAATTCCTCATATCATAAGATCATTTCATGATTCAGCCTATGACGGTCTGTTTCAGTTACAATCGGGATGGGGTGTCCTGGAAAGCCCGGAAAATTTCAGGGATGAAATCATGAAAATTTATGATGAAATGACTTCTTCGGAAAACCGTACCGAAACGGTTTGAAAATCCTCTCCCGCATTGCGCAAAGTCCGGATCCCGGTTTGATAAGGAACTGGTATCCACATGACAATCCTTATGTCTCAGAATAACAGATGCTTTATCCGTCCTTCCAAATATTTTCTTGATTTCTTCGAATAATTTCTTCACCTTCGTACATTAATCCCGCAGCATCAGGGCAAATTAACCATTCTATGGAAGTACAGGGAGAAAGGAAATCTCTTTTTATATTAAATCCTTATGCGGGAATAATCCCTGTCAAAATAATAATATCCGAAGAGCTTAAAAGAAGGAAGAATGAATTATCATACTTCAAGTCATTAAGTATTGATGATTCAGGTTCAAGAATAAAACAGTCGTTTGAAAAGTACGACATATTTATTGCAGCCGGAGGCGACGGAACGGTCAGAAGCGTGGCATCGGAACTGATCGGGACCAACAAGATCCTCGGAGTTCTTCCGATGGGTTCCGGAAACGGTTTTGCAAAGGAGCTGGGATTCAGGACAAACATCCGCTCTCTGCTGAAGGATATTAAGAAAGCAGAAAAACTGCAGATCGATGTAATAAAGATAAACGACATGAATTGCCTGAACGTTGCAGGCGTCGGTCTTGACAGCTTTGTGGCGCATTCCTTCGACAGGCTCAAAACACGGGGCTTCTGGTCCTATGCCTGGGTGACCATGATTAATTTCGCAAGGCTGAAGCCCGTAAATATAGAAATCATTCCGGAGGGTGAAGAAAAAATCACTGAAGATCTGTTTGTTTTCACCATTGCCAATACCAGGCAGTTTGGCAATAATGCATACATAGCACCTGATGCGAGACCGGATGATGGCATCGTTGACCTGGTAATGATCAGGCCTTTCCCTAAATTCATGTTCCCGGTATTCATTTACAGGCTTTTCAGGGGAAGCCTGAAAGAGTCGAAATATGTTAAATACCTGAGAACAGACAAACCTTTGACCATCAGAACCAGCGAAACAAGATTTCATATCGACGGCGAAGCTGTCGAAATCCCGGGAGATGTATCAGTAAAGGTCATCAGCAATGCCCTGTCAGTACTTAAAACCAGAAATAATAAACTATGAACCCGGTCTGCAGGCCACCCGCAGGATATTAACAAGCCTGTCAGGCTGCAGTCCGTAAACCAAAACGTAAGTTTCCCGGGTAAAGACCCAAAACTGGAGCCGCCCGGATGATAAAAGCTCCGTTGAAACAAACACAAAGGGAAAACCCCGGGATATAGAATGCAGATCACCAATGACATTATAAATATTGAATAATAATGAACAATGAAGCTGGAAATAAAATGAAAAGAAGGGATTTTGTAGGAAAAACGATGATTGCCGGGGGAATGATGGCTCCCTCTGCAGGTTTATCAGCTCTTGGCCGGAAGGACATACCTGCTCCTGCCGAAGAGGAAATAGTCATTGAGAAAGCTGTCGCCGGCAGGCCCCATGAAGGAAAAGTGCTTGCGGCAATACAGCCGCATTGTGATGACATAGCCTATTATGCGGCTGGCACCGTTGCCAAGCTTATCCATGAGGGCTATACTGCCTATCTGATCAGGACAACCAATGATGATGCCGCCGGAAGCGGCAGCTCATACGGGGAGAGAGTGCTGAACAATGAATTATCCAATGAGGCCTTTGCCAGGGTGATGGGATTCAAAAAGGTATATGATCTCGGCTACCGAAATCACCGGATGGATGAATACAACATACAGGAAATAAAGGGAAGGCTCATATTCCTGTTCAGGCTGCTGAAGGTTGATACTGTCATCAGCTTTGACCCCTGGGATCATTACGAAGAGAATCCCGACCACTATGTCACGGCCCGTGCAGTTGAAGCTGCCCGCTGGATGGCAGGAATGAACACCGATTATCCCGAACAGCTTGAAGTGGTTGGACAGCATTCAGTAATCGAACGGTATTATTATGCAAGAGGTCCCCAGGTATTCAACAGGATTGTGGACATATCGGATTTTATCGACAGGAAAGTTGAAGGAAACATGGCTGTTGTATCACAGGGAAGTGGCGGAAATTCCGGTTCAAACCTCAGGAAAAGACTGGCAGGCCAGGGTAAGAAACTTCCAATCCTCGGCAATGATGACCGTACTGCTGATTTCAACTACATAAAACATTTCATGCTGGATAAGTATTCGAAACAGATGAGAGGTACTCCGTCCGACAGGGAAGTGGGAAAACAATACGGTCTGGAATGGGCCGAACGGTACAGGTATTTCGGTCCTTCAGCTCCCGGCCTGCAGGAATATATAAGGGATAATGCCATATAGCCCGGAGCCTGAAAAGATATGAGCCCCGAAAAGCTGCGGAGCCTGAAAAGATGCGAGTCCTAAAAGGTCCCGGAGCCTGAAAAGATGCAAGTCCTAAAAAACTACGGACTCCGAAAAGCTGTGGATCCTGAAATATTATTGCCTTTGAAAAAACCCGGATTCCGGCAGACTGCAGCAACTGAATAACACACTTTAATCTGAAGATAATCAGAGAAGAGATTATGCTTTATGCTTTCATATATAGCTTTTTTATTTTCACTTAGTAAATAATTTTACCTAATTTGCAGAACGGAATCTAAAACTTATAAACCATGAAAAAACAAAGTATTTATCTTTTTACATTGACGCTTATTTTTTGCATGACACTCGCGTCATGCGCAGATAGTCCCAATAAACTCACCGGACAGCAAAAGAAAGACGGCTGGACACTTCTCTTCAACGGAAAGGATTTTAGCGGATGGCGGCAGTATAACGGAAACGAAATGCCTGCTAACTGGACCATCGAAGACAATTCCATGAAAGTATTTTTAGGTGAAGGAAGAAAAGACGGACAGGGTGCAGGCGGTGACATAATTTATGCATTAAAGGAATTCAGGGATTTCGAACTCTCAATCGACTGGAAAACAGCTCCGGAAGGTAATTCCGGCATTTTCTACTACGTGAAGGAAAGCCCGGGATCGGCTATATATTCTGCATCTCCCGAGATACAGATACTGGACAATGAAAATGCAAGCGACAACAAAATTGACAGTCACCTGGCAGGATCGCTATACGACATGCTGCCTGCCATACCACAAAACGCCAGACCTGCAGGCGAATGGAATACCATCGTCGTCCGTGTGAAAGACGGCAGGGTGACACATACCCAGAACGGGGAGAAAGTGGTTGAATACGAACTCTGGACTCCCGAATGGGATGAAATGGTTGAAAACAGCAAATTCAGGGATTTTCCCGGATTCACTGCAGGAATTCCACACGAAGGCTATATCGGACTTCAGGATCACGGTTA
>JAAYKX010000084.1 GCA_012522155.1 Bacteroidales bacterium
GACAAGAAGAAGAACAATTGCGATTTTTGTAAAGACTTTCATGTTTTATCCCTCATTTAGTTTTTAATATTCACACAAATATTATACCAAATTTGATTTTTTCAGCCTGTTATCCTGCTGAATGATCAAAGATATAAAAAAACCCGGATTCTGATTTCATAATGAAGCTTTTCGTTTTTTAACAAGAACTCAAGTTTTTATCTATTTTTACGGTCTCATATTTATTTTACACGCAGGAAAAGACAGAGAACCGGGCGCAGGAAAAAACAGACAAAACCGGCCAGGGGTCAACCGAAGGGAAAGGACGAAAGGCCGGACGAAAGGAAAAACAAACAAGGCAATCAGGAAAAATAAAACAGTATAAAAAAGAATAAAAGATGGCAAAGTATTTAACCAACAGGGATGAAAATTACGCACAATGGTATAATGATTTGGTTATCAAGGCTGATCTTGCAGAACATTCTGCTGTGAGAGGCTGTATGGTTATCAAGCCTTACGGCTATGCGATATGGGAAAAGATACAGGCTCAGCTTGATAAAATGTTCAAGGCAACCGGTCATGTAAATGCCTATTTCCCTCTTTTTATTCCAAAATCCTTTTTCAGCAGGGAAGCCGAGCATGTTGAAGGGTTTGCAAAGGAATGTGCAATTGTTACCCATTACCGGCTGAAAAATGATGAATCGGGAAAAGGGGTAGTGATTGACCCGGCGGCAAAACTTGAAGAGGAATTAATTATACGTCCGACTTCGGAGACAATAATCTGGAATTCCTACAGGAACTGGATCCGTTCCTACAGGGACCTGCCCCTGCTTATCAACCAGTGGGCAAATGTTGTAAGATGGGAAATGAGGACAAGACTGTTTCTGAGGACTGCAGAGTTTCTGTGGCAGGAAGGACATACGGCCCATGCCACAAGGGAGGAGGCTGTTGAAGAAACGGAAAAAATGATAAATGTATATGCCGATTTCGTTGAAAATTTCATGGCACTGCCCGTCGTTAAGGGATACAAGACCGAAAGTGAGCGCTTTGCCGGAGCCGTTGACACACTGGCCATTGAAGCCCTGATGCAGGACGGTAAAGGTCTGCAGGTGGGAACAAGTCATTTCCTGGGTCAGAATTTTGCCAGGGCATTTGATGTTCAGTTCACTGACAGAAACGGAAAACTTGAATATGTGTGGGCAACATCATGGGGTCTGTCCACCAGGACCATCGGAGCGCTCATAATGGCGCATTCCGACAATCACGGCCTTGTTCTGCCCCCGCTCCTCGCCCCCGTTCAGGTTGTAATCATTCCTATCTATAAAAACCGGGAACAGCTGCAGCATATCAGCACTGCTGCCCTGAAAATCAAATCAGCCCTTGAGGAAAACGGCATCTCGGTAAAATACGATGACCGCGACACGAACAAGCCCGGCTGGAAATTTGCCGACTATGAACTGAAAGGTGTTCCCGTAAGAATAGCCATCGGTCCGCGCGATATCGAAAACAACAGTCTGGAGATCTTCAGGAGGGATACCCTGGCCAAGGAAACAATATCGGCATCCGGGGCTACGGATCATATAAAGAAACTGCTCGGTGATATTCAGGAAAACATTTTCAGAAAGGCCGGCGAATTTAAAAATGACAATACATATTACCTTGACAAATGGGAGGATTTTGTGGATATCACTGAAAACAAGGGAGGTTTCATCATGGCACACTGGGACGGAAGTCCGGCTACCGAGGAAAAGATCAAGGAAGAGACAAAAGCCACAATAAGATGTATCCCCTTTGATTCCCCTGAGGAGGAAGGCAAATGCATATACAGCGGAAAGCCTTCGGTGAAAAGGGTTCTGTTCTCAAGGGCATATTGACCGGGAACGGAAATCACAGCGGACACCGCTTATCCGGACATTACCGGATTTGTGCATAAATTACTAAATTAGGAGTGCTAATCTGATTAATTTTTCCATCATGACTCAGCTAAGTGAAAAAAAACAGGCAATAGTCACCAACCTGAAAGAGAAATCGGTACTTAAGCAAAAAGTATATGACAGAACCCTGGAAGCCTTCTGCACCATGAAGGAGATACTCAGGAATTTTGCACGGGAGGGAAACGGCAGGCTTGGCAGTATTGATCCGAGGATAAGGCTGGAATTCACTGACAGGAGTAAATTTGATGCGCAGCTTAAAGTGGCCGGCGACATGCTTTTTTTCAGCATGCATTCAAATATTTTCCAGTTCGACAGGGAACATCCTGCATGGAAGACTCCCTACATTCAAAAGAACAGGTACAATGCCTATTCAGGGATAATATATATTTACAACTTCCTCTTCGATTCCTTCAGGTATTCACGCTTTGATGATCTTGGATACCTGATTGCCAGGATCTTTATAAATCATGAAAATCAGTATTTTGTTGAAGGGAAACGGCAGAAGGGGATGGTATTTGCAAATTACGGCAATGAGGAACTAAGCAGTGAAGCCCTGGAGAATATAATTGCCACAGCCGTTCAGTATTCCCTGGAATTCGACCTGCTGGTTCCGCCCTATGATACAGTAAAGATTGCCACGGTAGGTCAGCTTGAAGCCAAGATCCAGCACTCCAGGGTGATTACCGGCAAACGCCTGGGATTTCAGTTCAACTCTGATGACGTACTGATAACCGGGACTCATTAAAAATAATGTGGAAACCGATTTGAAATACAGGATTATTACAAGATCTCTGATCATTTCATCCCTCTTGTTTTTTCATTACGGTCTCTATTCACAGAAGTATCCTGAACAGGACAGTATATTTCAAAGTACACCCTCTTACCATTTAAAAACACCTGATCCGCGTCTTTTTTCCGATGCCGGCTGGCCGGTAACAGTCCCGCAGAAACTTATCCCTCCTCCATTCCCGGAAGATGACAGAAATCCTCTTATCGACTCCCTGAGGGTAAAAGCTTCAAAATACCTGATAATAAAAAAGCTCTATGATTTTGTTGTTGTTCCCGGAAAAGCTGCTTCCCCGGGTCCGGCAGAAGGCTCAAGCCAAAATGACTACCTGCGCTATTCAGGTAAAATTATAAGAAAAATCGATATCCGGAGACTTGAGGTATTCGGTACCGACATAGATTATTCACTGATAAGCAATCCCGGCAGACTTGAGAGCTTTCTCAACAAAACCCACACAAACACGGCAGAACGTATAATAAGAAAAAATCTTCTTTTCAGCGAAGGTGACACTCTTTCACCTCTTCTGCTGAGTGATAACGAAAGGATACTGAGACAGCTGCCCTATATCGAGGATTCAAGGATAATTGTGGTGTTCGAGTCAGACAGCTTTGTGGACATCCTTGTACTGACAAAGGATGTGTATTCACTCGGAGCCTCAGCGCTGATCATATCTGCCACCAAAGGCAGTGTGTCGCTGTATGAGAAGAATATTTTCGGAATCGGTCATGAATTCAGGCTGAAGGTTCCGTTTGACCAGGATTCCGCAGGATCGCCCGGTATTGGCATGAATTATAATATCAACAACATTTCAAAATCCTTCATTAATCTCAATCTCCAGTATTATAATGCACTTGGCAGAACCAGCTACGGCTTCGCAGCTGACAGGAAACTGATCAGCTCGTCCACAAAATATGCAGGGGGCATACATGTCAGCATGACTTCCACAACAACAGACCTTGACACACTCCCGGAGCCGGAACCTTTGAAATTCAATCACCAGGATTACTGGCTGTCCAGATCCTTCCTCCTCAACCCCGAAAAGGCAACAAGACTGATACTGAGTGCCAGATATCTGAACAACAATGTCTACAGGCATCCGGATATTCACCCGGATTCGTATCACTCCCTTCAGAAATATAAAATCTACCTTGCATCCCTGTCCTTTTCAATAAGGCAGTTTTATAAAACCAGCCTGATTTATGGCTATGGCAGGACAGAAGACCTTTCTGACGGGATGCTGATAAACCTCACTGCAGGACAGGAGATAAATGAGTTCAAACAACGTTTTTATTCGGGTATCAGTCTTTCAGCAGGAAAAAAACTAAGCGGCGGTGGTTATTTTCACAGCAATGCAGGTCTGGCTGCTTTCAGAAATAAGAATGAAACAGAACAGGGTATTCTGATACTCAGGGCAAATTATTTTACAAATCTTCTGTATGCCGGCACCCACCGGCTGAGAAATTTTTACAATATTGACTACACCAGGGGATTCGGAAGATACAAGGATGAGTATCTTCTTTTCAATACTGAAAATGGTTTGGCCGGATTCCGGAATGATTCACTCAGGACCGAAAAACAAAGACTTACAATAAGTACAGAATCTGTTCTGTTCAGTCCGGCCAGAATATACGGCTTCAGAATTGCATGGTTTGCCTTCGGCGACCTTGGTTACCTGTTCGGGGCAAATCAATTTTTTAACCAGGGAAAGGTCATTTCAAGGATTGGTCTTGGTGTAAGGCTGAGAAATGATAATCTTGTCTTTAACACCTTTCAGATCCGGCTAAGCTTCTTTCCTCACCTTCCGGCCTGGTCAAGAATCAAAAATTTCAATGTTTCCGGAGAACAAATGCTCAATCCTGATAACTTTGAACCGGACCGGCCCGCCCTGCTTCCATACAGATAAAAACATATATCAATGCTGAAGAAGTTTGGAGAATATATTGAACAAAACGGACTCATACGGGAGAATGAAAAAATTCTGCTGGCTGTCAGCGGCGGTATTGATTCAATGGTAATGACTGATCTTTTTATCAGAAGCGGAAAAGAGATAGGGATTGCCCACTGCAATTTCACCCTGAGGGGGGAAGAGTCACAGGCCGATGAGGAATTTGTTGAAAAATATGCAGCGGATCATAACATAAGTTTCTTTTCGGTCAGATTTGATACCATGACTTATGCCAGGGAAAAAAAAATATCAATACAAATGGCAGCCAGGGACCTGAGATATTCATGGTTTGAAAAAACCAGAAAAAAACAGGGATTTGATCTTATTGCAGTTGCACACAATCTCAACGACAACATTGAAACATTTCTCATCAACCTGGTACGGGGTACGGGGATTACCGGCCTTTCCGGTATCAGAAAGGCCAGGGACAGGGTTATCCGGCCTCTCCTTTTCGCAAACAGGAAGTCTATTGAGGATTACTGCAGGGACAACCGCATTCCCTACCGGGAGGACAGTTCCAATACTGATACAAGATACATACGAAACAAGATACGTCATCAGGTACTGCCCCTGCTGACTGAAATAAATCCTTCCGTTGAAAATGCCCTGAACGACACATCCGGGAGACTCAGTGATATTAATGAGATTTTTACTGCCTGTACTGACAGTCTGAGA
>JAAYKX010000085.1 GCA_012522155.1 Bacteroidales bacterium
AATTTATCAGAAAAAACAGGGACAACAGGTTTTTCCTGTATTTTGCCACCAATGACATCCATGTTCCAAGGGTGCCTCATCCCAGATTTGCCGGGGTAAGCAGCATGGGTCCACGGGGGGATGTCATTCTGGAACTTGACTGGACAGTCGGGGAAATAGTGAAAACTATTGACGAACTGGGTCTTGCCCGGAATACCTTACTGATAGTAACAAGTGATAATGGTCCCGTGCTTGATGACGGGTATATGGATGACGCAGTTGAAAAACTTGGAAGTCATAAACCCGCCGGCCCACTGAGAGGCGGAAAATACAGTGCATTCGACGGGGGAACCCGTATACCCTTTATTGTACGCTGGCCGGGGAAAATCAGAGCCGGGAAAACGGATGCTCTTTTTTCACAAATTGACCTGATGGCATCCTTTGCATCTCTTACAGGTCAGGAATTGACTTCCGGTGCCGGACCTGACAGTTTTAACAGTCTCGGTACATTGACGGGAAAGTCGGAAAAAGGACGTGAATGGCTTGTGGAACAATCTCTCAGCGGAAGATTATCAATTATAAAGGGTGACTGGAAGTTAATTGAACCCGGACCCGGTCCGAAGATTGAGCATAATACCAATATAGAACTGGGAAATGATCCCGGTCCGCAATTATACAATCTTAAAACAGACATTGGAGAAAGAATCAATCTCGCATCTGATCATGAAAGCAGGGTGAATGAGTTAACCGGACTGCTTAACAGCATCAGGGAGAACAGATCAGAAAAATAAAACTGCAGAATATGATGATAAATTTGAAATCAATAGCAGGAATAGGTGCGCTATCCCTGGCAACACTGCCTTTGTCCGCCCGGAGGGCAGCTCTGCCGGAGGATGCTTCACCAAATATAATCCTCATCCTCATGGATGATATGGGATATGGAGATATAGGCGTGACCGGGGCCAGCCAGTATGATACTCCCAATATTGACAGGCTTGCAAAAGACGGAATGCAATTTACCTGGTTTTACAGTCCTCAGGCGGTGAGCAGTGCTTCACGCGCCGGACTGCTTACAGGTTGCTATCCCAACCGTATAGGTATAACCGGAGCTCTTATGCCCTGGGCGGTACATGGCATAAATCATGAAGAAACAACTATTGCCGGAATGCTCAAAACAAAGGGTTATCATACCGGAGCTATCGGAAAATGGCATCTGGGACACCACCGGAAATTCCTTCCCCTTCAGCATGGATTTGATTACTATTACGGAATTCCCTATTCAAATGATATGTGGCCCGTTGATTTTGACGGCGTTCCAATTCATTTGAAAGACACAACCAGCAGACTGATGAAATATCCGCCACTGCCACTTATTGAAGGAAATGAAAAAATTGCTGAAATAGGGGACCTTGCCGGCCAGGACAAGCTGACAACATCCTATACGGAAAAGGCAGTCAGCTTCATTGAAGAAAACCGGAACAAGCCGTTCTTTCTCTACATTCCCCATTCAATGGTTCATATACCCCTGGGTGTTTCGGAAAAATTCCGGGGCAAAAGCCGGCAGGGATTATATGGTGATGTAATGATGGAAGTCGACTGGTCAGTCGGTGAAATTCTGAACACACTTGAAAAATACGGGATTGAAAAGAATACACTTGTTATTTTTATGAGCGATAACGGGCCCTGGCTTAATTTCGGAAATCATTCGGGAAACACCGGCGGTTTACGTGAGGGTAAGGGATGCAGCTGGGAGGGAGGTCAGCGTATTCCCTGCATAATGAAATGGCCGGAAGTCATTCCGGCAGGAACGGTCTGCAACAAGATTGCCTGTGGAATGGACATTTTTCCAACGCTTGCAGAAATTACCGGGGCAGCTCTTCCGGCAAGGACAATAGATGGAATAAGCATATTGCCCCTTTTGCTGGGTGACAAGGAAGCCGTGCCACGCAATGAGTTCTATTATTATTACGGGGAAAACAGCCTTGAAGCAGTACAAAAGGATTACTGGAAACTCGTTTTTCCTCATAGCGGAAGAACCTATCAGGGATATGAGCCGGGAAAGGACGGCTGGCCGGGCCAGACAGGAACGGAAATCATTGAAAAAACAGAATTGTATGATCTCCGGCGTGATCCCGGTGAAAGGTATGATGTGGCCGGATCCTTTCCGGAAAAGGTGAGGGAGCTTGAGGCCCTGGCAGAAAAGGCACGACAGGACCTGGGGGATGATCTGAGGGATATTCCGGGGGCAAACCGGCGAAAGCCCGGATTCGTTGAGTAATGTTCCGGCCCAAATGCAGGAGGTTCCCGTTCCGGGAATCCACAGTATCAGTGTCAGTGCGGAAGATGCTGATCATTCATTAAAAAAACTCTTCAGATCCTGCTCATTTGGTGTTGACCTGCAAACTATACATGTGTACTTGTGAGTAGGCGGATGATTTTAATCTGAAAAGAGTATATTTGGCAATTCAAAAATCAAAGCTTGAATAAAATATTTTTCGATCCGCCCGCAAATGCTGAAGCGGATAAGAACCGGGTACTGATAGCTGAAAAAATCCGGAGCTTACAATAATTTTATCAGCAGATGACACTTAACACTGAAAATATCCTCTTTATTGGCTCTGTACTGGTTTTTGTCAGTATTCTTGCCGGAAAAACTTCCTTCCGGCTGGGAATACCAACTCTTATACTTTTTCTTGTTGTCGGAATGCTTGCCGGAAGTGAAGGTATAGGCAGAATATCTTTCGACAATCCCGGTATTGCACAGTTCATAGGAATCTTTGCTCTTTGTTTTATACTTTTCTCCGGGGGGTTTGAAACTGACTGGACAGCAGTAAAACCCGTATTCGGACAGGCCTTGACCCTTTCAATATTCGGGGTGTTGCTTACCGCCGGAATTCTTGGTCTTTTTATCTGGTGGGTAACCGACTTTACACTTTATGAGGCATTCTAAATTGGATCAATAGTGTCATCAACAGACGCAGCTGCAGTTTTTTCAATACTCAGATCAAAAAATCTTGCCCTGAAAGGACATATCCGTCCAACGCTCGAATTTGAGAGCGGGAGCAATGATCCCATGGCCTATATCCTTACGATAGTTTTTATAAGCCTGATACAAAACGCAGAAAGTTCAACTTCATCCATGATCTTCATGTTTTTCAGGCAAATGATTATCGGCGGGATTTGCGGATTCCTTTTCGGTATTGCAGGAAAACGTATTAACAACAGAATAAGGCTTGATTATGAAGGACTCCATCCCGTACTTATAATTTCCATCATGCTGCTGACATATTCCATCACAACAGCAGTGTCGGGAAACGGGTTCCTGGCAGTGTATCTGGCGGCTTTATATCTGGGTAACAGTGAACTTCTGCACAAGAGAACCATAATGATGGTTTTTGACGGGATGGCCTGGCTGATGCAGATAATTCTCTTTGTCACACTTGGACTCCTGGTCTTTCCAAGCAGGATTGTACCATTCATAGGTGTCGGACTCCTTATATCTGTTTTTCTTATTCTTGTGGCAAGGCCTGTAAGCGTATTCCTTTGTCTGATACCGTTCAGGATGCAGACAAGGATCAAGACATTCTATGCCTGGGTGGGACTCAGGGGGGCCGTACCCATAGTATTTGCCACATTTCCCCTTATGGCGGGTATTGAAAAGGCCGATGCGATTTTTAATATTGTCTTCTTTATTTCTCTTACATCTGTTCTTATTCAGGGCACGTCAATACCATGGATTGCCAGACTGCTCCATCTTTCCCTGCCGGCAAACGCAAAACCGGTAACTCCGGCAGATATATTGCTGTCGGAGCCAATTAATTCGGAAATGGCCGAAATTGTTATCCCGATTCAGTCAGAATCGGTCGGACAGAAGATAGTTGAACTTAAGTTTCCCCCGAATGCAAGGATTGCCCTGATGAAGAGAGAAGACAAATATATCATTCCTGAGGGCCAGACAGAAATAAAGCCCGGAGACAAACTGTTTCTCATAGCAGCAAACAAGGATATCCTGTCACAGGTGACCCGTCGCCTTGAATGACCATAGCGGCTTCCCGGCGCAGCAATTCTTGAACTTTTTTCCACTGCCGCAGGGGCAGGGATCATTGCGTTCGGGTCTTGCCTGCCTTATTACCTGATTTTCCCTGTTTCTTATCCGGTTCATTACGTTTGCGGGGGGGCGTTTTGCCTTCAGCTCACCGGCCATATATTCCATATATGGTTCAACATGACTAAAAAACATTTTCAGGCCTTCGCACAAATAGTTCAAACCATGTGTTCCATCAGGTGCATAAAGAAATCTGTGTTTCGGACATTCGCCGTGACAGGCATATCTGACCTTGCACATGAGACAATGGCGGGGGAGACTGTTTCTTTTATCAATACCGAAATCAAACTGCCGCTGTGACTTCACCATATCAATCAGCGGAGTATCATGGATATTTCCAAGATAATAATCCGGATACACAAAATGATCGCAGGAATACACGTCACCATTATGTTCCATTGCCAGTGCATCCCCGCAGGTTTCATTGAATACACAAACTCCCGGGTTTTCACCTGTAAAATTTGCAAGAGTGGCATCAAATATCTGCACATAATACCTTGCAACATCGTTCCTTACCCATTCGTCAAAAATGGTGATCAGAAATTTTCCATAATCCACCGCCCCGACAGTCCAGGGAGCCAGCTTTGCCTCCCCGTGAACCGGTGCAACAAGCTTCATTGACTTAGGATCAGTACTCTCCGATATCCTTTCGACCACAGGCAGAAACTGCATGAAACCACTTCCTGTCTTCTTCAAAAAGCTGTAGGTCTCCGATGCCATTGATGCATTATAATCATTTACAACACTCAGGGTATTGAATTCAACATTGTGTTTATGAAGAAATTCAATTCCCCTCATTACCCGTTTAAAGGTAGGTGCCCCGGATCTTGTCCGCCGGTAATGATCATGATTCCTTTCGGTTCCGTCAATGGATATCCCAACAAGTATGTTGTTATCCCTGAAAAAGCTGCACCATTCATCATTTATCAATGTGCCGTTTGTCTGAAATGCATTGTCAATACGTTTTCCCCCGGAATATTTTTTCTGGAATTCAATTGCTTTTCTGAAAAAATCAAGTCCCATCAGAGTCGGTTCACCTCCCTGCCATGTGAACACCACCACAGGAACTTCATGAGCTTCGATATACTGTTTTGTGAATTCTTCAAGAAGTTCCGTGGTCATCCGGGTGCTTGCCGGATTGTCGAAAAGCCTGCTCTTTTCAAGGTAATAGCAATAATCACAATTAAGATTACAGGCCGGACCCGCAGGTTTCAGCATCACCTGGAAGGCGTTGGGACGCTTTAACTTCAGGGCGTCAGTGAACAGAAGAGTTGATTTTCTTTTCTGCATATTAATACAAAATTAATATTCCCCCGAAAATGAGCAATAAGGGGAAAGTATAATTCCGTAAACTCCTGTCCGGTGATTAAGTCCGGAATAAATGAAATACAAGAAACAGAAACAGTTTTGAGATTATTGCTTAAAAAAATCATAATTTTAGTGAATAGTTAATTTCGACATTCTTAAACAGGTATCAGTATGAAAAGACGGAATTTTCTGAAAGCCGCAGCTGTGGGAGCCGCAGGAATGGCTTCATCACTTTATTTCCCCCGGCGGGGGGATGACCGCAAAATCAGGATCGGCCTCATTGGCGCAGGATGGTATGGAATGGTAATCACGACAGCAGCTCTCAGGTCGGGAACTGTGGAAGTTGCCGGAATATGTGACGTAGACAGCGAACATCTCAGTTCTGCTGCCGCTGAGATTGAAAAGCTTCAGGGTTTCCGTCCCAAAACGTTCAGACATTATCAGGAACTTATCGGACTCAGGGGACTGGAAGCATTGTTTATCGGGACTGTCCCTCACTGGCATGCCCTGCAGTTCATTGCAGCCTGTGAAACAGGACTTGATATCTATTGTGAAAAACCTCTTTCATACGACGTTATGGAAGGACTTGCAATGGTAAATGCATGGAAAAAGGCTGGAAATATAGTTCAGATTGGTTTTCAACGTCGTCAGAGCGGGGCGTTCATGAAAGCCCGGGAACTGATTGGCGAAGGCAGGATAGGTGATGTACATCAGATTATTGCCCAGATACACTATCAGCCGGGTATTCAGGATATGAAAATTCAGGCTCCGCCGCCTTCCCTCGACTGGAAAGAATGGTGCGGACCTGCACCGCTGCTTGACTACCGTCCGGGCATCGGGCACCGTTCATGGAGACTTGAAAAGGAATATGGAAACGGTCATCTTGTCGACTGGGGGATACACCATATTGACATCATAAGGAAGATAATGGATAAGAGGATGCCGGATGCATGCCATGCTGCGGGAGGTATCTTTGTTCTGAAAGACCAGGTAACGACACCGGATACCCTGACTGCCTCCCTGGAATTTGCCGGACTACCGGTATTATGGCAGCACAGGCTCTGGGGAAATGGAGATGTTACAGGGGAATTCAACAATGGTATCTTTTTTTACGGGGAAAAAGGAAGTTTGCTTGCGGAAGATGAAAGACTTGTATTGTTCACTGCAGGGAAAGAAGTTAAAAGGGAGGATATTTCAATCCCTTCTCCCCTGATGCAGGAAAATCATGTATGGAATTTCCTTGATGCTGTCAGGAAGAAAGACCGAAATCTGATAAGCTGTGATCCGGAAGATGCATTTTATTCAACAGCCACGGTTCAGCTTGCCATGATATCATATTACACCGGAACAAAGGTGAAATGGGACAATAATAAAAAGGAGATCATCGATAATGCGGAGGCATCCCGCCTTCTGCAAAGGGAATACCGGGGGAAATATGTGCACCCATGGTCTGGAGACAGTAACTGAGCCGGCAGGTGATAAGATTACGGGTTTGTTGAATAAGATATATTTTATTCAGAAACTGCTTTTCAGGACACTTGCCGGAAGCGAATCAAACAGTGAACTGAGAGAGCCTTCATTTTGAATTATATTCACTGCTTCCGCAAAGAGGGGAGCCACGGAAATGATTTCAATTTTCTCATTGTTCAGCAGATGGGGATTGGCAACAGTATCAGTGACAATAAGTTTATGAATATGGCTTTCCATTAGTTTTGCAATTGCTTTTTCGTGAAGCAGAGCATGCGTCACCATAGCATAAACATGCTCCACGCCTTTTTTCTTCATAAGATTTGCGGTTTCAATCAATGTACCTCCTGAAATTGTAAAATCATCTACAATCAATGCATTTCTTGCTGCCAGGGGGCCGAACAGAACATTCACACTGGCTTTCTCACTATGATCCGTCCTGGTTTTTTCGCATGTATAAACCGGTACTCCCAAATATGATCCATATCTGCGGGCATCCCGGGCAAAACCTGCATCGGGAGATACCACAACCAGATCCCCGATTGCCCTGGTCCTGATATATTCGCACAACAGGGGATAGGCATACAGGTTGTCAACAGGTTTTTTAAAGAATCCCTGGATCTGGGGACTGTGAAGATCTATTGTTATTACCCTGTCAGCACCTGCAGCCTCTATGCAGTCTGCACACACACGTGCCCGTATCGATACTCGCGGTTCATCCTTTTTATCAGCCTTGGCATAACTGAAAAACGGCATTATTACTGTAACCGATCTGGCACTGGATCGTTTAAATGAATCGATCCAGAAAAGCAGTTCCATGAATGAGTCGTTGGCATTAAGGCCGACTGTCTGGACAATATAAACATCCTTGTTCCGTACATTTTCCCCGATTTTTACATATGTGTTTCCTTCACTGAACTGGAATACTTCCGATTCACCAGCTTTAATGCTGAGATAGCTGCACATTTTTTCAACAAAATCACGACTCGAGGAGCCTGCAAAAATCCTGATCCGTTCATTTTTTTTCTCCACTACACCAAATATTAATTATTAATTCATAACTGAAAATCCTGATATCTGCAAAATTAATATTTTTTCAGCCTGTTGATTCAATGGTAGCACAAGACAAAAAGTAAAATTTAGATTATTATATTATTGATAATCAATAGATTGATACAGTATTGATTTTTTTCCCGTAGTTATTGTTAATTGTTTTTTGAAAAAAACCGATCTTGCTTATATCCTGTAACTTATAAATAAAAAATTTGGATTGTTTCAAATTAGTTTTTATATTTGACGAGCAATACAATTAATCCTGAAAAATGTAACTACTTAATTACTGCCGGTTTAGTTTTTCTCTGTTTGTTTAAACCAGTGTACTGCCTGAAAATGATGTGAAGTTAAAAACATAAAATTATGGAACTGAAAGAAGTAACTGTTGAAAGACTTACCAGTCAATGCAGAGACCTGAACAGGAAGTATGAGCTCCTTCGTGATGAATACGAGCAAATCAAGGATCTGTATTCATCAATGCCTTCCCTTGAAAATCACAAATAGCTTCATGCCTTACACAGTAGACTGATTTATTGTCTGGAAGAAGTAAGTGATTCTCAAAATAAACTGATTGAAGCCTACTGGTGATATTTTGGTGTAAGACACTGGCAGTTGCGATCTGTACAAACATG
>JAAYKX010000086.1 GCA_012522155.1 Bacteroidales bacterium
CATAAGCGGATTACAACCTGTTCCCCGGCACCTTCTCATTGACGGTAACAGTTTTCAGCCTTTCGGGAATATTAAATATACAACCATAGTCGGTGGAGATTCGCTTTTTCTGCCGATAGCTGCAGCTTCGGTACTTGCCAAAACTTTCCGGGAAGAATTCATGGTAAAGATACACGAAGAATATCCCTGTTACGGCTGGAACACAAACAAGGGCTACGGAACCCTTTTCCACAGAAAAGCAATTCTGAAGCATGGAATAAGTCCCTATCACAGGAAATCATTTTCTCTTTTCAACACCCAGCTGCCAATCGGCTTCTGAAGGCTTCCCCGGCGATATGAACCGGCCTGTGGAAATTATCCCGGTTGCACGAGACGGCTCTGAAGAATTGCCTGACTGTCCGGACCGGCTCCGGAAACCTGCAAGACTGCCCGGTCCGGTTCCGTAAACCTTCCCGGCTGCCCGGATCAGTTTCAGGGTTTTCCTGATAGATATAAAGAATTATATTTGTATCCTGATTAAAACTAAGCAATTCCATTCTTTATGAAAAAATCTTTACTACTATTCTTTATTATTCTCTTCTGTTCAGGATCAGTTTCAAGGGCAGATGAAGGCATGTGGCTCCTGCCCCTGATAGAAAAACTGAATATCGGCACAATGACAACATTAGGACTAAAACTTTCTGCAAACGACATATACAGCATCAACAATGCAAGTCTTAAAGATGCAATTGTAAGCTTCATGGACGGTGGCTGCACCGGTGAGCTGGTTTCTGCGGAAGGACTCATGCTCACCAACCATCACTGCGGCTACAGCCTCATCCAGTCTCACAGTACACTTGAACACAATTACCTCAGGGACGGCTTCTGGGCTATGACAAGGGAGGAGGAACTTCCCAATCCCGGACTTTCGGTATCATTCCTTGTAAGCATAGAGGATGTCAGCGACCAGATACTGTCGGAACTGAAACCCGGCATGAGTGAATCCCGCAGGGCGGAAGTCATCAGTGCCGCAAGTCATTCTCTTGAAAGAGACGCTTCCCAGGGGAATAGCTACAGGGCATCTGTCGTATCATTCTATGGCGGAAATAACTTCTACCTTCTGGTTTATGACAGATATACCGACGTCAGGCTTGTAGGGGCACCTCCTTCATCCATCGGCAGTTTCGGAGATGATTCCGATAACTGGGAATGGCCGCGGCATACCGGTGATTTCAGTATGTTCCGTATCTATACCGGTCCTGACGGAAGACCCGCACCCTATTCAAAGGACAATATTCCTCTCAACTCCAGCAGCTGGCTCAGGGTATCCATAAAAGACCTGAACGAAGGTGACTTTACC
Organism: Bacteroidales bacterium; assembly: GCA_012522155.1. GTDB lineage: Bacteria > Bacteroidota > Bacteroidia > Bacteroidales > VadinHA17 > LD21. Next base: position 1,340 of record JAAYKX010000086.1, read on the forward strand.
ATGGTGATGGGCTATCCGGGCAGCACACAGAGATACTACACCTCCTGGGAGGTTGATGAAATATTAAAGATAACCAACCCCAACCGGATAAAGATACGGGGAGTAAAACAGGAAATATGGATGGAAGACATGCTTGCCGATCCGAAAGTCAACATACAGTACGCTTCAAAATATTCGGCTTCTTCAAATTACTGGAAATATTCCATCGGACAAAACAAACAACTGGTCTCCCTGGCTGTAATAGACAAAAAGAAGGAGATTGAAAACAGTTTCAATACCTGGGTAAATGAAGATGCCGGAAGAAAGTCGGAATACGGGGAGGCTCTGAATCTGATCAGGTCATCCATAGAGGGCCGTGCTGAATACCAGAATGCATATCAGTACCTTAATGAATGCATGAGGGGCTGCGAAATATTTGACTTCATGTTGTACACCGCCATACTGTCAGAAGCTCTCAGGTCGGGCAATACGGAAAGAACAGCCAGGGCGGCGGAGAGAATAAAAAACATTGTCCCCGAACTTTACAAGGATTATAATCCGTCTACGGATCAGAAGACAACAAAGGAATTACTCCGTCTTTACAGAAATGATGTTCCCGCCAAATACCATCCCTCATTCTACAGGGAAATCATCGACAGGAAATTCAGGGGAAACACCGGTAAATATGTTGACGACATGTTTAAACGATCTGTTTTTGCTAGCGAAGCAAAACTGACAGCATTCCTCTCATCACCGAAATTAAAGGTTCTTGAAAATGATCCTGTTGCACTTGCCGTCAATTCCATCATTGAAATACGCAATATACTTGCCGGAGAACTCTCCGGATTTGAAAACAGGCTGGAAGAAGGCCGGAGGATCTGGATTGCTGCACTGAAGGAAATGAATCCCGGCGAGACAAGGTATCCTGATGCCAACTCCACGATGCGGCTCTCATATGGCACCATCAGCAGCTATGAGCCGAGGGATGCGGTTACCTATAAGTACTACACCACGCTGGATGGAACGGTTGACAAATACATGCCCGGCGACTATGAATTTGATCTTCCCCGCAGGCTGCTTGACCTTCATGAAAGAAGGGAATACGGAAGATATGCTTCCTCTGAAGGATATATGCCGGTTAATTTTCTTACAACAAATGATATTACAGGAGGTAACTCAGGAAGTCCCGTAATGAATTCCAACGGTGAACTGATAGGCCTGGCCTTCGACGGCAACTGGGAAGCAATGAGCGGTGATGTTTATTTTGAGCCTGAAATTCAAAGGACTATCGCCGTGGATATCAGATATATACTCTGGATAACAGATATATTTGCCGGCGCCGGACACCTTGTGGACGAAATGACAATAGTTGAATAAAAGCAAAGCAGTATAAAATGCAATTGAGTTTTATTGAGATACTTGGAGCATTCATGGTACTATTTGCCATAATTGATATCACCGGTTCCATACCTGTGATAATTGACATCAAGTCAAAGGGAATAGAAGTCCATTCGGTTAAGGTGACCCTGGTCTCAGGTCTCATATTGCTTCTCTTCCTTCTTGTCGGCACACCCCTCCTGAGTGTTTTCGGTATTGACGTATCAGCCTTTGCCATTGCCGGTGCATTCATCATATTCCTTATCGGGATGGAAATGATACTGGGAATCGAGATCTTTAAGCAGAACTCCCACGGCACAGGTGCAATCTTTCCCATTGCCTTTCCCCTTATTGCCGGGGCCGGGGCCATCACCACCATCGTTTCCCTGAAAGCCGAATATCATACAATAAACATATTTATTGCACTTATACTAAATATGATAATAGTCTATCTCGTCCTTCGCCTGACAAGCTTTTTCGAAAGACTTCTTGGTCCGGGCGGACTGCAGATACTGAAGAAAGTATTCGGAGTCATCCTGCTTTCCATAGCCATAAAATTATTCCTTACAAACACCGGTATTGTTCTGCCTCATCATGGCTTATAAAATTACGATTTATACTGACGGTACGGCAAGGGGGAATCCCGGTCCGGGCGGATATGGAGTTGTTCTTATATGCGGCAGTCACAGGCTTGAAAAAACGGAAGGATTCAGGCTCACAACCAATAACCGTATGGAACTGCTTGCAGTGATAACCGGACTTGAGGCTCTTAAGCAGCCGGGAAGCAATGTCACCATATATACTGATTCAAAATACGTAGCCGACGCTGTCGAAAAAGGATGGCTGTTCCGCTGGGAGGCAAAATCATTCAGGAAAACCAAAAATACCGACCTCTGGAAAAGATTTTTAAAAATCTACCGTAAGCACAATGTGAAATTCATATGGATAAAAGGTCATGCAGGTCATCCCGAAAATGAACTCTGCGACAGGATGGCCGTGGAATCATCGCTGGGGAATGTGCTGAGTGAGGATACAGGTTACAAACCGGACGGGGATGATGTTACTATCTTCAGTCAACATGTTGAATAAAAATCTTTGCTTATAAGAAATAATAATGCAAATTTGTGCAAACTGCCGTTAATGGAAAAGCTCGTCATAGAACCAACACAGAATACTCCGGGTATAATATTATCACCCGAAGAAAGGATTTTTTCAATTGAGGGAATATCAGCGCCTGAAGATGTGCGTACTATTTACTACCCCGTTATTGAATGGATAAGGGAATTCAACCGGGAAGTGATGGAAGGCAGTCATAAATCATTCACTGAAGCAGATCCCCTTATTCTTAAAATTGATCTGAACTATTTCAATTCAGCATCAGCCAAGTTTCTTTTCGATATTTTACTTGATTTCAAAAAACTATCCGAAGCCGGTGTCAGTATTGTTACCGAATGGCATTACGAGGAAGATGACACAGACATGAAGGAAGCCGGTGAGGATATTTGCGAAATGATTGAAGTAGAGCTGAAATTCATTCCCAAACCTGCGGATGCCTGATGAGGGGTCAGAAAAAACTTTATGACATCCTTGCCAGGCTTGATATCGGTTTTGAATATCATGAACATCCTCCGCTGGCAACAATCGAAGATGCAATAATTCACTGGAAAGACTTCAAATCCGGAAGATGCAAAAACATTTTTTTCAGAAACCACAAAGGCAACAGGCATTACCTTGTGATCCTTGAACATCTCAGGCAGCTTGATATCCGGGATCTGGAAAAAAGACTGGGCCAGGGAAAGCTGACATTTGCCTCGGGCAAGCGGCTCAAAAAGTATCTCGGAGTGGAACCCGGCTCGGTATCACCATTTGGACTTATCAATGACCACGAAAACCATGTCCACCTCTTCATTGACAAGCAGCTTGATGAACATGAAAGACTGGCATTTCATCCAAATCTGAACACGGCCTCCCTGGTGCTGTCCAAAAAAGACTTTCTGAAGTTTCTTGATTATACAGGAAACAGTTATGAGTTCATAAAACTATACGACTGACACCTCAGGGGAAAAGCCGGCACGGTAATATCCCCCTAAAGTATCATGATACTGAGGTCCGGCGATATTCTCTCCGGAACATAAAAGTACGGACATACGGGCTGCTTTTCCCGGTACATCGAATCAGGGACCTGCATACCACTGTTTTACCTGTAAACAGGCTGCTTCCATTCTTCCATTGGTTCGTACCTGCTCATGGAAGCCCATATTATTCCTCTTTTCTGTATTTCCAGAGCCTCGTGAACCTTGAAATCAGCTGCAACATGGCCAAGGGATGAATAGAAAACCCTGCCCCTGCCATAGACCTTCTTCCATACTACCGGAATCACCGTCCCTCCTATCCAGGGTGAATGCTCATCACTGAATGTTGTTGTTGCAAGAACTTTTACATTTGGATCAACGTGCACGTAATACTGTTCGGAATGCATGTCAAAGTCAGATAAACCCTTTGTCACAGGATCATCCCGGTCAGTGATATTCACCCTGTAATCTATCACACCGCCCGGATGGGCAACCCACTGACCTCCCACCATGAACTGGTATTCGGTATTGTTCCGGAATGAATCTCCGAGTCCGCCATGCCAGCCGGCTATACCTGTTCCGCTCCGCACAGCATCCAGAAGGGCCTTTTCCTGATTATCTTCTATGCTACCCATTGTCCATGTCTGAATTATCAGATCATAATCCTTCAGACCCGGATCCAGGTATGAGTCCAGTGTATCCGACACAGTCAGCCTGACTCCCTCCGATTCCAGCCAGGGAACAAAAATATCGCGGCACTTATCGGGCTCATGTCCCATCCAGCCTCCCCAGACAAAAAGTATTTTTTTTCCTGCAAGCAGTGATCCTTTTGTGGTTCTCTTACTGCCTGCCACTATTGAAGGTGCAATGATGGCAGCTGATGCAGCCACTGCACTTTTTGAAATGAACGATCTGCGGCTTAACATTTTTGATTCGATTTAAGGCTAAGATAAAGAATTTGCATAAGTGATGCCCCGGAAAAGATTCAAAATTCCTGAAAATATTTTCCCTTGCTGCATCAAATCATGAATTAATCCGTCATTCTTCCAGTATCAACCAAAATATTTTAAACCAAATGAAAAAAGTTATTCTGTCCGTTCTCTTCATTATTATAATAACCAAAATATTAACGGGACAGGAACAGCCTGCTGGAAAAAAACAATACAAGGCAACAAGAATAAATGAGGCTCCCGTGATAAACGGGATCCTTGATGAGGAAATATGGAATGAAGGTGAATGGATTGATGATTTTACACAATATGAACCATATAATGGCAAAAGAGCTTCCCAGAGAACAGAATTCAAAATACTATTTGACAACGACAATCTTTATGCCGGCATCAGGGCTTATGACAGCAGTCCCGACAGTATAGTGAAGCGGCTTACACGAAGGGATCAGACAGACGGAGATATCCTGGAAATCATCTTTGACAGTTTTCACGATCTGCGTACCGGTTTCAGCTTTGGCATCACCGCTGCCGGCGTGAAATATGATCAGATATACACCAATGACGGAGAAAGTCGTGATAATTCATGGAATCCCAACTGGTGGGCAAAAACATCGGTGAACGATGAAGGATGGACAGCCGAAATGAAAATCCCTTTTAGTCAGCTGCGCTTTGATAAAAATACCGGTAAAGTATGGGGACTCCAGGTTGTAAGAATGCTATACAGGAAAAATGAAACATCCCTGTGGCAGCATATACCGAAAGACTCTCCCGGACTCATTCATATGTTTGGAGAACTATCAGGTCTGGGTGAAATAAAACCCCGCAAAATATTCGACATAACTCCATACGGAGTAGCCAAAGCCGAAAAGTTCAAAGCCGAACCCGGAAATCCCTTTCTGGAAAAAGGAAACAGATATGGTATAACCGGGGGGATTGATGCCAAAATAGGTGTCACCAGCAATATGACAATGGACCTGACCATCAATCCCGATTTCGGACAGGTTGTAGCTGATCCTTCAGTGGTTAATCTTACTGCCTTTGAAACATTCTACAAGGAACGAAGACCTTTCTTTGTTGAAGGCAACAATATAACAAACTACAACATAGGACTTGGCGACGGCGACATAGGAAATGACAATCTGTTTTATTCAAGGCGTATCGGCCGTCAGCCCCAGGGAAGTCCGGA
>JAAYKX010000087.1 GCA_012522155.1 Bacteroidales bacterium
ATTATTTATTTTCAGATATGTTCTCTATTATTAATCTGACAAAATTCTTAAAATGAAGTTAAAAAAGGCAGTTGAATGATTATTTTAATATATTTCCGGTCAAAACCAATATACTTATGAAACCCTTACTGCTCTCTCTATCACTTATTGCAATGACATTAATATCTTCCTGCGGACAGCGTGAAGGTGCCGGACTGGTTATCCTGAACGGCAAAATCCTTACGATGGACAGTTCAAATCCGCTTTCCGAAGCTGTGGCAGTAAACGAAGGAAGGATAAGTGCCATTGGAAAAACAAACAAAATAAAGAAGTTCATAGAACCCGGAAAGACAAAGGTGATTGACGCTTCCGGCAGACTTGTTATTCCCGGGTTCAATGACGCACATGTTCACTTCGGACCACTTGACCCGGATTACATAGAGCTCCGCTACACCACCGATCCTGCCGTGATAACCGAAAAGGTAAAAGCCAGGGTTGAAATGTCAAAACCGGGGGAACTTATCAGGGGAGGACACTGGGATCATGAATTGTTCACTACCCGGGAATGGCCGGCCAAAGAACTCATTGACAAGGTTTCGCCTGACAACCCTGTTATCCTGGCAAGAGCCGACGGTCATTCAACACTGGTAAACAGCTATGTGCTGAAAAAGTCAGGCATAACAAAAAATACACCCGACCCTTTTGGAGGTGAAATTCAAAGAGATCCTCTGACGGGCGAGCCTACGGGGATACTTAAGGAGACAGCAATGGGTCTGGCAAAAACCGGAGATGTTAAAACGGAACTGACAGCTGAAGAAACTGCCCAAAAAACCTGGCAGGGGTATCTGATGACCATGAAACATGCCCGCGAACTTGGAGTAACCAGTGTTCAGAATGCAGGCAGTGCCGATTTTGAGGCTTACAAAAAACTTCAGGAAGCAGGAGAACTTACCTGCAGAATAGATATAGGACAATCCCTTGGCCGTGATCCTGAAAGCCTCGCCCGATACAGGGAACTTCAAAAAAAGTATCCCCGTGAAGGCAACTGGATCAGATTCGGATTCCTCAAGGCCTTCATGGACGGCACCATGGGATCCGGTACCGCATTGATGCATGAACCCTATGACGACGAGCCGGGTACATCAGGACTGGCAATGTGGCAGTACGATGAATTTGAAAAGATGGTTATTGCCGCTGACAAAATGGACTTCCAGGTAGCTGTCCATGCAATAGGTGATAAGGGAAACACCCTGGTCCTGGATGCTTTTGAAAAGGCAGCCGGGGAAAATGGCAGACGCGACAGCCGGCATCGCAGTGAACATGCCCAGACACTTAAGCCCTCAGACATTCCGCGGTTTGCAGAGCTGGGGGTAATACCATCCATGCAGCCAACGCACTGCATCACCGACAAGAATTTCTGTGAGAAACGAATAGGCCGTGAAAGATCCGGGGGAGCATACGCATGGAAGAGCCTGCTGAATGCAGGTTCGGTCCTTGCCTTTGGAACGGATTACCAGGTAGAGCCGCTCAATCCCATGGAAGGGCTGTATGCAGCCGTTACCCGCAAGGACCGGAAAGGGGAAGAGGGGGAAGGATGGTTTCCTGAACAGAAACTCAGCATGGAAGAGGCAATAAAATACTATACCTGGGGATCAGCCTATGCCCAGTTTATGGAAGACAGGAAAGGTATGCTGAAACCCGGATACCTTGCCGATATAGTGATCGTCGACAGGGATCTTCTTACAATACCGGAGAATGAAATTATGCAGACAAAAGTGGATTATACTATTGTTGACGGCAGGGTGGTTTATGATTCAGGGAAATGATGCCCTGCTGGTAAACGGGATTCAGAAGCAGATGCGGGGATATCACAGGGATGAGGGCGGCAAAGCAAACTTTTCAGCTTTCAAGTGAGCCAAGTATCCGTATTGCTTCCTCCCTGCTGTTACCACAAAATTCAGGCTCCGCCCTGTAGTCAACACATACGGCAGGCCTTGAAGGATCACCGTAAAGTGCACAACGATAATCATCAAGCAAATGTATACAGCGTACACCCGGAGCTTTTCCTTCAGGCATTCCCGGAATGGGCGATGATATTGAAATTACTGTGCAGCAGGCTCCGCAACCCGGCCGGCATTCCATAACAGAAAAATAAATTGGTCACTAACGGACAAAAATAAATATATTTACGCAAACATCCGCATGATGAGAATTGACATCCTTACAGTATCTCCCGGACTTCTGGAAAGTCCGCTGAATTTATCCATCATCAGCCGTGCCAGAAACAAGGGGGTTGTCGATATCAATGTTGTAAACCTCCACGACTTTGCAAAGGACAGGTACAGAAGCGTTGATGATTATGCTTTCGGCGGGGGTGCGGGAATGGTGCTTATGATTGAGCCGGTCTGGAAAGCTATCGAAAAGCTCAGGAGTGAAAGGGAATATGATGAAATCATATACGCATCACCGGATGGACAGATGTTTGATCAGAAAATGGCTAACCGCCTGTCGCTAAAAACCAATCTTATGATCCTGGCAGGTCATTTCAAAGGTATTGACCAGCGTATCAGAGATCATCTCGTAACAATGGAGCTGTCAATAGGCGATTATGTGCTTTCAGGAGGAGAACTGCCGGCAGCCGTTATTACCGATGCAATTGTAAGGTTACTGCCGGGTGCCATTTCAGATGAACAGTCCGCCCTCTCCGACTCCTTTCAGGATGACCTTCTTGCACCTCCCATATATACCAGACCGGCTGACTTCAGAGGCTGGAAAGTACCGGAGATCCTGCTTTCAGGGAATGCAGCTGAAATAGAAAAATGGAGACATGAACAGTCGGTCACAAAAACACAAAGACTCAGGCCGGATCTTTCCCGCGACGCATAATTATTAATCTGCCGGTATTGGAGCGATGGAGCGATCGGGAAAGGGAACGATGAAGCATTACAGCAATACTTTTTTGGATAAAATAAAAACCTTTAGTAAAATTACAGGCTATTTTATAAAACATTAATCAAATAACATTCAGTGAAATGAAGACACAGGATTATATTGAACGGGAAGAGAAATATGGTGCACATAACTATCAGCCGCTTCCCGTTGTCCTTGAAAGAGGTGAAGGTCCCTATGTATGGGATGTTGAAGGGAAAAGATATTTTGATTTTTTATCTGCTTATTCAGCAGTCAATCAAGGTCATTGCCATCCGGAAATCATTAAGGCGCTGACAGATCAGGCAGTCAGGCTGACTCTGACATCAAGGGCATTCTATAATTCTGTTCTGGGAGAATATGAGGAATATATAACCAGGTATTTCGGATATGACAAGGTTCTGCCCATGAATTCCGGAGCTGAAGCCGACGAAACAGCTATCAAGCTTTGCCGCAAGTGGGCTTATAAAAAGAAGGGCATTGAACAGGACAAAGCCGTGATCATTGCATGTGAGGGTAATTTCCATGGCAGAACAATTACAATAATCTCCATGTCAACCGATCCCGATTCCACCAGTGATTACGGACCCTTTACCCCGGGTTTTCAGATAATTCCCTACAATGATACGGCTGCCCTGGAAGATGCCCTTCAGAATCCCAACGTGGCAGGATTTCTTGTTGAACCCATCCAGGGAGAAGCCGGTGTGGTGGTCCCTGATGAAGGATATCTCAGGAAGTCCTGGGAGCTGTGTAAAAAACACAACGTCCTTTTTATTGCGGATGAAATTCAGACAGGCCTTTGCCGTACAGGAAAACTTCTTGCCTGTGACCACGAAGGTGTGCGGCCCGACATACTGGTGCTGGGAAAAGCATTGTCCGGCGGAGTCATGCCCGTATCAGCCGTCCTGGCCGATGATGATATCATGCTTACAATCAAACCGGGAGAACATGGTTCAACCTTCGGGGGAAATCCCCTGGCAGGGAAAGTGGGCATTGCAGCCCTGGAGGTTCTGAAAAATGAAAAACTATCGGAAAATGCTGTTCGCCTCGGAGAAATTTTCAGGGCAGAGATGAAAGGCATTAAATCGGAAATGATAGA
>JAAYKX010000088.1 GCA_012522155.1 Bacteroidales bacterium
AAATACTGATGTAAGGATCCTTGCTATTTTAGTCAGCTTTAACAATTTAATCTTTTAATGATATGGATGGTAAAATTAAATTTTCTTAATGTCTTTACAAACTTATTAAGATTTAGTTAAGATAAAAAGACAGAAAATGCAATAAATGTTAAATTTATATAAATGATAATGGTTTATAATGCAATATTTAAGGGTAAATTTGCATGAGTTATAAATTATTTATAGTAATCCGCATTGCTGCAAACACAAATGAAAATATCCGTACTCACAGATAATCATGCGGGGTCCTTTTTTCCTGCCGAACACGGTCTGTCATATCTGATTGAATATGATGGAAAGAAGATACTTTTTGATACCGGTCAGAGTGACATGTTTCTCAGGAACGCGGAAAAACTGAAAGCCGGTATCGCTAACAGGGATATCACAGTTTTGAGCCATGGCCATTTTGATCACGGGAATGGACTCGCTTTTTTACCGGGGGGAAGACTTGTATGTCATCCGGGATGTTTTGCCAGGCGCTGCAGGGGACAGGACGGCACTTATATAGGACTTGGAATGACGGAAGAGGAAATATCCTCGGGCTTTGATCTGAAGACTACGGCAGATCCGTTATGGATAAGCGGGAAAATAGTTTTCCTGGGCGAAATACCAAGACTTACGGATTTTGAATCGAAGGAGACCACCTTCAGGTTTGAAGACGGCAGGGCTGATTTTGTGAAAGACGACAGTGCGCTTGCCTTTGTATTTCCTGAAGGCCTGTTTATTGTAACCGGTTGCGGTCATTCAGGTATTGTCAACACCTGTGAATATGCAGGGAAGGTTACGGGAATCAGCAAATTATACGGTATAATGGGAGGGTTTCACCTGAAAAAGACTGATACCCAAACCAGGGAAACAATCAAATATCTGAAGGAAAAGGGGACCCGGCATGTATTTCCTTCACATTGCACTGAACTTCCGGCACTGGCAGCTTTTTATGAAGCTTTCGGCAGCCGGCAGATCAAAACCGGAGATGTCCTGAATTTCTGATACCGGGTTTATTTTTCTTTTTCGGTTTTTGCAATTATTGATTCTGCAATCTGTTCAAATGCGTTTACTACCGGCCTGTTCTTCTGGCTGAACACATTCAGCCCCTTGTCTGCTGCCTCACCCACTTCCATAACCAGGGGTATCTGTCCGAGAAGCTCGGTGTTGAATTCCTTTGCCAGCCTTAGTCCTCCGCCTTTCCCGAATATATAATACACCTCCTCCGGATGTTTTTCGGGTGTAAACCACGACATGTTTTCAATAACCCCCAGGATGGGAACACTGAGATCAGGATTATTGAACATGGAAGCAGCTTTGCGGGCATCATTGAGTGATATTTCCTGTGGAGTGGTTACAATTACTGCTCCGGAAATATTGAGTTTCTGAACTGTTGTAAGCTGAATATCACTGGTTCCGGGAGGGAAATCAATTATCATGTAATCAATTTCACCCCACTGGGTGTCACCAAGAAGCTGTGTGACAGCTTTTCCTGCCATGGGTCCCCGCCATATGAGTGACTGGCTCTGATCTATAAAAAAGCCTATTGAAATAATGTTTACCCCGAATTTTTTTATGGGAAAAAATATTTCTTTGTCTCCGATTGCTGATACCTCCGGTCTGACGTCTTCCAGTCCGAACATTTTGGGAATTGAAGGACCGAATATGTCTGCGTCGAACAATGCGGTATTCAGACCGTTCCTTGCAAGGGTGACGGCAAGGTTGACAGCCACGGTTGATTTGCCGACTCCGCCCTTGCCGGATGCCACAACAATAATGTTCCTGATCCCTTCCATGGGGATTTTTTCAAAAAGATCATTTACTTGCTTTGATCGAGGATTTTTTTCCATATTTCTTTCAATTTATTACTGATATCAAGTTGCGGATTATATTCTGTTATGCTTTTTGATTCTATCATTGCTTCGGTTATCCGGCTGTCAAAAGGCAGTTTCCCGATTACTCCGATCCCGTTCTGTTCACACCACTCTTCAATCTGACGACTCATTTCAGTATTGAGGTCATGTTTGTTGATGATGGTACAGGCAGGCAGGCTGAATTTCCTTACAACTTCGGCCGTCCTCCTGAGGTCAAGTAATGCGGACAGGGTCGGTTCTGTTACGATGACAACCCTGTCGGTACCCGTTATGGTTGAGATTGCCGGGCATCCTATCCCCGGGGGACCGTCCAGAATGATTGTGTCAATATTATTTTCCCGGGCTGTTTCCTTTGCCTTCTCACGTACCATATTTACCAGCTTCCCTGAATTTTCCTCCCCCGGTGCAAGTTTTCCGTAAACCATTTTACCGTTCCGGAACGATCCTGAATACATCCTGCTTTTGTCGTTGGGAATCATATCAATGGCTTTTTCAGGACAAATACGTGAACAGAGAAAACATCCGTCACAGGAAATTTCGGAGATAATTACAATTCCATCATCCCCGGTTGATATTGCATCAAAGCGGCAGTAGGTCTCACACAAACCGCAGTTGGTGCATAAGTCATAGTTTATAACAGCATCATGACCTGATACATAAACAGCTTCTTCTTCCTTAAGCGGATTGAATATGAGATAAAGGTTTGCAGCGTCAACGTCACAGTCTGCAACAACAACCCTGTCGCCGATCGTTGCAAACGATGCACTTATACTGGACTTGCCCGTGCCGCCCTTACCGCTTATTATTGCTATTTCCATATCCGGCAGTGATGTTTTCAATGATATTCAACAATTGTATCCCGAAGGATTCATCTGATTCCACAGGCAGTCTGCCCCTGGAATAGAGTCCTGCAATCTTTTTGCTGTAAGGTATTTCCAGCAGGAGAGATATGCCTTCCCTGGCCAGGTAATCCCTGACGTCGTTGTTTCCCATTCCGGCCTTGTTGATAATCACACCAAAAGGCCTGTTCATTGTTTTCAGTGTTTCCGCACTCTGCCTGAGATCACTCAGGCCGAAGGGAGTGGGCTCAGTCACGAGTATTACATAATCAGCCTGGTTGACTGTCTGGATAAAAGGGCATGATGTTCCGGGAGGAGAGTCCAGGACAGCTATTTCAGCCTCATGACCGATATGCCTGAGGGCTTGCTTGATGACTCTTACCGGTGACATTATGCCTGTATTCATTCTTGCTTCAATAATTGGGTGTGAACCCTTGTACAGACATATATTAACATTTCCAAGGGGGAAAGGTTTTTCGGTAATGGCATCATATTCACAGGCGACAGTACAGGCACCGCAGCCATGGCAGAGATCTTCAATCACACTGATTATTTTTGAAGGCGGGAGGATGAATATGGCATTGTAAGTGCAGTATTCATGACATTTGCCACAGTAAGTGCATTTGTTGACATCTATCACCGGCACAAACTGGATAACCTCATGTGTCTCTTTTCTGACAGATTCAAAGAATGAAAGTACATTCGGGGCTTCAGCATCACAGTCGGCAAGAACGGAACTGACATTCTTCTGTGTCAGTACATGGAAGATATTTGTGGCAACAAATGTTTTTCCCGTTCCGCCTTTTCCGCTGGCAATTGCAATTTTTATCATTTTGGTACAGGCCAGGTCATAATGCCTGTATGGTTTCAGTGATCACAATAATTTGCTCCCGCTTTCAGTGTATCACTGAGCAGGTCACTTGCCAGCTCCTTCGGCGCTTTGATCGGAGCTCCGACAAATACATTTATTTTCTGTTGATTGAACAAACCAATGGCCCTTTGACCCATTCCGCCGGCTATAACATCCGTGACACCCTTTTCTGCCAGCCAGCCCGGAAGAAGACCCGGTTCATGGGGCGGTGGGGTAATAAGCTGTTCTTCTGTAATAATATTTTCATTTGTGTCAATTATGGCAAATTGCTGGCAATGGCCGAAATGAGCACATAATATCCCGTTTTCAAGCGGGACGGCTATTCTTTTTTTCATTTTTATTGTATCGTTTATCTGACAAAGGTCTCCCGGTGTTTCCCGTCATGACCGTTTCAGCTGTTTAAAATTTATTGCTTACCGAGCATGTTTACTATGTCCGATATGCTTTTTTCAGGATCCTTGATTGCTGTCATCTCAATCCCCAGGTTGTCAAGCAGGGATCTGATCTTGGCACCAAAGTCACCGGATATGATTTTTTTAACATTCCGGGAGGCAACTATCTGAACCGCTGCCGGTCCGGCGCCATCCGTTGCATCCTTGCCGGGATTCGGAATAAATTCCGTTTCCCTGGTTTCAGTATCATAGATGGCGAAATACGAACATCTGCCAAATCTCTGGTCAAGTTTGCTGTCTGATGTGCTGCCTGTACTGGTAATCGCTACTTTCATGTTTATTATTGTTGAATTTGTTAATTGTTTTCCCGCCACAGGGCCCCGGCTGCTTTCTTTCCTGCTTATGAACATAACTCCGGATGAAACGGATATGAAATACTCATTACAGGGGATGCCTGAGATAGTGTTCAGGCAGTTCTGACTGCAAAGCTAATGAACATTTGTTCATAACAGGGCGAAAAGCAGCAATTTTAACAAATTTTGACCAATGCATGATATAATTACTTAAAAAATATCCTGTTAAGTGATCGGTATTATTATTTTTGCTTTCGTGGCAGGCTGAAAACTAGACCGTATTAATAATATTTTATAAATTTGCTGACTTTGATTATTAATTAATAAATCTGATTTGTTATGGACTTACGTTTATTAAGAAGTGTTACAGGTATGCTGATCATTTCCGCCGTGTTATGTTTCAATCTTAACGGGCAGACCAGGAGCGATGTCATCAAGGTTTACAACGAAGGGGCAAAGACTGTTAAAACTGACGTTAATGCTTCCATTGAAGCCTTTGAAAATGTTATAAAGCTTGCCGCTGAAGTTGGCGAAACCTGTGATGATCTTAGGGACAGGGCTGTCCAGATTCTGCCGGGACTGTATGTCAGAGTAGCATCTGATGCACTCAGTGAAAAGAAACCGCCGGCAGAACTGATTAAAGTATCAAAGACAGCAGTTGCCGCTGCTGAAAAATATAATAATGAAACAAACAGGGGAAACGCCACCAGGTTACTTGTACAGGGATACTATAATCTGGGCAATGAATATTTTACTGCCAAGGATTATGATAATGCCCTGCTGGTCTATGATTCCCTTCTTGCCGTAAACCCGGAATATACTGCCGCAATATTCAACAAGGCATTGCTGTTCAGGAGCCAGGACAATGAAGAGAGTTTTGAGGAAACCATAGATCTGTTCATTGAAAAAACATCGGCAGCAAATGATACTGCACGTGTCAAACAGGCTTCAGGTGTGGCTCTTGAATATTTCCGTGCAGCCGGCTCCCGGGCCAACCAGGCTGATGATCTTGAAGAAGCCCTGGTTTTGCTTAACAAGTCTGCAAAATATGGAGATGACAAGGATCTGTTCTATTATTTTGCCGATGTGTACAATAAGCAGGAAAATTACAACAGTGGTGCAGAATATGCACAGAAAGGCCTGGACATGGAAACGGGAGATGCTGAAGCCAGGGCCAAGTTTTATTACCAGCTGGCTGTTGCACAGGCTGGAAAAGGCCAGAATGCAGAAGCTTGTGATTCATTTAAAAATGCCATGTACGGACCTTTTCTGGAAGCATCAAAAGCACAGAGAACCAATCTTAAGTGCCAGTAATATCCGGGCAGGCTTTTTTCGTAGTTACCCGTCTGCCTGTACGCTGCCTGACGGACAGCGGAAAAGATCACCGAAATAGCAGTGGTGCATGATACGCCGGGCCGGCCGGATTATAAGGACAGTCCCTTTATGGATTCCGTTCCGGAGACTGATGTAGAAAAATAATATTACCTTTGTTGAAATTTGTGTTACGATGAGTGTTGTTCGATTCAGTGTAAGTCTTGAGGAAAAGCTGCTTCAGGAACTTGATGAGTATGTCGGAAGTAACAATTTCGCTAACCGTTCACAGGGCCTGAGATATCTTATAGAAAAAAACATTGTTGAGGAAAAATGGCAGTGTAACAATATTGTTGCGGGAGCGGTGATCATTATCTATGATCAGCAAAAGAAGGATATCATAACAAGGTCGAATGAAATCCGGCATAACTTTTTCGATGTTATTTTATCATCCCAGCATTTTCATCTGAACCAGGACATATGTCTGGAAGTCATTGCAGTCAGGGGCAAGGCAAAAAAGCTGACTGAACTGGCCGACACTCTGATAGCCATAAAGGGTATCAAGCACGGCAAGTTGCTGATGAGTAAAACCGACTGATCTTCAATAGATTTGTCAGGAAGCAGCAGGAGCCCTGCCAGCAGTTCATATTTCCGGCGGCAGCAGCGGTTCGGTTGCGGCTTCGTCAGTATTGGCTCCGTTGGTATTGTCACGTCCCCGGTAGCATTGGCTCCATATCCCTGCCAGTAGTCAGGTGCTTTTTGATCCAAGCCAGTATTCTTCAATTTCCTCCAGTGATTTTCCGGTTGTTTCAGGGATTTTTTTCCACATTAACCACATATAGGGGAGGCACATTACTGCAAAAAGAAAGAATGTCCCCGAGGGTGTAAGATTTTCAAGCAGCCAGGGAGTGAGCTGACCGATAAGATAAGTTCCTATCCACAGGGAAATACCTGCTACCGACATAGCCAGTCCGCGTACTCTGGTCGGGTACATTTCTGATAGTAAAACAAAAATAACGGCACAGATGGAGATGGCGCAGCAAAAGATATACAGAAGGAAAAATGAAAGGAGGAACAGGGATGACAAACCTGCTTTTTCTCCGTAAAGAAAATACAGGCCTATCAGTATCAGTGAAATAATCATTCCCGACACACCCCAGTAAACAAGTTTTTTCCGGCCTACCCTGTCTATTATTAAAAGTGCAATAATGGTTGTGCCCATATTTACAAGTCCGACCATAACCTGGTAAAACAGGGAATCTCCTGTTGACAGGCCGCTTTTTTCAAATATTGTTGGTCCGTAGTACAGAACAGCATTTACTCCCATGAATTGTCCGAGCATGGCGATTGCCACTCCGATGAGGACGGCTTTGAAAATTCCCGGCTTCAGCAGTAATGCCCATTCCGACTTTGTTTCCCCGCCGGTTGACTCCCGTATGGAACTTATTTCATGTTCGGCGCTCTGCTTGTTTTTATGAATACGGTAAATAATGTTCCGGCTTTTATCAATTTTGTTTTTCAGGATGAGCCAGCGCGGACTTTCGGGCACGAAAAATATCAGGATAATAAATAAAAACGCAGGAATGGATTCCAGTCCAAGCATTGCCCGCCATACCTCAGTGTGAAATATTTTATGCATCAGGGGATTGGTGAAGGAGCTGCTGGCAGAATAGCCCAGAAGCAGGTAGTTGAACAGGTAGGCTGCCAGAAATCCCACTGTTATTGCAAGCTGGTACAGTGCTACCATACTTCCCCTGTGCTTTGCGGCAGCTATTTCCGAAATATAGACGGGAGATACAATAGATGCCACTCCTATACCCATTCCTCCGATTATCCTGTAAATGACCAGGCCGTTGAAATCGTTTGCTATTGCGCAGCCTGCAGCGGATACGGAAAACAGAACAGCTGAAATGAACATGGTTTTTTTCCTTCCTAGATAATCGCTGAGGATACCTGCAAAACTGACTCCTATAATTGAGCCCAGAAGAGCGCATCCCACATACCAGCCGGTCTGGATTGAATCGAGGCCGAACTGTAATGCCACCTGTGAAATGGTACCTGAGATTACTGCCGTGTCGTATCCGAAAAGAAATCCTCCCATGGCAGCTATCAGGGAAAGAAAAAAGGTATAGCTGTTCATAGTATCAAAATGAATTGTTTCTGTCTGTAAAAAGAATGTATCTGATTACACCAGCTGTCAAACTTACATAAAAATCATGGTTTATTCTTTTGTCCTGCAGGTGAAATTAGGGATTTCAGATTTTTTGTAATCCTGTTGAACCGGCGGCTTGTTTTCTGTATAAGGGATAACTTTTCGGAAAGGATGAATTCATTCAGTATTTCCGAAAATTCGGGAGTCCGGAGATAGCCGAATGATTTATGGGGATTACGGACGCCATCGCTTTCATAATTATTGACAATCAGTATGTCGGCCGGTTTTATGCCATGAATATTTTTAAAATAGTGATCCGATAGTTTATAGTTAAAGGAAACTTTGTCGTGCAAATCCGAAAAATTATACCATTTTCCGCTTACCCCGGGAGGGGTGGTCAGCTGATTGCTGATACCCCTTTGTCTGCCTTCGGCAGCTATCCTGCTTATAACAGCCGGCAGGCCAAGGGGTGATCCCATGGTTACAAAGGTGTTGATCCTGATGTCGGGAGCAAGAAATGTCAGGACATCATAGGCAATGATTGATCCCATTGAATGACCGATCAGCATGATTTCGTCGTTCCTGTGATCCTTAAGAAGGGAATACAGCCGTTCCCTTATCAGTTTCCCGGCTTTGAATGATTCATTGTTTTTTATATCAAGGATGCTGCCGGAATAATATATTTCAAGGTCATTAAAATACCTGCGGATAATGGTATCGCTGATAAATGAATAGTTAAGACTCAGATCCTCGTTCAGAAATATCCGGTTCATCTGGCGGCCAAGGAAATCAATGACTCTTTTCCGGGTGGTATAATCCTCAGCGCTGAAATCTCCGGCGGCTTCATTATATTTTTCATCCATGAAATATGGACTTGCAGGATCTTTTTCATCAGGATCCTGCCTTTTGTCATAAAGAATGTCAGCCCAGTATGCCAGCCTGAATTTTGTCAGACCGGTGTCGTAACCGGAATTTTTCAAGCCCTCTGTCATTGCATCCTTCCACCATTTCCCGAGCAAATGTTCCGGCGGCTTGTTTCCCAGTCCGTGAATACCTATTATTACATTTGCCATGATCCCGCAAAATTAATATTAATAATCACCGGATGAGCATGTTCTTTGCAACGAAATGTTAACTTTATTGCAACAGATTCTTTCAGCTGATTTGGTCAGCAAAAGCGGGAGCCATGTTTTAATTAAACTTTGAAGCGTGAAGGAAGAATACAGTTTAGGTAAATTATTCGGACAAACATGGATATATGCCGGATATCTCCTTATTGTATCCGGAGTGGCAATCTCTTTTTTCAGTATTACAGGCCTGTTTCTCGTATTGGCCGGAATATTTGTGGTATTCAGCTATAAAGGTACTATTGTTGATTTTGACAAACGCAGGCTGAAAAGCTATATCTGTCTGTTTGGATGGTTTAAGGCCGGTAAATGGTATAGTGTGGACCATTTCAGTAAGTTTACCATTTACACTTCCGGGAGAAGGTCAAGGGTGCGCAGCAGACGAAATTCCCCTTCAACACTGAGGGACAGGAATATCAGACTGGCCCTGGTAACTAAAGACGGATCAGGAAAGATTGTGGTTAACAGATATGATACATTCGATACAGCCCGGAGAGAAATGAATGATTTGATAAAAGATCTGAAACTTGATCCTGCCGTTCTCCGGAACTGAAAATAATAAGTCTGTTTAAAAGGGGATGATTATTTTTTAAGGGATTCCTCGTAAAAATCGCAGATACCGTTTTGATTTTTATCAGTAAAAAACCTTCCTCCCGGCGCCAGTCCCTGACCCTGTCCCGGTCCCAAACCCCGGCCCCAGTTTTTTGCAGGACCTAAACCACGACCCTGACCCGGAGTCATGGCGCGACCCCATCCGCTACCAGGTCCCCATCCTCTGCCCTGTACCGCTGCCTGTCCTTTGCCATAGCCCTGTACTCCTGCCTGAGCCCTGCCGTATCCGGGGGCTGCTGCCTGTCCTCTTCCATAGCCCTGTACTCCTGCCCGGGCCCTGCCGTATCCGGGGGCGGCTGCCTGTCCTCTTCCAAATCCGTAATAGGCACCGCGCATTTCAAAATTATCGCAAATGCCGTTATTGTTTTCGTCGACATATACTCCCTGTCCGGCTGTAGCAGGAAGTTGTTGCGGCTGTTCTGCGGCTTTGTCCTGGGCATAACCCAGAACCGGTAAGCCGGATATTATTAAAGCGCTGATAAAAAGTTTGATTTTCATGATTTCCTCCTGATTGTCCGTTTTACACTGATCTGATTTTAACGTAAAACAATATTCTACCCGTAAAATTAAGAATAATAAATGAACATATGTCCATTTAAAGCTTAAATTTGTAAAAATATTTATCATAAAACATCCATTTTACCTATGCCAAACAGAAGAAGGCACAGAAGACTCAGTAATCCTCCGGTAATGGAAGGTTATAAACCTTTTGGAATTCCAATGCGGAAACTTGAATCCGTGATCCTTTTATATGAGGAGTTTGAAGCATTACGACTGGCTGATTATGAAAATCTTTTACACACGGAAGCTGCCCAGAGGATGGATATTTCACGGCCGACATTTACAAGATTATATGACAAAGCCCGTAAAAATGTTGCCAGGGCTTTTGTTGAAGGAAAAGCCATACTGATTCAGGGAGGTACCTTTGTTGCTGATGATTACTGGTATAAATGCGGGGAATGCCATGAAACCATTGTTACTGAACATCCGGTTGATCATTGCAGGGAATGTGATTCTGATAATTTAACCACTATGAATGATCATATCACGGATGGAAAAAAGGAGGTAAAAGTACGGAAACAGCGGAAGGCCGGAAACTGATTCAGCCACGTCTTTATTTTCATAAGCTAAAAATTTGACAGACAGTATGTCTGCAAGGCTGTTCCGGATAGCCGGAATAAAAATATCAACTGAAGTGAACATATGTTCATTTTAATTGCTATATTTACGCTGTTATAAAATTATTAATTTAAACATAAAAATTAGTTGATATGCCGGCAGGAGATCGTACCGGACCACTGGGACAAGGTCCCGGAACCGGAAGAGCATTAGGATTTTGTTACGGATATGAGAGTCCCGGTTATATGAAGGGACCCGGAATGAGAATGGGCAGGGGTTTTGGTTTCAGAGGCGGAGCAGGTTATGGCCGTGGTTTTGGCCGCGGTCGCGGCCGTGGTTTTTCGCCCGGCTACCACGACCATCCCTATATGTCCGCATACCCGTGGGCTCCCTCATTGAGCAGGGAAGATGAGATAAGAATTCTGAAATCAGAATCAGAAGCTCTTAAACGTTCACAGAAAGAAATAGAAAGGCGTCTGGGGGAACTGGAAAAAGAGGAGTAATTATTTATTCCCGCTTTTGTTTCGGCTAAGGTGGTATTCCCTGATAAAGAATTTTTTATCCAGATACATTACAGTTTTTATCAGCTTTTGGCTGATCAGGGATTCAACAATACCGAAATCAGCACTGTTTTTTTCCAGCAGTCTCAGCAGGCTGTCTTCCCTTAGTGGATGAACTGCTGTTATATTCAGGATGTCTTCATATATGTTCCCGCTTGAACCGGTTTCGCTTCCCTCAAAACCTGTCAGCAGTTCAGTATTGATTCCCTTTTTGCTGAAGATCTGCCAGGCCGTGTTCAGCTTTCCGGCATCAGGCATTTTAACCCATTTTTCTGAAGGAGGCCTGGTAGGTACCGACAGATAAGCTGTCCGGGGATTTATATTTTTAACTATCCCGGCAAGTCTTTCAAGATGATCCGGAGAATCGTTCAGTTGATCGATGATCATGGATTCAGTACACAGAATGCCTTTATATTCAGCCGAAAAAAGTAAAAGGCTTTTTAAATGATTTTCAAAATCAAGATTTTTGTCGGGACGGTTGATTTTTTTCCATATTTTGTCATCTGCTGCATCCGTTTTTAGTGAAACCAGGTCTGCCCGGCAAAGATCATCCCTTACCTGGTCAAGAACCAGTAATGATGCATTCGTTATTACGGCAACCGGAATGCCTGTTTTTTGGAGAAACTCTATGGTTCTGCCAAGATTAATGTCAAGCGTCGGTTCTCCGTTTGAAACAATTGTCAGATAGTCGGGATAACTGTCAGGCGGCAGAAGGCTGATATGTTTCTCCACGTCGCGGTATATCATTTCCGGTTTAAAGAAAATATCCCTTTTAATGGTTTTTATATGTGTCCGGCCTGCCTGGCAGTAAACACATGCGTATGAGCAGGTTTTTGACGCTATTATATTATTGACTCCCAGACTTTTCCCCAGTCTTCTCGATGGTACGGGCCCGAAACTTATCATGATCCGTTGATATTGAATTGTATATGTTTATTTCAGATATGATGAATTGAAGGTTACAAGACTGTTCTTTTCAACTCTGAGCAGGTCGGCAATAACATTGCATTTAACCAGCAGGATAAAGAAAATTCTTTTGTCATCTGATTTGTATAATCCTTCAAGATTACCCTGACCCTTTGAGATTATCAGATCTGCCTTGCGGAAATGTTCCCTGAATTCCCTGCCTGATTTTTCCGGCAGTGTAGAAGGTGCATCATATTCATTTGAAATGACCCTGGCCACCTCATGCATTCCTGTAAAGTGCGCATCTTCAAGAGTGGCATCGTTGATGATGGGCATTCCCCTTACTGCAAAGGTTACATTTTTATGATTCATCGTCCTGATGAACAGCTTGTCAAAGACTATTTCACCTGCATTGTCTCCCAGGTAAAGGATGGAAGAGGCCTTTTTCACGGCTGATTTCAGCTCTTCGGTATGATCTGCTGCAAAGGGGTCGGTGAGGGCTTTCCCGATTGTGGCTTCAAGATCAAAGCTTTGATGTACTGCAAAATCGATTACATTGCCGGCAATAGCCAGGCGTATGGCAGTAACAAAGGGGTCGGCAGACTGCCTTATGATCTCTTCCAGTTTCGGAACCAGTTCAAGAGCCTGAAGGTTACTTATGTGTTTTTCTTCTTTGTAGGGGTCGTCAATACCGGAATATCCTCTAAGTATCCTGTACATGTCAGGCGAAAAATCGGGAGTGAGTTCCTTTTCCTGCCATTCAAGATAAAGATCAATCAAATCAAGCGTAAAGCTTTTCTTCTTTTCTGCCGGCATGGATGTTTTCTCCAGCAGGCTTTCAGCGGATCGTGCAAGACAATAAAAGCAACGGTAGTCAGAGGCCATGTGAATAAATATTTTTGGAAGCAAAATAAATGAACATATGTTCATTTTGCAAGTGATTCATTAAATTATTTAAAATATATTACTAAACTAATATTCCTTAGTCTTTTTCACTGTTTTCACCGGATAAGATATTTTTTTTCGTTGATCAAAATGGAATATTTCCATTATTTTAGCCCACTGTTTCCGTTCCGGACATTCCTCCGGCTTTCTTTTATGGCAGGAATACCGGCAAATCTGCCTGGCTCAGATCCGGACACAGAATCAAAGTAAGTTTTTAAACCGGATTATGGCAAACAAATTTTTCAGAACAAAGTCTCTTCAGGAGATGATGGAGGCTGCATCGGATTCCGAACATGGGCTAAAACGTGCCTTGTCGGCAACAAATCTTGTATTTGTCGGCATAGGATGTATTGTCGGCACGGGTATTTTTGTAATAACCGGCACGGCAGCGGCTCAGTATGCAGGACCTGCACTGAGCATATCTTTCCTGATATCGGCTGTCGTATGTATGTTTGTAGCTCTTTGCTATACAGAATTCGCTTCAATGATCCCAATATCAGGGAGTGCTTATTCCTATGCATATATAACTCTTGGAGAACTACTTGCGTGGTTCATAGGATGGAATCTGGTACTGGAGTATATTTTCGGGGCATCCCTGGTAGCAGTCGGATGGTCAGGCTATGTTGTTAGTTTTCTGAAGGATTTTGGTATCGTGATTCCGCCTGAACTGAGCAGTGCCCCGTTCACATATCAGGACGGCTGGGTAGTGACCGGAGCCCTGCTGAATTTTCCTTCAGTATTTATTGTGGGCCTGATCACCACAGTACTTGTTTTTGGCATAAAAGAATCAGTGAGATTCAATAATATTATTGTCGTCATCAAAGTTGCGGTGATCCTTCTTTTTATAGGATTTGGCATTTCTTACATCAATCCGGAAAATTATACTCCTTTCATTCCTGAAAATACCGGAGAGGCAGGTCATTTTGGCTGGAGTGGAATATTCAGGGCTGCAGGAATAGTGTTTCTTGCATACCTGGGCTTTGATGCAGTTTCTACTGTTGCACAGGAATCAAAGAATCCGCAACGCGATATGCCCATTGGTATACTGGGTTCACTTGCAATAGTTACAGTACTCTATATTGCTGTGTCCCTAGTACTTACCGGAATGGTCAATTACAAGTTTCTGAATGTCCCGGACCCGATTGCGGTAGGGATCAATGCAGCCGGCAGTAAGCTCTTCTGGTTGCGGCCCATCATAAAAATCGGTGCCATAGCCGGAATGAGTTCGGTCATCCTGGTATTGCTGACCGGAATGCCAAGGATATTATACATAATGTCTGTAGACGGACTGCTGCCTCCGGTAATAGGAAGGATTCACAAAAAATACAGGACACCACATATTACCACGATAATTGTAGGTTCAATAGTGGCTGTCGTTTCAGGCCTCTTTCCCATTGATCTGATAGGTGAACTGGTTTCAATGGGTACATTGCTTGCATTTTCAATGGTCTGTGTAAGCATTATAATTCTCAGGGTCAGACGGCCCGATATGCATCGCCCCTTTAAGACCCCACTGGTTTATTTTGTTGCGTCAGCAGGCGCGGCCGGATGCCTGTATCTTATGACATCCCTTCCGGGTTCAACCTGGGTGCGGCTGGGTGTCTGGACAGTCATTGGCCTGTCAATATATTTCTTCTACGGAAGGAAGCATAGTAAGCTAAATGAAACACCTGAGAATCCCGGCAACAAATAATACTTTGAAAAACAAGTGATCCTTATAAATACAGGGCTTTAAATGCCCTGTGTCCTTTCAGAGGCAGAGTTTTCCGGACCCTGTCAGAAGGAGTTTTCCGCATCCTGACCCGCTCCTGCCTTTTCCCGTATTTTTCCGGCCATGAAGGGATGCCTTTCTGCTGCCATCATAACAATCCTTTTCAGCATCCGTGCATAGGAATAATTTTTCATTTCAGCAGCCAGGGCAAAACTGGTATCAGCACTGATGTCGTTGTTGGGATTTATATCGAGGAGAAAAAAGTTATCATCACGCAGCCGGAAATCGAAACGTGCATAATCGCGGCATCCGAATTCCCTCCAGGTTTTCATTACGGCTTTTTCCAGCTTCGCCAGCTCCTTTTCATTCAGAGGGGCCGGTATGAGGGTTTCTATTTTTTCGTAATGAAGTGATCCGGGCCTGAACTTGGAGTCATAGGTGCAGAGTCTTTCCCTGGCTTCGGAAAAGGCTGAGAAATCCATTTCTGCCGGAGGCAGCATTTCAGGTATTTCATTGTTCCATACAGATACATGAAACTCACGGCCGTCGATGAAATCCTCAACCATGGCGGGCTGCTTAAGAAGATTGTTGACATGAAGGATCTGTTCCTGCAGGGAAGCCGTATCATATACAACCGATTTTTCGGTGATGCTAAGACTGCAATGTTCGAAGGAAGGTTTGACAATGGCAGGGAAGAGATTCCATTGTTCTGCTTCTTCCGGAGTGAGGACTGCTCCGCGGGGCACTTTTATCCCGAGGGAAACAAGAATCTCCTTTATCCTGAGCTTATCATAACTCAGATCTATCAGCCCGGGTGTATTACCTGTATAGGTGAATCCCCTGTTTTCAATTATTTCGGCAACCCTTTTTTCACTTCCTGCAATACCGGGAAGGGTTTCACAAAGGTTGAAAATAATTGTATCTGCAGGATTGTAATACTTAAGTATCCTGTCAAGATGGGGATCATTCAGTTCTTCAATAAAGACCCTGATGCCTTCTTCCTTCAGTGATTCATAAACCATGCTGTTTGAATGTCTGACATCATTGATATCAAAGCTATCCCATTCGGGATCAAGATCATATAACACCAAAACCCTGATAGTCCTTTTTTGGGGTGAAGATAAAATGAATTATTTAAGGATTCTTGTTTATTTCTGTCATTTTTAAATAAATTGCAGACGAAAAAATTTAGAAATCAGTTTTATGAAAGTTAAAGGGACCCCTTCCAGGGGTTTGCTTGGAACCACCATAGGTTTTTTTTTCGGATTTGCAGCAGTTGCCCTTTATGGTCCGACTGCAATAAAATTCAAGGAAGCAATGGATCTTTCCCCGGCACTTGTGGGACTGCTTATTGCTATTCCGTCACTGTCCGGATCCCTGCTCAGGATTCCCTTCGGAGCCTGGGTTGACATAAGCGGAGGGAGAAAACCTTTTCTGATACTTATGTTATTGAGTGCAGCAGGTCTGGGCGGAGTAAGCCTTCTTCTTTTTACTTCCTATCCCGACGGGATGAAGGGGCTCTACTGGCTGGTCCTTTTGCTGGGCTTTCTCAGCGGATGCGGTATTGCCACGTTTTCTGTAGGAATAGCCCAGACTTCATATTGGTTTCCACACAGCCGGCAGGGCATGGCCCTGGGAACATATGCCGGACTCGGGAACCTGGCTCCGGGAATTTTTTCCATCATTTTACCTTTGTATCTGACCCGCTACGGGTTCATTTCTGCTTATTTTGCATGGTTCCTCTTTCTTGTTCTCGGGATCATCCTGTATGCGGCAGTGGCAGAAAATTCCTATTATTTTCAGTTTAAAAAAGCAGGTTTAGCCATCGGTGAAGCAAAAGCTGCGGCACAGAAGCTTGGACAGGAGATATTTCCTTCGGGAGGGATGAAGGAAAGTCTGATCAGTTCGGCAAAAATAATGAATACCTGGGCACTGGTGGTGCTTTATTTTACAACATTCGGCGGATTTATTGCGCTGACAGCTTGGTTTCCAACATACTGGAATGAATATCAGTATTTCGATCCTCTTATGGCAGGTCTCCTGACAGCGGTATTCTCATTGCTGGCATCCCTTGTCCGGGTTTTCGGAGGAAAAATATCCGATAAAAGCGGAGGAGAAAAAACGATTTTCGTTTCGATGTCATTAATACTGGTATCCGCGCTGCTCTTATCCTTTGCCAGTGAGGTTTTTACAAGTATTGTCCTTGTGGTCCTGCTGGCTGTCGGAATGGGAATATCGAATGCTGCGATTTTCAAGCTTGTTCCCGCTTATGTCCCCAAAGCAGTGGGAGGAGCTTCGGGATGGATAGGCGGACTGGGTGCATTCGGCGGATTTGCGCTTCCCCCTCTGATGGGAGCAATAGCCGGGAAATACGGAACCGAAGGATATGCAAGGGGTTTTCTGATATTTGTATTACTGTCCGTGATCAACCTGCTGATCATTTATGCTCTGATAAAAAGACATAAAACAGAGGCAAAACACCGGGATAGCTGAAAAACAGATCAGTATTCAACAGTCGCTGCAACAGGGTTTATAGTTTGGTAGATGGCGGTGCTGTACCAGGGTATATGATTTAGTATTTAGGAGTTGTTGCAGTAGGGTATGTAACTTAGTATATGGCAGTCAGATCTCCCTGCTGTTTATGATTCGGACTCCCTTCTCCTTAAGTTCTTTTTTCTGGACTTCAAAGGTTTCCTTGTCAAGGGGTGCTGAGGCATCCTCGATAAGTGTTGCTCTGAAACCTTCCCCGATCGCATCATTAATGCTGTGGTACACGCATATATCTCCGGCAATGCCGCAGAAATACAAATCAGAAGCTCCTTTGTCCCTGAGATAGCCTGACAGGCCGGTGCTTATCTGATGCATATTGTCGTAGAAACCACTGTAACTGTCAACAGCGGGATTCATTCCCTTACGGAATATGGCAGCTATCTTATCTGTTTCAAGCTCCGGATGGAACATGGCTCCCCGGCTGCCCCGGACACAGTGATCGGGCCACAGGGTCTGTTCGTTCCCGTCCTGATCGATTTTGTCAAAGGCTTTTTTCCCGGGATGGCCGGATGCAAAGCTAATATGGTTTTTCGGATGCCAGTCCTGGGTGGCCACGACAAGGTCAAAATGTTCCTGAATACTGTTAATAAGCTGAATCACCCTGTCGGATGAAGGCACCTCAAGTGAACCTCCGGGTATAAAATCATTCTGTACATCAACAATAAGAAGTGTTTTCATCTGTGTGTATAAATTTTTTATATGGTTGTTTCATTTCAGTATTTTTTGTGATCTTCAATCAGTCTGTTCCTTTCTTTCACGAGCTTTTCGCTGAGTCCTACCTTGTAGGCATGCGGATTGTCAAAACGCTTGTATTCATCCGGCAAAAGAGCAAGCCTTTCACTGTTGTATTGTGCTATTGCTTTCAGACTGACGGATCCTGATGATCGTCTTCCGTCTTCCATTACCTTATGCAGGAGAGCTTCCTTTTTTTTGTTTTTGAAAGAAAATGATTTATGCGGGTACAGGGGATGATACATTATAGATGTGTCCTTTTCGGTATCAAGAACGATCACATCCGCACCGGTAAATCTGCTGTCATTATCAAACACTCTCAGCACCTGTTTGCGGTGAGGCAGTGTGATCTTGGTGACGTTTTCAGATATTTTGATTCTTGGCTTGCCGTCCGAATAAGCCATTTTATATACTCCGTCAAGTGCAGCATCCGGAATACCGGTCACCAGACTTGTGCCCACACCAAAAACATCAATAGGTGCTTTCTGGGCTTTAAGACTTTTGATAATATATTCGTCAAGCTGATTGGACACGGCTATTTTTACATAATCAAGTCCTGCCTCGTTAAGCATTTTACGGCTCTTTTTGGCAAGATAGGCAAGATCACCGCTGTCGAGCCTGATGCCCTGCAGCCTGTGACCTTTCTCTTCCAGCCTTTTGGCAGTTATTACTGCATTTGGAATACCGCTTTTGAGAGTATCGTAGGTGTCGACCAGCAATACACTGTTATCCGGATGTACATCGGCAAAATGATTGAATGCCGCCAGTTCATCATCAATGCTCTGGATATATGAATGTGCCATTGTCCCTGATACCGGGATACCGTAGTCACGGCCGGCAAGGACATTGCTTGTTGCATCGAATCCGCCTATGAAGGCTGCACGGCTGGCATAGTATCCGCCCGGACCCTGAGCCCTTCTCAGTCCGAAATCTATCAGTGTGTCATTTTCTGCCGCCTTTCGCATGCGGCTGGCTTTTGTTGCAACAAGAGTCTGGAAATTCAGAACATTCAGGAGTATGGTTTCCACTATCTGGGCTTCAATAATATTTGCTTCAACCTGCAGTACCGGTCTGACCGGAAACACGAGATCTCCTTCACGTGAAGAGTAAATATTTCCTTTGAATCTGAACTGTTCCAGGTATTTCAGAAAATCCGGATGAAAACCGTTTGACCTGAGAAATTCAAGGTCATCACTGCCGAACTTCAGTTCCTGAAGAATGTCAAGCAGATTTTCCAGACCTGCAAACACGGCATATCCGCTGTTAAAAGGCAGTTTGCGAAAGAAATAGTCGAATACTGATATATTTTCCTTCTGCCCGTTCAGAAAATAGGCCTGAGCCATGGTAAGCTGGTAATGGTCGGTATAAATTGCCGTGTAGTTGAACATTTAGGTATTAATTTGTTGTTTTCCTGATAAAAGCTCTATGCAAAGTTATCACAAGAGCAGTAATATTTACAAATTATTTCTGAATAAAACAGAACGGCATCTCCGGGGTATTACATAACCCGTTATGATACTCAACAATTCAGATCTGCTGTTTGTTCCGTAACGGCTTCACATTATTACCGGCAGCAATCGGGGGAAAACAAAAGCGAACAGTTGTTTCAAGCGGGAAGAAACCGTTATCTTATGATACGATGTTCACTGCTGTCGGAGTCCAGTCTCACCGGTTCAGTCAGCAGTTCCTTGATATTCCATTCCTTCACGGCCGACATCTGTTTTTGTATCAGGTAAAGATTCGACGCTATCCTGCCTGTCATGAAGGCTATGGCGGCAGCAACCACTCCGATAAGGTTCAGGAACACTATACAGATGAGCAGTACCGTAATTATGGCAGTAAGCTCAATTGCCGTGGCCACCGAGATGGGACGTGTGGTGCCGTTTATGATGAGTGAGGATCTCTGGAAGTTAAGAAGGACTGTAAGTGCCGGTATGAGTATCATAATTTTCAGAGGAAGGTATGACAGGTTTGCAAGTTCCAGACTCAGTCCCGATATGTTTATAAACCAAATATTTGCAAGAGGAGTGAAGGCAAGTGCCGTTATCAGCACCGTCACCACCAGTCCGAGGAAGATGGCATAGTTCTTCAGAACCCCGTAATTTTGTTTTTCCTTTCCTATCAGTGCAATATTTACTTCCTGGTATGAGAGTCCCATGCTTCTGAAAATAAATATCAGTGAGTTTACAACGGGAAGAACAGCCAGCGACTCCACTGCCATACGGCTTCTGCCGAGAAAAAAAGTTACGAAGGGCTGTACCCCAAGCGACAGTATGGAAGTCAGGGCAAGAGGGAAATAGAACTGTGCGACAGATCTTAAGCGGAGATTGCTGTTTTCAGTATCGTCTTTCTCAAGCAGGGTCTTCAGCGTGCCGGAAAGCATCATTCTTGTTGCTATTGCTTCAAGAAAAACTGCCAGCGACATTGCCCCGGCACCGACATAGGCTCCTTTTACTCCTGCAGAATAAAGGATTATTCCCATGATTATTATTACCACCAGCCTGACAAACGTTCCGTAGGTGACCCGTTTTGTGAGGTTGTTCCTGATGAGGATACCCTGATAAAATCTCCTGTAGCCGATGGATGCGGCCCAGGGGAGGAAAATAAAAAGTGCGGTGTGTGCAAGTTTTGCAATATCTTCAGGCATTCCCATCAGGTTGATCACAAGAAAGTTGAATACCGGCGGAATAAGAATGATCAGCTGAATGGCTGTGATGCCGGCATTAAGCAGATCGGTGAATTTTTTAAGCTTCCTGTATGAATTGCGTCCGGTGACCAGGGCAGTGGATGCACTCATAAGCATTATGATGGGAGACTCGATTATCATGGCAAAGGACCCTGCTATGCCAAAGGCGGCAAGGTTGAACTTTGCATCATTCAAACGGGCAATGAAGGCTATAAGAAAGGGCTGTTCAAAGGCCATCATCAGCCATGTAAGTGCCAGAGGCCCCCAGAAAATAAAAATTTTCCGGTATGTCAGCTTTTCAGTAATATCCATTTTTTATGGGAAAGCGCAAAGATAGGAAAATATGAAGGCAGATGAATAATCCGGCGAATGAGTATGATAGCGGCGAAATGTATTACAGCCGGATATTGCTGTCTGCCGGATATAACAGTAAGAAAGGCCTGTTGCGGGGAAGCTTACAGGTGAATGCCGTTTCCGTCAAGAATACCGTAATCCCTGCCGCTGCAGCTGAAACAGGTAAAAGAATCACCTTGTTCTGTTGTTCTTGATTTCATCACACTTTCATTGCAAAGCCGGCATACCACGCTTTCATCTATTCCGGCATAATCCGGTATTGTGGTCTGAACCCGTTCAACGATGAATAAACTGTCGAAAGGAATATTCAGGGTACCGAATGCTCTTTCCAGTGCAATTTTTTTGTATGCGGAAACCATGTCAGGATCACGTTGCTGTTCAACAATGACGGACTGGTAGTATTTGCGGAAATCCGGAAAAGCAGCCTCTATCACATCCCTTGATTCATGGCGGGAACAGATCCTGATTCCATCACCGTCTCTTCCGGCAAGGGTAAATGCTGTTTTCCCCAGATCTTTGTAGACAAGGGAATTATTTCCGAATGAACATCCCGTGACAAACTGTATGCCGTCAGAAAAACAATTGTTTGTCTCGGTAATAGCCAGAAGATTTTCCATGCCGTCGGAATCAGCCTGCAGTTCCTTCATGGCGTGAACGGCAGCCATGACTCCCATGGCAAGGCCCGGACAGAAATGACTGTGCATCTGTGCTGCCTTGATAAGCAATATATCCGTGTTGCCCTTCGCAATGTTGTTTCTGATTTCAATTCTCGGATCAGATTTGAGTATGGAGTTATGAACGGGGTCTGATTCGCTTAATGAAGCAAGCAACGAGGTGTCACAGCTCTTTATATCAATCACGGGAGTATTGTTAATGGCGTCAAGCCCTTCCACAACAAGTTCATTCCTGTTTCGCTCAAGAAGCTTTACTGTTGTGATCCCGATCAGATTGGGTCTTTTGGGACTGCGTGAAGCAAAAACCCCCCTGGTTGAACCTGACGGGGTCTTTCCGGAAAGATTTCCTCCTTCTGACTTGTGAAACCAGAAAATAATATCCAGGTATTCACATTCATTAATGTTAAGAAGGGCCTCACTGTATTCATCATTTACAATAATGGTACTTGGCTTTTCTTTTATCCTGTGGTAATCTGCAGGACTGTCATATTCATTGCGTACAAGGCCGACAGCTTTGATATTGTATGTTTTCATCCGAAAATAATAGAGTTAAATTGTTATAAACTAAATAGTTCCTATAGCTTGTCCCGATTTGTCGGGAGAACCTTAAGAGTTGTGAATTCTTTTATATCCTTTTGTGTGATTGTGATATGAAGGTTTCTTCCGTCTTTAATATAATTTTAATGGTGTTTCTGTAATCCGTCAGGTATTATAAAGGTATGACCGTTGTTTTCGATAATTTTTACCTTTATATCATAAAGGTTTTCAATATTTTCTTTTGTGATTATTTCCCTGCCGCCTCCGGCAAACACCTTTCCGTCCCTGAGCATCATGATCTTTGATGCATAGCGGGCAGCCATGTTAATGTCATGCAGGGCAATAATAACCGTGATGCCTTTTTGTGACAGACTTTTCAGTAAATCGAGCACTTCAATCTGATGCCTGATATCCAGATTGGCAATCGGTTCATCAAGAAGCAGGATATCGGGCTCCTGGGCCAGGGCACGGGCTATGTAAACCGATTGTTGCTGTCCTCCGCTCAGTTTATTGAAATCCCTCATTGCAAGATGGTCAAGATTGAGGCTGTTCAGTATATCCGATGTTATCCTGAGGTCCTGTTCTGTCGGTTTCCAGTTGATATAGGGTTTTCTGCCCAGAAGTACAATATCAAAAACATTAAGAACTGCTTTCCTGTTTTCACTTTGGGGAACATAGGCCATCTCCCTGGCCAGTTCATTGGGACTGAAAGAGGATATTGACCTGTCATCAATCAGAACGGTGCCCTTCCTGACTTTCAGTATTCCGTTCATGCATTTTATAAGGGTACTTTTGCCTGATCCGTTCGGGCCGACCAGTGCAACAAGATCACCTTTCTCAAATTTGTTGTTTACATTTTTGAGTACAGGGAAGCCGTTATAGCTGAATTCAACATCCTGAATAGTAATTTTCATTGTATAGTATTTAAATGCATGCTGTTACGACCGTTCCTGCATTAACGGCAGGGCATAAAAAGCTGCATATATTATTTTCATGTCCAGTAGTCCTTTCCCATTCCCCTTATCAGTAAAAACAGGAATAATGGCGCCCCTACGAAAGAGGTTAAAATTCCTACAGGAAGGATGACCGGAGAAATGATTGTCCTTGCAAGTGTGTCGGACAGCAATAAAAATGTACCGCCGCATATTGCTGAGGCGGGTATAAGGAACTGTTCGTCACCTCCGATGATCCTGCGCACAATATGCGGAACTACCAGGCCCACAAAGGCTATGATTCCGTAAAAGGAGACAACAACGGCTGTAGCCAGCGAAGCCGCCACCAGTCCCGTCAGTCTTACCCCTGACACGTTTACTCCCAGGCTTTTTGCATATTCATCACCTGACTGGAGTGATTTATAGTTCCAGCTCTGGCTCATGAAGAAAATCAGGGCAGGAACCAGTATTACTGCAATTATCAGTGAATTTTCCCATGAAGCCCTTCCCATGTCGCCGAAAGTCCAGAACACGATTGAAGCAAGCTGTACGTTATCGGAAAAATATTGCATTGCCGATATGCCTGCTCCGAACAATGAGGAAATGATAATTCCCGAAAGGATAATTATTTCAGGTGTTGCTCCCCTGTATTTTGACAGGAGGAGTATGATGGCCACACTTGAAAGGCTCCACAGAAATGCCGACACTGTCACCAGGTAGGGATTACTGATAACAGCCATGTCATTGGATCCGCTGTAACTGCTGCCTGCCCCGAGAACAATTATTGCAAAGGCCGCACCAAATGCAGATGCTCCTGAGATACCGAGTGTGAAAGGTGATGCGAGGGGATTTCTCAGTATACTCTGAATGACTGCTCCGGAAACGGAAAGTGCCGTTCCTGCCAAAAAAGCCCCTGTAATCCTCGGCAGGCGTATTTTGTAAATGATCTGGCGTGAGACTGCCGGTCCTTCACCGCTGATAATTTTGTATAAATCCCTGAGGCTTATGTCAGCAGATCCTGAGAAAAGAGACAGGACAATAACAACAAACAGCAAAAGGAAGAGGATGAGAAAAAAATACAACCTCTTTTTCCGGTAATCCTGGTATTGGCTTAAGACCTGTGCTGACATCAGAGTTCATTTTTATTGATTGTCCTGAAAGCAACTGAAGAGGACGTTATTTCCCGGGAAATATCCCTGCCCAGGAATTCCCGGTACACTTCAGCTGTTTTTTCTTCAATATCAATGTCCGCAAATAGTCCGGGGTATAGTATTTTTCCTGTAAACCATGCATTTGCCAGAACCATTTCATAGTTGATAGCATAATTGTTATAGGGAAGAAGGGTATATATCCTGTTTTCCCTTATGGCTTTAAGTCTGTTGTACAGGGCTGTTCCCTTCCGGAGATCCTGTTTTGCCAGGGCCAGTCCTGCTTCATCAATAAAAAGGATATCCGGATCCCAGAGAATCAGTTGTTCGGTATCGATATGTGTGCCCTTGACATGGGAAATGAGTCTTTTATCTATTCCTGAAGCCGGGTTCAGGGCATTCACAAACATGAAAGGAGGATAGAAAGGTTGTGTTGAATTGATGCCAAATGATCCGGAATAGCCGACACCTCCTATGTATACGGCCGGCTTTTCCGTATCCGAAATCCCGGATGTACGCCTGTGCATCTCATCAACGGAACTTTTTATATAACTTATCAGTGTGTCGGCCCTTCCGTTCCTGTCCATGATCCTGCCTATCAGTCTCAGGGAAGCAAAAAGTGTATCCCTTGCCGTACCAAATTCAGGACATTCGAGGGCAATCACAGGAATACCGGTTTTTTGCTGCAGGGCATCAGCATCTCCTGCCGTTGTATATGTGATGAAAATCACGTCAGGGTCTGATTTCAGTATCAGTTCTGCGTCACCACCCATTGACGGCCCCAGCGATGGTAGTTTCATCAGGTCCGGATGTGCTATTATATAAGGTGTTGTGCCTTGTTTCTCATACTGTTCCACTCCGGCAATCCTGTCCGTAAGATCCATATATACCAGCAGCCGTAATGCTCCTGCCCTCAGGCCTGCGACACGGTCAATGCGTGAAGGAAGGACAACTTTTCTGCCCAGCATGTCGCTGACGGCTGTCTGTTCCGTTTCCGTGTCTGCCTGTCCGTTACTGCCGGCAGCCTGCCCGCTTCTGCCGGCAATCTGTTTTTGCCTGTCACCGGAGCCGCCAGTATTGCCGCAGCTGTTTATAAAAAACAGAAATGTTATGGCAAAAAACAGAGCTGTATATTTTGATTTCGTCATTTCAGAAGGTAAATGCAATGCGTCCGTTGATCAGTCTGCCCGGAGAAAGCTGCTCTCCGGTTTCAAGATGTTGATTGTCAAAAAGATCCTGTATGTCAAGAGAGACTGTAAAATTCTGCAATATCTGTCTTGAAAGCATCAGGTCCACAGTGAAATAGGAGGGAAGTTCCGTTTCATTTACGTCGTCACTGAATGTTTTGCTTTTATAAAAAGTCCTGATGTTGGTGTTTACAATTTTATTTTTCCAGAATAATGAAGCTGAGGCAGTATGCAGGGGAGTAAATTTCAAATATTTATTTTCCAGGTCAGGTCTTTCGGAAAACTTATCAATCCTGGCATCGGTGAATGTATAATTTGCAATAACATCAAGATCTTTAAGGATTTCATAGCTTATTTCCGCTTCAGCACCCTTCATGCTTACGTTGGTTTCATTTTTCCTGATATATATCGGGAGGCCGAATAAAAGATCGTCGGTTGCCACATAATAGAGAAAATCCCTGCCCAGGGCATAATAGGCCGAGACTGAGATTTTTATTTTGTTTCCGGGAACCAGGTCCATGCCGATTTCATAATTGTTGAGTGACTCGGGGCCCAGTTCGGGATTGGCATATTTCGGGCCGACCCACATCCATCCCGTACGGGTGAGGTCGTCAAGTATGGAAGCCCTGAATCCATGTGAATATGAAAGATATGTACTCACTTCTTCCAGGAAGTTCAGGCGCACTCCGATACGGGGGGAAAACTCAGACCAGGCATTGTCTTTCAGCTCGGGCAGCACACTCCAGGGATCGGTTGAACTGTATTCGCCGTCGCTGAAGGATACTCTGTCGTAGCGTAGTCCGGCTATCAGCCTTATCCTGTTGTCAAGGAATGCCTGTTCGTCCTGGACATAAACGGCAAAAGTTCCTATGCTGCCGGCATTGTAAATGGTGTCATATACCTGGACGTCCTCACTTACCTGCCGGGGTGTCTGATAATAATCACCGCCGCTGACACTGCCCCGCTTCAATTCAAGTCCCGCCGTCAGAGTGTTATTGTCCGACAGGTCCCTGTTGATATTCAGCAGGCTTCCCAGATCTTTCCTGAAGGAATTCACATCATAGCGGGAATAGCTTGTTCCTCTCATTACTTCGTTTATATCATAATAATGTTCAAGCTGATAGAAAAGATTCAGGTCATAGGTCGTTTTGAGATCACCCCCTTTCAGGTTCGCCCTGAAAAGGTTGGTATTGAAATTACGGTAACATCCCTCGGGGGTATAAATCTGGTAGCCCTCACCTCTTTTGTCCCTGAAAATATCATATTGAAGTTCCCAGTTAAACCATTTGCTTTTATCAAATCCTGCCCTGGCTGATATCCCTGTCTCCTCAAGAGATCTCGGAATGTCATAGGGAGTGCGCTTTTCTTCCTCTATACTGTTGTATCCGTCGCTTTTCAGGAAATATTGTGATATGGTACCGTAATATCCCTTATCCGTACGTACCCTTATGTTCAGATCCTGCCTTACTGTGTTGAAGGTGCCGTAGCTTACTGCACCATATATTTCCTGGGGCTTTGAAGGCTTTTTTGTAATAAGGTTGATCACACCGCCCATGGCATTGTTGCCATAGAGGGATGAACCGGGACCCTTGAAAATTTCAATTCTTTCAATATCAAACTGATTGATCCTGTTCCAGTTAACTCCGCCTTCATCGGAAGTGTTCACAGGAACCCCGTTGACCAGGACAAGCGTTCTGGACTGCTCATCACCCGACAGGCCCCGAAGGGTAACCATGGGACGCTGACTGTACAGTCCAGAAGTGCGGTTTACGTTTACGCCGGGCATAAATCGCAGAATATCATCCACCTGCATGACCGGTGATGATTCTATAAGACCTTTTCTGACAAGGGAAATTCTTGCAGGAACTTCATTCAGGTTGCGGAATGTTTTTGTTGCAGTTACAACAACTGCATTCAGTTTTACAGTATCAAGCAGTGATATCTGGGAGTGGATACTTAAATATGGCAGTAGCCCGGTCAGAATAAGGCAACAGAGTCTTTTTAGTTTCATGGTTTATTTTTTTGTCAGCTTAAGCCGGATGCGGTAGTATTACTAATCTATGGATTCGTGTTACGATTTGTAAAAGTATCATTAAATCTTTAATATCCGGTTCATAAAAGTTGTTTTACTTAAAATTTAACAAATTTTAGTTATTTGTGTTAATATATTCCGGTGGGGCTTCCCATGCTGAAACAGCTGATGCCTGTGGTCCGTGTAAGACAAAACGGACAGCCGGGTACGGGACAAGCCTGGTTTTTGGTTACAAATTAAAAATATTTAAGTTTTTTTGTAAGCTTAAAATATCTGAATATGAAAATCGGGGTCAACAATATTTCGCTTGAACTTCATTACGGAGCGAAAGTGAAGGATGCAATTCTTAAATACTATTCGCAACAGGGGAAGAAACTTCCCAGGCCATTCCCCCGTATTGAGGACGGATATGGAAACAGGGTTGACCCGGAGGGCGGGCTGACTGATGGAAATTCTCTTTTTATCAGGTCGGGGGACAGTAAGGGGACAATGCTGCTGCAGCTTCTTCTGATACTGTTTCTGTCAGGGTTTCTGTCTGCCTGCAGCTCTTACAGGAAAGCAGCAACCATCAGGGGGAATGAAAGGCAGGCTGTCATTTTTGCCGTGAATGACATGCATGCAACCATTGATAATTTTCCGAAACTTGCATACATAACTGACAGTTTACGTGCTATCTATCCCGACATGCTGCTGGTTGGGGCAGGTGATAACCAGACAGGAAATCCGGTGAATGATCAGTATCCCGAAAGGGGTCTGCCAATGATTGAACTGATGAATGCCACGGGCTTTGACCTGAGTGCTGTCGGAAACCATGAATTCGATTCAAGTCCTGAAGGATTCAGTAATCTGATCAGCAAGGCAGATTTTGATTTTATCTGCGCAAACATGTCTGCAGATAATCCTGATGATTTTAAAATTGAACCTTGGAAAATCATTACTCTTCCAAACGGATTGAGACTGGCTTTTCTCGGACTGGTACAGATCAACCGGAACGGTATTCCCGATTCGCATCCCGAAAAGCTGAAAGGCTTTACCTTCCGTTCCCCTTTTGAGGCAGCCCGTGACTATTTCTGGCTGAGGGAAAAGAGTGATATTTTTATTGCCCTTACACATATCGGATTTGAAAGTGATATAAAACTTGCCGGGATCATGTCACCGGTCCTGGACCTGATAATAGGAGGGCATTCACATACACGGGTTGAAAAGGAGCAGATTCATAACGGGATCATGATCACCCAGGCAGATCATAAACTTAACTATGGCACTCTGATCAGATTATCACTGAAAAATGATGGCAGCCTGGAGAGAAGCATGCAGCTTATCAGTATCAGGAAGGCGAAAAGTGAGAATCCTGCCATCCGTGCCATGGTCGATAAATACAATGACAATCCCCATCTCAGTGAAGTGATTGCATGGGCAAGCGATGATTTTTCATCGAAAGAGGAACTGGGATATCTGATGGCCGATGCCCAGAGGGATGCTGCCGCTGCCGATATTGCATTTGTAAATCCGGGCGGCGTGAGGATCCGCAGCCTGGAGAAGGGCCCTGTAAGGATCATGGATATATATCAGCTTGATCCTTTTGGAAATGAACTGATAGTCACCCGGCTTAGCGGGAAAGAAATTCATTCCCTGATGCTTTCGGCATATCCGATGGATGACAGGC
Organism: Bacteroidales bacterium; assembly: GCA_012522155.1. Taxonomy (GTDB): domain Bacteria; phylum Bacteroidota; class Bacteroidia; order Bacteroidales; family VadinHA17; genus LD21. The sequence continues at coordinate 29,295 of JAAYKX010000088.1, forward strand.
AGCCGGTTTTTTCTTCGGGAATATTTACTGTGCTGAAACCCGGAGCGGAAGGCGAACTTTCAGATGTGACCCTTCTGACCGGGAGCGGCTCCCCCCTCGATATGGACAAAACCTATACAGTTGCCATGAACAGCTATATGACACAGGTTTACCAGTATAAGCACAGTGATCCGGGTCAGTCGCTTTTCATTACAACGGCTGATGCACTGATTTCCTATCTGAAGAAGAATCAGAACATAAAAAGCTACAGAAATGAAAAAAGATACCGCATTGAACGCTGACATATTATTGAACCAATTTTAAATACAATTGTTTAATATGATAAATACTCATCATCATGGCTGATCTGAAAACAACGTACATGGGACTGAAGCTGAAAAACCCGGTTATTGCCGGAGCCAGCAATCTTTCCCTGAATAAGGAAAATCTTGTAAAAATAGAAAAGGC
>JAAYKX010000089.1 GCA_012522155.1 Bacteroidales bacterium
CATCAACACCGTTTAAGGCATCGGCTATTTCCTGAACGGTAAAGGGATTAACGGATGTACGGGCTCCTACCCACAGCAGGTCTATGCCATACTTGAGTGCTTCATACACATGTTTCTCGTTTGCCACTTCGCATCCGACCAGAAGTCCGGTTTCCTCTTTTACATTCCTGAGCCATTTCAGTGCCGGGATACCTATTCCCTCGAATGAATCGGGTCTGGTACGGGGTTTCCATATACCTGCCCTGAAAAGACTCACCTGTTCAATTTCTGCAAGCTGTCTGGCTGTTTCCATGACCTGTTCTTCAGTCTCCGCGCTGCAGGGACCAGATATGAGAAAGGGCCTGTTTTTGTAGCCTTTCCATTCTGTGACGGGAATTGTTTTCAGTTTTATTTCCATGTTTATAAAATATGAGTGACTGAAATTTATTTATCTTTTTTCTGTCAGCAGTTCCGTAGCTGAGATCCCCGTAGTTACAATGATTTCAGGCATCATCGGCAGGGATTGCCCCGGAACTTTAATTCAGAATTTTTTGTATCTTATTTGCTTCATCCATAAGTTCTTTCAACCCTTCTTTATCCCTGTAGGCGATCAGTGATCTGAAAAGTTTCATTTTTTCAATATAGGTATCTATCACTTCAAGAATATATTCTGCATTTTCCGTAAAAATGGGAGCCCATGTTTCACCGCTGCTTTTGGCCAGGCGGACAGTACTTTCGAATCCTCCGCCGGCAAGAGTCATTATGTTCTCTTCCTCCTGTTCCTTCTCAAGAACACATAGGGCAAGTGAAAAGGAAGTTATATGGGAAATATGTGATATGTATGCGACATGAATATCATGCATTGCCGAATCCATGTAGGTGATCCGCATATTGAGACTTGTCAGCATTTTTTCCGTTGTTTCCAGTGCATCGGGATCACTCAGTCCGGCATCACAGATAATTACTATTTTATAGTCAAACAGTTTTCCTATTGCCGCCAGCGGTCCGGAATACTCTGTTCCGGCCATGGGATGGACGGCTACATACCTTCCCCTTGCCGGATGGTTTTTTGATGCCTCTGCCATATCTGCCTTGGTTGAACCCATGTCGGTCACTATTTTGGAGCTGCCTTCAATACGGTCGAGTATCCGCGGCAGCAGGGCACAGTTTACGTCGACAGGAGCACAAAGAATTATCATATCACTTTTGTCCACTGCGCTTTCCAGTGTGTCAGCTTCATCTATCATACCGCTCAGAAGTGCAATATTCCTGTGCTGCAGGTTATTTTCAACTCCTATTATCCTGCCGGCAAATTTTCTTTTCCTTAGGGCAAGGATCAGTGATCCTCCTATAAGTCCCGTACCTATTACTGCAATTGTCATTGTTCAGATTTTAATCTTCTTTTTGCTTCACTGAGTGCTTTTTCATCTGCGCATAATGAAATGCGTATATATCTGTCACCCCTTGTTCCAAATATGAATCCCGGTGTTATGAACACATGGTGTCTGTTCAGGATGTCATCCACAAATTCTCCGCTGCCCGCCGTACCATCCGGAATACGTCCCCAGACAAACATGCCGGCCTGCTTCCTGTCGAATCTGCAATTGAGGACATTCATTATTTCTTCAACAATCAGTCGTCTTCCTGCATAAACCCTGTTAAGGTTTTCGTACCATGAGCGGGGATTATTCAGTGCTTCAGCGGCAGCTTCCTGTAATGCACGGAACATTCCCGAATCCATATTGCTTTTTACTTTGAGGATATTACTAATATAATTGCGGTGACCTGCCACGAGCCCTATCCTCCATCCTGCCATATTATGTGATTTGCTGAGGGAGTTGAGTTCCAGTGCAATCTCTTTTGCCCCGTCAGCAGAAAGGAGGCTGAGATATTCGTTGTTCAGGATGAAGCTGTACGGATTGTCATTGCAAAGGAGAATATTATGCTTTAACCCGAATGCTGTCAGCCGGTCAAAAAGCTTTGCAGAACCTTTTGCACCCGTGGGCATGTGGGGGTAGTTAATCCACATCAGTTTTACTTTTTCAAGATCACTGTCTTCAAGCTTTTCCAGGTCGGGATGCCAGCCATTCTCTTCAGTGAGATCATAATACCTTACTTTTCCTCCGGTCAGCCTGGTGACGGATGAATAGCTTGGATATCCCGGGTTGGGTACCAGCACTTCATCCCCGGGATTTACAAATGCCATGCTTATATGCATAATACCTTCCTTGCTGCCCATCAGCGGAAGGATTTCCGAATCAGGATCCAGATCCACTCCGAAATATTTTGCGTACCATTCGGCAAATGCTTTTCTTAGTGCAGGTATGCCGTTGTAGCTCTGGTAGCCGTGTGAAGAAGGCTTCATGGCTTCTCCGGCAAGCCTGGCAATAGTGTTTTCCGAAGGAGGCTGGTCAGGGCTGCCGATACCGAGATTAATGATATCTGCGCCTTCTTTTCGCATCTGGTCTATCTGCCTCAGTTTCTGCGAAAAATAATATTCCCTGACGCTTTCTGTACGTGTTGCCGGATTAACTCTCATATAATTTGTCTCCCTTGTTATAAATTCCCAGTATTTCCAGTTCTGTGGCATA
>JAAYKX010000090.1 GCA_012522155.1 Bacteroidales bacterium
AGGATTTAACATAAGCAAGATGAAAGCCTGGATAATAACAATAGGGGATGAGCTTCTGATCGGCCAGACAGTGGATACCAACTCTGCCTTTATCGGAGCGGAACTCAGCAGGGCCGGATTTGATATCGAAAGGAAAATTTCCATTCACGACCGCAGGGATGATATTCTGCAGACATTCAGGGGAATAAATCCTGATATTCAACTGGTGATATGTACCGGCGGCCTTGGTCCGACAAGCGACGATATAACCAAGCAAACTCTTTGCGAGGTATTCGATACCCGTCTGGTCCTGAACAGAGAGGTTCTCGCACGGGTGGAAGAGATGATGCGCCGCAGGGGTTTTCCCATGAATGAGAATAACCGCCTTCAGGCAATGGTTCCTGAAAACTGCAGGGTGATTCCGAATGAAATGGGAACAGCCCCGGGAATGCTGTTTGAAAAGGACGCTGCCATGTTTATATTCATGCCGGGCGTCCCTTTCGAAATGAAACACATGATGAGTCATCATGTGATCCCGATGCTAAAGAAAAGATTTAATACACAAAGCATAATTCACAAGAATATAATGACATATGGAGCCCCCGAGGCCCTTCTGGCAGAAATGCTCAGCGATTTTGAAGCTGCTTTGCCGGAAGATGTCAGTCTGGCATATTTACCTTCATCGGGAGTGATAAAACTGAGGCTGACCGGCAGAGGTGAGAACAGGGACATGCTGGAGAAAATCATAGGGGAACAGGCCGGGAAGCTGTATCAGACGATCCCTGACTTAATTTACGGAGAAGATGAAAAATCCCTGGAAAAAGTAGTGGGGGAACTTCTTGCTGCTCGAAAACAGACTCTTTCAACAGCTGAAAGCTGTACCGGGGGAAAGATTGCACAGATGATCACATCTGTTGCAGGAAGTTCGGCCTACTTCATGGGATCAGTCATAGCCTATGACAATTCAGTAAAAAGGAATCTGCTCGGAGTGCCCGATGAGCTTCTGGACAAATACGGGGCTGTAAGTGAACAGGTCGTGGCCGCTATGGCTGAAGGAGCCAGAGGGGTAACCGGAACGGATTTTTCTGTTGCCACGTCAGGAATTGCCGGCCCGGATGGTGGAACTGTTTCAAAACCAGTTGGAACAGTATGGATAGCCGTTTCATCGGATAAGGGAACTGTATCTGAAAAATATGTATATAGTTCAGAGCGTCATCACAATATACTCAGGTTCTCCAATGCTGCATTAAATCTGCTCAGGCTGCAGATTATCAGTATATAAGCTGATAAACTTGCACTTCAGATGAAAATATCAGTTTAAACATTTCTTTAATCAGATGATAATCACGTATTTTGCGCATTTTTTTTGAAATCATAATTTTGATTAAACATAGAATCAATGTCAAGGATTTGTCAGGTTACAGGGAAAAGAGCGATGACCGGATACAAGGTTTCTCATTCAAAAAGAAGGACAAAGAGGAGGTTCTATCCCAACCTTTTTGAAAAGAAATATTATTTGGCTGCGGAAGACAGATGGATCACTCTTAAGGTGTCGGCAGCCGGAATGAGGCTGATTAACAAGAAAGGGCTGGCAGCAACCCTGAAAGAGGCAAAGGAAAAAGGTTACATTGTCAATTATTAAAAAAACGGGGTATGGCAAAGAAAGTTAAGGGTAACAGGCAGCAGATAATTCTTGAATGTACCGAACACAAGGAAAGCGGTCTTCCGGGAATGTCACGGTATATCACTACAAAAAACAGAAAAAATACACCGGACAGGCTTGAAAGGAAGAAATATAATCCTGTTCTGAAAAAACATACCATACACAGGGAAATAAAATAAAAATATTCAATCATGGCAAAGAAAGCTGTTGCAGCTCTTAAAACAGGTAAGGGCAGGGTATTCACCAAATGCATCAAAATGACAAAATCAGGAAAAACCGGAGCCTATAAGTTCCGTGAAGAGATAGTTCATAATGATCGCGTAAGTGACTTTTTTGATAGGAAGTAGCCGGAATAAAATATTGCAGGATATTCAAAGCTTTCTTCATCTGTGAAGAAAGCTTTTTTTTATTAGTTTTGAAAATTATATATGTAGTTGAAATGGCTTTTCCTCTGTTTTTTACAAAAGAAAATAAAGAGAATCTGAACAAGGGACTTCAGAAAACACGGGAAAATGTTTTTGTCAGACTTTCCCGGGCTGTCATAGGAAAATCAAGGGTGGATGATGAGGTTCTTGATAATCTTGAGGAAGTTCTTGTATCCTCTGATGTGGGTGTTGAAACCACTCTCCAGATCATTGAAAGGGTGGAAGAAAGGGTTTCCAGGGATAAATATTTAAACATAAATGAACTGAATATTATTTTAAAGGAGGAAATAGTAGCTCTTTTGCAGGACAATACGGAACCCGGGGAAAATGACTTTGCAGCCCCTCTTGCCTCCAAGCCGCTGGTTATAATGGTGGTTGGTGTAAATGGAACCGGAAAGACAACTACTATTGCCAAACTTGCATATAACTACAGAAACAAAGGAAAAAAGGTATTGCTTGGTGCAGCCGACACCTTCAGGGCAGCTGCGATAGAGCAGCTTCAGATATGGGCTGACCGGGCAGATGCAGATCTGATAAAACAGCAGATGGGATCAGATCCGGCTTCTGTTGCATACGATACCGTAAAATCTGCTGTGGCCGGGAATTATGATGTTGCAATCATTGATACTGCCGGAAGACTGCATAATAAAATCAGTCTGATGAATGAGCTTTCCAAGATCAGAAGAGTAATGGACAAGGTTATGCCGGGAGCACCGCAAGAAGTACTGCTTGTTCTTGACGGATCCACCGGCCAGAATGCATTTGAACAGGCAAAACAGTTTACGGCAGCCACGAAAGTAACGGCACTGGCTATAACAAAACTCGACGGAACTGCCAAGGGAGGTGTGGTTATCGGAATTTCAAACCTCCTGAAAATACCCGTTAAATATATAGGAATAGGTGAGAAAATGGAAGATCTGCAAATCTTCAGCCGCGAGGAATTTGTAGATTCACTTTTCAATGCATGAAAAGGAAAATCAATATCGTAACTCTTGGCTGTTCAAAAAATGTTGTGGATTCGGAAAAACTGCTGGGCAGTCTCCGGCTTGCCGGGTATTCAATTGGCTGGGATCCTGAAGATACCTGTGCAGATACCGTTATAATAAATACCTGTGGATTTATAAATGACGCCAAGGAGGAAAGCATTGACACCATATTACGTTTTGTGAATGCTAAAAAGTCAGGTTCTGTCAGAAACCTGTATGTAATGGGTTGTCTGTCTCAAAGGTACAAAGATGAACTGCGCAGGGAGATACCAGAAGTGGATTCCTATTTCGGAGTAAATAATCCGGATGAGCTGCTTGAAAAAACCGGAGCAGGCTGCATTGGCAGTTCCTCAAACAACAGAATACTGACAAATCCGGGACATTATGCCTATCTGAAGATTTCCGAAGGATGTAACAGAAGCTGTTCTTTTTGTGCTATTCCCTCTATAAGAGGCAGGTACACCTCCCGATCTCTGGAAGATCTTGAAGATGAAGCAGAAAAACTTGCTGACCTGGGAGTTAAGGAAATAATTCTTGTTGCACAGGATCTGGGCTACTACGGACTTGATCTTTACGGGAAAAGAAAATTACCTGATCTGATAAAGAATCTGCTGAAAACGGGGAATTTCAGCTGGATAAGGCTGCACTATCTTTATCCGGACTATTTTCCTGATGAGATTATTGCTTTAATGAGGGATAACCAGCAGATATGCAGGTATATAGATATCCCCATACAACATGTTTCGGAAAAAATGCTGAGGCTGATGAAAAGATCCTATGGCAGGAGGGAGCTTGAAGATATCCTTTACCGCCTGAAGGAACAGCTTCCTGATGCTGCTTTCCGGACCACCCTGATTTCGGGACATCCCGGGGAGACTGATGATGACCACCGGGAAATGCTGGAGTTTGTGAAGCAGTTCCGCTTTGACCGTCTGGGTGTATTCCGCTATTCACACGAAGAGGGGACATATTCGGGTGATAATTTCAAAGACAGTATTTCTGAAAGGATTAAGGAATCAAGAGTCTCGGAACTGATGGCCATACAACAGTCAATATCCCTGGAAAGGAATTCCGCACTGATTGGAAGGACAATGAAAGTACTGATCGACAGAAAGGAAAATGAATTTTATACGGGGCGGACTGAGCATGATTCCCCGGAAGTGGATCAGGAAATACTTGTTTCAGTTAAATATGACCTGACCCCGGGAAATTTCTATGACATCAGGATAAGCCGCTCAGCTGAATTTGATTTAATCGGTATTCCTGTATGATTATTCCTCCGAAGAAGCTTTATCCTGTTTTTCCACAGTTTCCTTCTTTTTCCGTATTCCGATCCTTATTTCGGATTTGGCCGAATTAAAGCCAACATGGATTGTATCACCCTCTTCCACTTCGGCTTTTATCAGCAGTTCAGCCATCGGATCTTCAAGATATTTCTGGATTGCCAGCTTGAGAGGTCGTGCACCGTATTTTGAATCATATCCTTTTTCAGCAATAAAATCCTTGGCCGCATTAACTATTTTCAGCTGAAAACCAAGTGTTTTAACCCTGTCAAACAGGCC
>JAAYKX010000008.1 GCA_012522155.1 Bacteroidales bacterium
AGTTCCATAAGGTTTTCCGGTGAACGGACAAGGGAATCCTCTTCCGGATGATAAAACCATCCGGGACGTATTGAGACATCCACTTCCGCAGGAACCCAGTAATCACCATCTTCATGGCCCTCGCCCAGGATGGCTGCAAAATCCCCTCCGGGCCAGAGTTCATCACGGCGCAGCAGACACCAGTTCGTTATACTGCCCATTCCGCTTTCATTGCCAACCCACCGGACATCCGGTCCGGCATCACTGAACATCACGGCAGCGGGCTGCAGCTTTCTGACCAGCTCATGGGTCTTTGGCCAGTCATAATATGTCTTATTGTCAATTCTGCGTGTCTCGCGTGCACCTCCGTAATAACCGCTGCCTCCGTTGGCACCGTCAAACCATACTTCAAAAATATCGCCGTAGGATGTCAGCAGTTCATGAAGCTGGTCCCGGTAATATCCAAGGTATTCCGGTGTTCCGTAAACGGCACTGTTCCTGTCCCAGGGAGAAAGATATACTCCCATCTTCAGACCATATTCATCACATGCTTCCCTGAGTTCCCTTAAAACATCCCCCCTGCCGTTTTTCCATACTGAGTTTTTTACTGAATGTTCAGTAAAATCCGAAGGCCAAAGACAAAAGCCGTCATGATGCTTCGCGGTTATTATTATCCCCTTCATCCCTGCATCCCTTGCCACTCTTGCCCACTGCCTGCAATCCATTTCAGAGGGATTGAAAACCGACTCTCCCTCATCTCCGTATCCCCATTCCCTGCCTGTAAAGGTGTTGACCGTGAAGTGAACAAACATATAATATTCCATCTGGTGCCATGCCATTTGACGTTCCGACGGCAGAGGTCCGTAAGGTTCCGGAGATCCGGCATGCCTGCAGGCTGCCAGACTGACAAGGATAAGAAGCGGAATTAAATACTGTCTCATTATTAATGAAGTTTAATAAAAACACCTGCTTTCCCCGGGATCTGCCAGTGGCCGGCGGCTGGCAGCGTAGCGACAGGCGGCATGGCAACGTGGCGGCTGGCAATGTGGCAGCGTGGCGACAGGGGATCCCTCAGACAAGCACTGATCCTAAGATCCTTCAGATAAGTCTTTGATCCTGATATTTCGAAAATTAACAACCGAACCATGTCCCAGGAAACCTATATGTCCTGATTTCCTTTTCAGTCCGGGATGATCCCTGCCGTCCATGGTCCCTTCGTCCCGCGGCCCGGCAAGGTCTCCGTCAACAATGGTTGTGCCGTTGAGATCTATCCTTATGGATGTTCCCTTAACAGTAACTTCCTGATAGTTCCATTCACCAACCGGTTTAAGAAAGCCTCTCCTGGCCGGAATAATCCCGTAAACCGATCCATGGAACTGATATGGTTCCAGGTTTGCATATATCGGCGCACTGTCATCAAGGATCTGAAGTTCCATACCTGCATAAGCTGCATCTCCTTCCAGGGGTGCTCTGATACCCAGACCGTTGTTTGCCCCGGGGGTAAGAAGGAATTCAAAACGGAAAATAAAATCACTGTATTCCTCATTGGTAAACAGATTCCCTCCGCTTCCCCTTTCCGGTCTGATCACTATCATTCCGTCTTCTGCAATGTATGATTCCTTGTTGCCTGTCCAGTTATCAAGGTTTCTTCCGTTAAACAGTGACACAAAGCCTTCGGCTTTCTCCTCCGGAGTAAGATTGTATTCCTTTTCACTTATCTCACGTACATAAATATCGCGGAATGCCAGGTCTGTCCCGTGAGCCTGAAGCTCGATCGCTTCGGCCGGGAAGATCGGTATACTGCGGTCCCAGTAATTCTCCAAAACAACATTGTCTGTCACAAGTTCCCCGTTGAGCCATACAGACACCTTTTCACCAATCATAATGATTCTGAATGTATTCCATTCACCCACCAAATTATCGGCCACTTTAAGGGGTTTTGACGGATGAATCCTGTTGTTGTACAATCCGCCCGATCCCACCTGGGCACCAACGGCAACCCGTGAAGTATCCCATATCTGCACCTGGGGTGAACCTCTCAGATATATTCCACTGTCGCCTCCCTTGGTAATCTTCCAGTCCACGAGCATTTCAAAGTCGGCATATAGTTTTACAGAGCACAGGTTATCCCCTCGTCCGCTGAACCATATACATCCGTCTTTCACGCTCCAGTTCAGGGGAACCTTACTGTCAGCCTCAGCCTGTTTCCGTGCAAGTTCCGCAGGTCTCATCTTCGCACGGGTGATTGGATTTTCAACCAGTCCCTGCCAGCCAGTAAGATCCCGTCCGTTGAACATGGATACAAATCCTTCATCCGGAGGCATCGATTCAAGATACTTGCTTATCATCTCCCTGTCGTATTCACTTTCCTGTCCGGCGATTTTCGACATTGCCTTTGTAAGTATCTCCCTGACATTCGTTCCGTACATTCCCGTCGCCTCGTCCGCCGAGGGCAGTGCAATATACATGGCTGCTCTTGCAGCCGCAGCAGATGTTGACGGATCATCAAGATAGTCTGCCACAAAGAAGAGTGACTGCCATGTTTTTATCCTGCCCAGTTCGTTCAGTATCTGGTTCTTCCGCTCAGCCGACAGGGCATATGGCATTATCTTCCTGAAAAGCAGAAGCTTTTGTTCAGCCTTGATATCTGCACCTCTGATCTGTCTGACATATCCTGAAAAGGCCGGTGCCTCGTAGGTTTTGTTACCGGATGCACATATCTCGTATAAAGCTGAGGATGCAGAATAATCAGTCCAGGAAGTAAGCGCCCTGAAACATGCTTCCCGCATGTCGGGATCACCGGCTTCAAACTCTTTCAGAACAGTTGCAAGGGCTTCCCTTCCACCGGTTTTTGCCAGTACGGGAATAAGAAGCTTTTTATCCATGCTGCCATCCATTGCTTTCAGTATCTGAGCCGATCTCTTTTCCGGATCAGCCGTCTGGTTTGCCGCTGCGGCAAGTGCCTGCTGGAGTTCTGCAGCATAGCCGGAATTTTCTTCAGATTTCAGAAGACCGATAAGGGCTTCCTGATCCTTTTCTCCTGCCAGTCCGGGCAATGCCCTGAATGCAGCTGCCTTTACATTTTTATCATCCGACGATGCAAAAGGCAGTATTTCACTGAAGTTCTCAGTATTGCCATTCCATGCCATCAGTTCCATTGCACTTATCTTTGCTGCGGACGAGCCTGTTGCCAGAACAGCTTTCAGTTCCGGTATCTGCCTGTCACCCGCAACACTTTTCAGGGCTGACACTGCTGCCTCCTGATCTGCGGGAGAGTCATTCCCCGTCATGTAAGATACAAGTGCCGGAACAGCACTGCTGCCACTCATCCCTGCAAGTGCCTCCGCTGCTGCAGCCCTTACATTGATGTCAGCATCAGCCAGGGATGAAGAGATGAGTCCGAGTGCCTGCTCATCCCCGCGTTTTCCAAGCATTCTTATTATTTCGGGTCTGGCTGCCCTGGTGGCTTTGGGAAAATGGTCGATCCATCTGCGTACAACATCACCACCTTCTATCATTCCTGTCAGACTGATAGCTGCATTCCGGTATTTCAGATCGGGATGCCCCGCTGCTTTCAGTATTTCGGGAAATGCATCAATCCCGTTGAAACTGACATAGGTTTTCAGTGCTGCGGCTTTATTCTGATAAGTAAGCCTGTCGTTGCACTTTCTTATGAGCATCCTGGTTATTTTGTTCGTTGTTTTGATATCCCCGCTGAGTCCCAGAGTGTTGGCATAGCTGATCAGGGCCGCAACAGCACCGGTGCGCTCCCAGCGGTATCCATGACTCTTTGCTGCTTTCAGGAGAACAGGATATGCCTCGCGGGCTCCGCTCATTGCAAGGGCATTATATGCGGAAGCCTTTGTATTTATATTTACGTTGCCTGACCAGTAAATATAATCACTAACGGCCGCCTTCGACCCCATTGAGGCAAGAGCATTCATGACCGCTGCAGCACAGGGAAGCTCCCTGTCCTTCAGGGATTCTGCCAGTATCTGTTCAGCTACCCTTCCTCCTATGGCAGTAATGGCCGATATGGCGGAAGTGCAGTTATTTTTGTCAGAAATATAAATTTTAAGTGCCGTAGCAGCCTGTTCACTGCCTATAAGCTGAAGCTGTTTGATAAAGAAGTCTGTCACATCAGCTTCGGCTTTCCGGGAAGCATATGTAATACATATTTTCTCCCATGATTCTCTGTCGTTCTCCCTTCCCTGCGTTGAAAGAAATCTTGAAAAGGTGTCAACAGCAAACCTGGCCCTGGTATCATCTCCGGTACCGGCAGGTATTATCTGATCACAGATCTGTACAAGGCCGGCTTCTCCCAGGGCCAGCATGTCTTCCATAAGCCTGTCGGTCTGGGAAAGACTGGTTGCGGGAAACTGGGCCAGCAAATCAGCGACTTTAGTCTCGAGCGTCCTCCTGTCCTGTGAATAGGACAAAGCTGATATCAGCAGAAAGGAGAAACAGATTAGAAATATATTTTTGATCTTCATGATTTTAGCATTTTGAATTTTAAAGATTGTATCGTTTATATTCTCCAGGGATCCCTCATAGGCTGGTCTATCAGCCTGTTAGCTCCCTCGTCATCAATACAACGCTGATTTACAGGATCAAACTTGAGATTCCTTCCCAGCCGCAGTGCAATTACTCCAAGATTCACCATTGAACACGACCTGTGGCCGTTAGACTCATTGAGAGCGAATTTTTTTCTGGTGATCACCGATTCCGTAAATGTTGTGATCTGCGGCTCCGGATCGGGCAGTGAAGCCACTATCTTTTCTATATCTTTTATATCAGATCTGAATCCTCTGTAAAGCTTGCCTTTCGGACCTTCAATATATGCTGCATCCTTGTCCCGGTTCTCACCGTCAAGAATTATCTGGCATCCGTCCTCATAGGTATAGGTTATCCTTCTCCATGAACCTACGGCATCATAATGCTGCTGCGGTGCATCTATCTCAACCGATACCGGTCCGGTTTCATCCTTGCCAAGAAAATACTGGACAGGATCGAGATAATGCTGACCCATGTCACCCAGACCGCCGCCGTCATAATCCCAGTATCCCCGAAACTTATTATGCACCCTTTCCGCATTATAGGGTTTGTAGGGAGCGGGTCCCAGCCACAAGTCGTAATCCAGCTCAGGCGGTACGGGTTCAGGTTTCAGGTTATGTTCTCCGCTCCAGAAAAATTTCCAGTCATATCCCGTTATTCCGCTGACAGTAACTTTAAGGGGCCATCCGAAAACATCATTTTCCACAAGTTTCTTGATGGGTTTCACTTCCGTACCCATACCGTAGAACAGATCCTTGAATCTGAACCATGTATTCAGGCGGAACATTCTTCCATATTCCTGAACAGCCTCAACAACTTTTTTTCCCTCACCAATGGTTCTTGTCATGGGTTTCTCGCACCAAATATCCTTGCCGGCTTCAGCAGCCATAACCGTCATGATTCCATGCCAGTGGGGCGGTGTTGCAATATGAACAATATCTATATCGTCCCGTGCAATCAGTTCACGGAAATCATGATAACCTGCAATATTGCCACCGGCCTGGGCAATCGCCTGTGCCATATGATTTTTGTCAACATCGCATACAGCGAGCAAACGGGTTCCTTCATAATTGATATGACCGCGTCCCATTCCTCCTACTCCTATTATACCCTTTGTAAGCTGATCGCTCGGGGCAGTATAGCCTCTGCCCCCGAGCACAAACCTGGGTACAATGGTAAAAGCAACCGTGGCAGCACCGGTTTTTCTCAGAAAATCACGCCTGCCTGTTTTAATATTTTTCATAACATATAATATTTATTAATTCTGTTCATTTTTAATGCAATATGCTCCGACAGCCGCAAGATAAACCATACATGCGACAAGCACCAGCATACCGATATTCAGGTTGGAGATCTCACCGATCCAGCCAACCAGGAAAGGAATGACCGCTCCTCCTGAAATAGCCATCATCATAAGTCCGGAAATCTCGTTGCTTCTTTCAGGATGTTTCCCGACGGCAATGGAAAAGACCAGAGGCCATATGTTTGCCACGGCCAGTCCTATCAGGAAAACCAGTACCCATGCCATGGCTGATGATTTTATCAGAAGAATAGCCAGGAGGAACAGGATGCCAAGAAGAGATGTCCACATAAAAAACCTTGACGAAGAAATTTTTGTCAGCATGATGGCTCCGGCAAAAGTACCAAGCATACGGCCCAGGAAATAGATACTCCTTCCCGATTCCGCGGCAACCTGTGGTATTCCGAACTGCTTCATCAGGAACTGTCCTGAATTGGAATTGAATCCGACATCCACGCCCACTACCAGAAATATTGAAAGTACCATCAGGAGTATGAAATTATTTCCAAGAAGTCTGAATGCCGATCCTATGGATACTTTCAGACCTTCCGTCCGGGTCTCTTCAATTTTTACATTTCCGAGCCAGAGTACTGAAAGGATGGAAACAATTCCAAATACCAGGAAGAGTATCCTCCAGTCTCCGAACCGTGCTGCAAAAAGTGCGGCAAGCGGGGCACCCAACATTGAGCCTACTGCTTTTATGAACTGCGAGAAGCTCAGAAAGCTTGATCTCCTGTTTCCGGGAACAACATCAACAAGAAGCGGGTTTGCCGATACCTGAACGATTGTATTTCCTATGCCCAGCAGAGCGGCGCCAACCATCACCATTGCAAATGAGTAAAAAAACCAGGGAACCAGTAATCCGAGTGCAGTGATACCCATGCCAATATTAAGCATGTTGCGTTTCCCTATTTTTGCCTGAAGGACCCCGATGGGAACAGACAACAGGAAAAACCACAGGAATATGGCTGAGGGAATAAGCTGTGCCACTGTTGCACTGAGATGCATATCACTGCTGACGCGGTCTACTATTATTCCGACCAGGTCAACAAAACTCATAACAAAACATGCCATGAGAACAGGAGCTATTTTTGCCAGGTTGACTTTTTGTGTATTCATCGTTTTAGGTTTATCATTCCGTATTTATTCAGGTTATTTGGTTTCGGCTTTTTGGTTTCGGCTTTTTGATTTCGGCTTTGGCATTGCTTCGGGCTTTATCACGTTCCCAATTTCACTTCAGGCTTACATCAGCGGAAGTGCATGCTGGATATCCAGCCAGAAGCGGTCATCCATGAGAAAAGCTGCTCCGATAAGGGCTGCATCTTCTTTCAGATCAGACAGGGCCACCCTGCATTCACAAGCTTCCTGCTTCAGTCTTTTTTCAAACCTGGGTCCGAAAAAGTTATATGAATTGGAAATATTTCCTCCGATAACAATAATGTCAGCTTTGAAAGTGACAAGAAAGGGAGTCAGGAATGTTCCCAGGTTATAACCGAATTCCTGAAAGAGGTTCATTGCTATCTGGTCAGTGGGTGCCATTTCAGAAAGCTCCTTTACTCCTTCTATTTCCTTACCGGTTAGTGTATTATAGCTTCTGACAAACCATCTTGTCGAAAAATAATCATCCGCTATATTGTCTTTGTAGGGAAGGTGATAAACACAGCCCAGTTTGGGCACCTCGGGGCCGTCAACAACAGGAATACGGTTTTTGATAAATGCCGATCCCAGTCCTGTTCCCAGTGTAACAGCCATTGAACGGTTATATGATGCAGCTTTTCCCACCAGGGCTTCACCCACGGCAAAGGATGAAACATCATTCATGAATCTTATTGGAAAATCTGCCGCTACATTCAGGGCTTTCGATATTTCTTCCTTTACATTGCAGCCATAAAGGTTTTCATATTTATCAACACCCTTTATATAGCTTATGCCTTTCACATAGTCAAAAGGTCCGGGCATGCCGAATCCGATACCCCTGAGCTTTTCACGGGGAATTTTGCTGATCGACTCGGAAAGGGCATTTCCCCAAACCGAAATAATCTCATCTGCCGGAGCTTTATTGTTAACATCCTTTTCTACAAGAGTTTCCCTGATAATTCGTAATGATACAATGTCGACTGCGGCACAACTGATATGACTGCCTCCAATATCAGCGCCGATTGCCAGGTTTTGGTCCATAAATATGCGGATTAAAAAAGTTAGTTACTATCGCTTTAAACAGGCTTTGAAAATATCCAAAATCATGTTCACTACAAAATTTATTTTCATTTTGTTAGCATCAGATGATCTTTTTAATA
>JAAYKX010000091.1 GCA_012522155.1 Bacteroidales bacterium
CCTTTTCCAAGACAGCCGTAGCTGCAGTCTGTTTCACCCAGATACAGGCTGTGGGCTATCCGGCAGTCAGGCACTCCGTCATAGAATGAGGTAAGGGGACGGTATTCAGGACTGCCGTTGCATTTCAGAACTGCAACAAGAGGATCCACTTCAGGAGCTTCTTTTCCCAGAAGCCTGGCTGCCTCCGCCATAACGTCAGCACCTCCCGGGGGGCAGTTAAGGCCATCAAAGGATTCTGCCCTGACCAGTGCTTCGGCAAAGGCACGGCAGCCGGCAAAGCCGCATCCGCCACAGTTGGCTGCCGGAAGAATGTCCTGAATCTCATCTATCCGGGGATCTTCATATACCTTGAATTTCTGTGCAATAAAATAGAGAATTATTGCAGCAAGCAAGGCAAGAAGGCCCAGACTTAAAATCGTTATAATAATAATGTTACTCATTAAGGAGTTTTTATTGAAAAGTTGAAACTGTTTCCTATTCTGTTACGGAATATGAAGAGCACAAGATAATAAATGCTGACAACAGCTACAGAGCCCAGTCCGGCTGTCAGTTCTGATATTCCGTATGAGCTGAGGATAAGCAGGGCCGGGATAAGTAAAATAAAAGGAAGGACATAGCCGAGCAGTACTGCCCTGAATCCTGTTGATCTGTTCATGATGACCGTGACATTGTCACCCGGCATAAGGTCATAACTGCCCCTGACCTCAATCAGTTTTTCCTTTGATCCTGCCAGGTTGCAGGCACCTTTTGCATGACAGGAGGAACATGCCGCTTCCGATGATATACTGACTATAACCAGGTTATTGTCTGATCTTTGTACTGTTCCCTCGTGCTCTATATTATTGTAACTGTTTGATCTGTTCATAAATTACTCCGGAAAGAAAATCGCAAATTTACTAATAACGCTAAATTTCTTACTGTTTTTTATCATGAAATCAGACTTTCATAATTATTTATTCCGGTTATAAATAGTTTTTTATCAGCTTATGTTGCTCCATGATTGTTTTTTACTGAACATTTTTTTCAGCATAATTTTCAAAATTGCATTATTGTCTTTTTCCAGCCGCGGATCCGATTCTATGATTTCTTCCGCAATATTGCGGACCCAGGCCAGAAGCTGGCCGTCCTTCCCCAGATCCGAGATCCTGAGGTCAAACGGGATTCCGCTTTGCATGGTTCCTTCAATATCACCAGGACCCCGCAGCTGAAGGTCTTTCTCGGCTATCTCGAAACCATCATTCGTCTGCGTCATCACATTTATTCTTGCAGATGCTTCCTTTGAAAGCTTCTCTCCGCTTATCAGGATGCAGTATGCCTGGGCGGACCCTCTTCCTACGCGTCCGCGCAGCTGATGAAGCTGCGAAAGGCCGAATCTTTCCGCACTTTCTATAACCATCACCGATGCGTTGGGGATATCAACACCAACCTCTATCACTGTTGTTGCTATCAGGATATGGGCTTTGCCCTCCCTGAACAGCTTCATGGACTCCTCCTTTACGGCGGGCGTCATCTGTCCGTGAACCACGCTGATACTGTAACGGGGAGGCGGAAACAACCTTGAGACAGTATCCCATCCGTCTTCAAGATCCCTGTAGTCCATTTTCTCCGATTCCCTGATGAGGGGATAAACCACAAAGACCTGGCTTCCTTCCTCAATTTTCTGCTTCATAAATCCGTACACTTTATTTTTTTCGGAATCAAAAAAGTGCATGGTTCTGACCGGGGTCCTGCCCGGTGGCAGTTCATCTATCACCGACACATCCAGGTCGCCGTACAGGGTCATTGCCAGGGTCCTGGGTATGGGAGTTGCCGTCATTACAAGGACATGAGGCGGATCAGTGCTTTTCCTCCACAGCCTGGCCCTCTGTTCAACACCAAAGCGGTGCTGTTCATCGATTATTACCAGGCCCAGTCTGCCGAACTGTACATTGTCCTCAATAAGGGCATGCGTTCCGATAAGTATGTTCAGTGATTCATCGAGAAGGGACTCTTTTATTTCCTTTCTGAGTGATCCTGCAGATGAACCGGTGAGAAGCTTAACACTGATATTCATGTCCCTGAGCAGGGAAACGATCGTTTCATAATGTTGTTTTGCCAGTATCTCGGTAGGGGCCATAATACATGCCTGGTAACCGTTGTCAACAGCTATCAGCATACTCATCAGGGCGACAAGGGTTTTCCCGCTTCCGACATCACCCTGAAGCAGCCTGTTCATCTGAATTCCTGAACCGAGGTCCTTTCTTATCTCTTTCATCACCCGCTTTTGTGCGGAGGTAAGCTCAAAGGGAAGGTTTTTGAAATAGAAAGTATTGAATTTTTCTCCAACGTTTGAAAAGATAAAGCCTCTGAACTTCTGCATGCGGTTACTTCTGAACCTCATGAGGTTCAGTTGGATATAAAAAAGCTCCTCAAACTTAAGCCGGTACCGGGCTTTCTCCAGAATTCCCGGATCCTGCGGAAAATGAATTGAATACAGGGCTTTGCCCAGTTCAAGGAGATTATATTTTGTAATGATATATCCGGGCAGTGTCTCGGGCAGCGTGAAACCGGTCTTTTGAAACAATGTTCCGGTAAGCCTGCTGATGGCTTTCGAGCCAAGGAAATGATTCTTTAATTTTTCGGTAGTGCTGTATTGTGCCTGCAGTGCCGATGTTATCCTTTCAGCTGCCTTTTCCGATGCCTCAATCTCGGGATGTACAATATTTATCTGTCCGTTGAAAACACCCGGTTTTCCAAAGACAATATATTCCGGACCCGGACCGTATGTGCCGGTGATCCATC
>JAAYKX010000092.1 GCA_012522155.1 Bacteroidales bacterium
ATATCCTTCACCAGCTTACGCAGTCCCTCTTCACTCTCTTTTGTGCCAACATATTGATAGCAGATAGGTGTATATACCTTGATCCCGAATTTTGATGCCCTGTCGACCAGGTCTCTCATACGTTTTGGATCCTGCATTCTGACTGTAAAAAGTGAACGTGCATAGAAGTCGGTGGAATTTTCTGCAGTGGTCCGGTCCCCATTAGGATTTGCATAAACCGACGCATATATGCCATCGAAACCATCATGTGCGAGGTGTGACAGGAACCTGTCAGGGAACTCCATCCAGCCCATCCATGAGAGCACCATCCTTGTTTCATAAAGGCTGTGCCGTACAGTATTCAGGTTTTTATGCAGGAATGGTGCTTCCCTCAGGTTCATCCTGCTTTCGAGGTTATATAGCCCGAACATCGCACCGCGCTGGTCATAGCCACAAACCACAATATTATTGGGAGTTACCTGTATCTCATAATCTTTCGGACCTTTGAGTTCCAGTCCGCAACCCGGCATCTGGTCCTTTGTGCCTGCCACCACAGCCTGTTTTAACCTTTTCCAGTTATTCAGGTCAGTCACCGGCTCAGCATCGATCATGACATTTTGCGACACACTGAGGTAGTCGATGAAGTCGTCCACTGCATTATCGAGGATAGCTCCACTGCCCTTTATCCAGAAGATACTCCATCCAGTATCGGGCAGCTGCATCTCGTCATTCTCCTTCACGGCATAATTGTCCCTTCTGCTGATATGCACAGGCGCTGTGGAGAGTCGTTTATGATAGTCATATATTTTTTCTTCCGGTAATCGTTGCACTTCAGTTGCAAATGAGGATGCCGGGTAGACTGGTCCCTCGTTGGGTAAGCCGGGGGCAGGGGATTCATTTTTGGGAATTACCGGCTCCACTCCTGTAAAAGCTGCAGCTCCCGCAAGTCCTGCAGTGGTTCTTCCAATGAAATTTCTTCTTGTATAATTTTTCGCTGACATATTAAGGTAAATTTAGATAATTATTGCTCAAATACTATCAGTGAATAACCGTTGCATTCGGGAATTGTGATATTTATATACCCATTTTCAATTTTAAAGCTAATTGACTTTTTATCAGGAGCAGAATACACTTTTTCAGGTGTTTTGCCATCAACGCGAAGTGAGATTTTTATGTTGTTAAGCTTAATAGGTTCTTCTATCATCTGTGTCTGGCCTCTCATCTCAGGAACATAAGATAGCAAATGTACCATCCTTCTTCCCTGCTGTTCAGTTACAAATGCCCTGGCAAAGGACGGCAGGTCACCTGACTTAAACACCGGATCAGGCAGGTAGCTCTCAAGTACATTTGAAAACACCCTTTTCAGCTCCACTGATGCCTTATCGGCATAGCCAGAAAATATCCTGTGACTGAAATGGGCAACATTGCCATTCACTGTAAGTGCAGGCAGGTCAGTCACTTTGTCGGGAGGAGTGTAATAGAAAGCATATTCTCCATCCCAGTGCCTGTTATAATAAGGTTTTATAAGAGTGGCTTCCACTTTTGTTCCGGCCATAGCTTCGAGGTCAATACCTGTCGAGTATTGTGACAGCGGCATGTCGGGCAGTCCGCTGTTAAAATTTTTGCCGACTGTAAAATAGGCAGGATCGAAGCTGTTTTTACCCAGGTATTTGACTCCCCATTCCTTTTCGAGAACGAATTTTTTCTGTTCAGGATCCAGTCCCGCGCTGCCTGAAGATATTACTGCTTTTCCGGCAGCCAGGTGTGCCTTGACACGCCGTGCTATCTCATCAGTAAAAACAATATCGTCAGGTATTATCAGTACCTTATATTTACTCCAGTCGGAGTGACTG
>JAAYKX010000093.1 GCA_012522155.1 Bacteroidales bacterium
ATGTAATTTCTTATGCATTGCTGTTTGTTTACAGGTCCTACAATACTTCAGGCGCCAGTGATACTATTTTCATGTACTTATCACGCAGTTCGCGTGCAACAGGTCCGAAAATACGGGTACCTCTCACCTCATCGAGATTTGTAAGAAGCACCACTGCATTATCATCAAATCTTATATATGAACCGTCAGGGCGGCGTATCTCCTTTTTAGTCCTGACAACAACTGCCCTGCTTACTGTTCCTTTTTTGGCCTCACCCGACGCAACTGCAGATTTAACAGTTACTACGATCTTGTCGCCCACAGTAGCGTATCTTTTCCTGCTTCCGCCAAGCACCCTGATGCACAGCACTTCTTTGGCTCCCGAATTATCGGCTACTGTCAGTCTTGATTCCTGCTGTATCATGATTATTTCGCCCTTTCAATTATTTCTACCAGTCTCCAGGTCTTTTTCCTGCTCAGAGGCCTGGTCTCTGAAATACGTACCGTATCACCGATATTGCATGCGTTTTCCTCATCATGCGCCATCAGTTTCGTTGTTTTGTTGATAAACTTTCCATACATCGGATGCTTTACTTTCCTTTTAATGGCAACCACAATGGATTTTTCCATCTTGTTGCTCACAACTACTCCGACACGTTCTTTTCGAATATTCCTTTCCATTGCTGTTATCCGGCTATATTGATTTTTCTTTTAATTCCCTTGTCCGAAGTTCCGTCATCAGACGGGCGATTACCTGCCTGACCTGTTTGATTTTCTGAGGATTATCGAGCGGTGTGATGGCATGATTAAGTTTCATCCGTGCAAGCATGGTTCTTTCCATATCAATGCGCTCAATAAGATCAGATGTGCTGAGTTCCCTTATCTCCGATGTTTTCATCTCTATTATTCTTGTTTATTCTTCATAATCATGTCTGACAACAAAGCGGGTCAGGATCGGGAACTTCTGGGCTCCCAGG
Source organism: Bacteroidales bacterium (assembly GCA_012522155.1). Taxonomy (GTDB): domain Bacteria; phylum Bacteroidota; class Bacteroidia; order Bacteroidales; family VadinHA17; genus LD21. The sequence goes on from JAAYKX010000093.1 coordinate 957, forward strand.
CGCAGTGCCTCCCTTGCCACTTCAATCGGAACTCCGTCAGCTTCAAGAAGAATTCTTCCCGGCGTTACGGGAACAACAAATCCTTCCGGAGAACCTTTCCCCTTACCCATTCTGACTTCCGCAGGTTTCTTGGTTATGGGTTTGTCCGGAAACACTCTTATCCAGAGCTGCCCTTCACGTTTCATGTAACGTGTAACAGCCTGACGTGCTGCTTCCAGTTGTCTTCCTGTTATCCAGGCCTCCTCCAGGGCCTTGATGCCGAATGAACCGAAAGCAAGCTGTGCTCCTCTCTGGGCATTGCCTTTCATTCTCCCCTTCTGTGCCCTCCTGTATTTTGACCTTTTTGGCTGTAACATGGATTATCTGATTAAAAATTGTTCAACTATGATTTCCTATTTCTTGGCCTTTCTTCTCATACCTTTGCCCTTGGCGCTCCTTGCGCCGATATTCGGACTGAGATCCCTTTTACCGTAAACCTCGCCGTTGCATATCCAGACCTTTATTCCGATAAGTCCCACTTTTGTGTGTGCCTCGCCCAGGGCGTAATCAATATCAGCACGGAATGTATGAAGGGGTATACGGCCTTCCTTGTAGGTTTCAGTACGTGCCATTTCTGCACCGCCGAGTCTGCCCGAAACGACGACCTTGATTCCTTCTGCTCCCATCCGCATCGTGGATGCTATGGCCATCTTTACTGCACGCCTGTAGGATATTTTTCCCTCAATCTGCCTTGCTATATTTTTACTTACAATATTTGCATCCAGTTCGGGACGCTTGATTTCAAAAATATTGATCTGTACTTCCTTCTTTGTAATATTCCTGAGCTCTTGCCTCAGTTTGTCGACCTCCTGACCGCCTTTGCCGATAATTATCCCGGGTCTGGCAGTATTCACGGTAACAGTAATGA
>JAAYKX010000094.1 GCA_012522155.1 Bacteroidales bacterium
CAGGCAACTCTCCGGGTAAGATTATAAGGAGTACCAGGCTTGTAATGACCAGTAGTCTTGACATGATTGCAGAATCCTCTTTCCTGTTATCTCATGCAACAATCTGCACAATGGAATTATGTCTGTTCCCTTGCTTCAACTATTGCAACAAAGTCGTCTTTTCTGAGTGATGCGCCACCTATCAGTCCGCCGTCGACATCAGGTCTGGAAAAAATATCTGCGGCATTTGATGGATTGCAGCTTCCTCCGTACAGAATAGTAAGTTTATCCGCAATTTCCGTACCGTATTTTTCCCTGACCAGACCCCGGATATGCAAATGCATTTCCTGTGCCTGGTCCGGTGTGGCAGTCAGACCGGTTCCGATAGCCCAGACAGGCTCATAGGCGATTATTATATTTTCCATTGCTTCTTTTCCGAGCGGAAACAATCCTTTTTCAATCTGCCTTTTTACAACTTCAAAATGGGAACCATTCTCTCTCTGTTCTTTTATTTCACCACAGCAAAAAATAACCTTCAGGCCGCTTTCAAGGGCCAGTATGGTTTTTTTGTTCAGCAGGCTGTCATCTTCATTATAAAAGGTCCTTCTTTCCGAATGGCCGATTATCACATATTCGGCGCCGGTGCTGCTTATCATACTTGCAGATACCTCTCCGGTAAATGCTCCTGATGCTTCCGAGGCGCAATTCTGGGCTCCCAGGGCTATGTTGCCGCTCTTCAGGGCCTGTGAAACAGCTGCCAGGTGGATAAAAGGCGGACAAATTATCACTTCAGTGCCTGAAGGCGCCTTGTCAGTGAAATACTTATCAAGGGAGACTGCTAATTCTATCCCCTCTTCATAATTCATGTTCATTTTCCAGTTTCCTGCAACAATTTTTTTTCTCATTTGAAATAGTGTTAAGTTTAAATTATCAGTTATCAAAGAATTCTTTTGAAAGATATTCAAATGAAGGTATTTTTGCCCATGACCATTTCCCCAGGATTGTTCCTCCGCGAAGCAGCATGTATCCGGGGTCTGACCTCACCATCGTTTTGAGTGTTATTTCGTCGACACTGCACACATTGTGGTTCCTGCCGTATTTACTGATTTCACCGGATCCGGATGCGGTAAGAACGAGAAATTGAATATTTTCGGCTGAAAGCCTGTCGCCCAGACTGAATCCTTTATTCAGTCTTTCGTCTTTAATATTTTCAATTTTCTGACATATCATAAGAAAGGTAAAATCCTCCGATGTGAGAATACTTTCCGTAATGTCTGCATTGTCCTGAGTGGTCAGTACAAAATCATGAATGGGAGGTTCATATCCCTTTTCCACCAGTACGGTTTTCTGATCCACAAATGTCCAGGAGTTATCGTCTGCCGGGTAATTTTCAAGTGAAAACTCTTTTGCCACACCATCTTTTTCATAGATAAAGGTTGTTTCATACCTGTCTGCCGGCTTTCCTTCCGGGATTATCATTTTATCAGGGATGTGGGTGCCGGTCTTGTATGGCAGAAAATCAATCAGGGGAAGATTTCTGAGGTTAAAGAGCGAAAAGGCTACGAAGAGGATTAATATTCCGGCAACTGTCATCCATTCCCTTATCATTCCATTGGCCGGAACAACCTTGTTTCTGTATACAAAAAGAATCGTTACCGGAATAAGCAGGACTATATTTTTAATGAATGTCTGCCAGTTGGTAAGATGTATGACGTCGCCAAAACATCCGCAGTCTGTTACAGGATTTGTAAGGGCCAGTACAAAGGTAAGCGGGGTAAAAACAATCATCATAAGCATCAGGAGCCAGATTCCTGCTTTTTGCCGGATATTGAACAATACCGAAAAGCCGGCAAAAAATTCAGCCGTACATAAAAGTATGCCCAGTGGCAGACTTAGGGGCAGAAGAAAATCCATATTAAATGCTAAAAAATAATCCTGGAACTTGTATGCTGAACCCAGGGGATCCATGGCTTTTACCGTACCCGAAAAAATAAAGACCAGGCCTGCTGCAATCCTGCATATCAATAACAAGAATCTCATATCATAATATTTTTTTGTCTGTTAATAAATCAATTATAAGTTCAGATATTTCCCGGGGGGGAAGCATCTCACCCTGCTCATTGCTGCAGTTTATAATCTGAAGCCTGTTATCCCTGCGGGCAAGCTGAAGGTATACTTCCCTCACTTTTTTCTGGAAAAGAAGTGATTCTTCGTGAATATCCCTGGTTCCGTCAAGATATTTTCTGTCATCACCGGTTCTGGCGAGCAGTAACTTTTCTTCAGTAAATGCATATGGCACATCGAGAAAAATATTCAGATCGGGAACAGGTATGCCAAAATGCCTGAACTCCAGATCCAGTATCCATTTCATCAGTTCTTCACGTTCTTTTTCCCCGTTCAGTTTGGCACACTGGTAGGCAATATTTGAAAAGGTATATCTGTCAAGGATAACCATGCTCCCTGATCTCAGCCATTCATTTATCAGCTCTGACGCGTCCTTTCTGTCTCCGGCATATAGTATTGCCACCAGCCAGGGACTGACCTGGTTCAGACTGCCGAATTCCCCGCGCAGGAAGCGGGCAATAAGTTCACCGAAAAATGGCGAATCAGTCCGGGGAAAGTGAAGATATTTGCACTCCTGTCCTTTTTTTTTGAACCAGTCATTCAGAAGTTTTATTTGTGTCGATTTTCCCGATCCATCAACTCCTTCAATAACAAGTTGTTTCATCTCATCGTCATTAGCAGTAGTGCAAATGTAGCAAGCACACTTCAAAGATTAAAACGAAAGCCCGGCATAATTATGATTTGTTTTCATGAGTTATTAACGGAAGCGGGTCAGGCTTGTTTGCTTTTAATGAAAAATCACTAATTTCACAAAATAATTCGACAGTGTTGGCTGATAAACCGGGTTTTATTAATGCAGGCGGGAAACTCATTGATCTGAGCGTTCCTAAAGTGATGGGAATAATCAATGTCACTCCTGATTCATTTTATCATGGAAGCAGAGTGACCGGGGACAGGGAGATTGTTGAAACAGCGGTCACCATGATCAGCGAAGGAGCGGATATACTTGATGTCGGAGGTTATTCCTCACGGCCTTTTGCAGATGATGTGCCGGTGAAGGAAGAAAAACAAAGGGTTCTGAATGCAGTCAGAATGATAAGGGACAGGTTTCCGGAAGCGATCCTGTCTGTTGATACGTTCAGGGCGGAGATCGCATATGAGGCAGTAAGTGATTATGGTGTGCAGATCGTAAATGATATTTCCGGCGGTGATGCAGACAGTGAAATGTTCGGATTAATAGCTGAATTCAATGTTCCTTATGTGATAATGCACATGAAGGGAAATCCCCGTACCATGCAGAATAATCCTGAATATGATGATGTGATTGCAGAAGTACTGAGATGGGCCGGGGTGAGGATAAACAGACTCAGGAGGGCAGGAGTAAGGGATATAATTATTGATCCCGGTTTTGGTTTTGGTAAAACAATAAAGCATAATTTTGACATGCTCAAGCGTCTGGGCGATTTTTCCATTGCCGGTTTACCGCTTATGACAGGGATTTCACGAAAATCGATGATCTGGAAAACCCTGTCCGTTTCTCCTGGTGAAGCTCTTAACGGAACATCTGTTCTTCATGCGGTTGCCCTCCTCGGGGGAGCCGACATACTAAGGGTTCATGATGTGAAAGAAGCTGTTCAGACCGTCAGACTTATTGAAATGCTGAAAAGAGCCTGAGCAGATAATGATAAATAAACAATGGTAAAATGTTGGTACCCGTAACTGTTCTTGATATAATTGACATACTGCTTCTAGCTTTCATCATGTTCCAGTTTTACAGGATCATCAAGGGAACTTCGGTATTCAGCATAGTAATTGCTGTATTCCTCATTTATATGTTCTGGCTTCTGGTTAAAGCTCTGAATATGAGCCTTATAAGTTCTCTCCTGGGACAGGTGATAGGTGTGGGGGTGATTGCCCTGATTGTTGTTTTTCAGCAGGAAGTGAAGCGATTCCTGCTTGTGATCGGGAACAGGTATATCAAGAATACACAGATCTCGTTCAAAAGATTTTTCTCTTCTGAGAAAGATGAGTCTGTCATACCTTCGGTTGTAGAGGAGATAGTAAAGGCTAGCCAGTCGATGAGTTCAAAGAAGATAGGAGCACTGATAGTCATCGGGCGGCAGAGCATGCTCGGATTGTATGCCGACCGGGGGCAGAGAATAGAAGCTGACATAAGTGCGGATCTTCTGGAAACAATATTTTTTAAGAACACTCCCCTCCATGATGGTGCTGTACTTATTGAAAACCGCCGGATACTGGCTGCCAGATGTCCGCTGCCTGTTACAGATCAATATGCCTTGTCATCTCATTTCGGAATGCGGCACCGTGCTGCCCTGGGGATATCAGAACAGACAGATGCCATTGTTGTGGTTGTGTCTGAGGAGACAGGAAGGATTTCCGTTGCAGATGCCGGTGAGATACGTGAAAATATTAAACCGGATGAATTGAGAAATATCCTTCTTATGGAGAAAGTATGGTAGAAGCCTCCTTTATTTACCGGCTCATGCTGCCTTTTTACTATGTTTATCCCCGGTTTTTGGATGTATGAATATGTATGTGAAAGGCAGGGTGCTTATTACCGGCGGAACCTCGGGACTGGGGCTTGAACTGGTGAAATTGTTTCTCCGCAGGGGTTTTGATGTTGTTGCCACCGGAAGAAGAAAAGCTGAGATATCTGAATGCGAAAGCCGCTTCACCTTTTACCGGGTCGATTTTTCTGATCTTGCCGCTACGGCAAAAGTATTCGGGCACATCTTTGAAGCGTATAATTTTGATTATATGGTCTATAATGCCGGGATTTTAAGTCCGCCGGACTATAGAGTTACAAAAGACGGCTTTGAATATACTTTTCAGATTAACTTCCTGTCACATTTTCTTGTTAACGGACTCGTTATCCGCCATCACCCTCCGGACAGGCCGCTACGGATCGTTTCAGTCACATCACTGGCGTACCGGTATGCGGAACCGGACTTTAAACATTTCGGGGAAGCCGCGGATTACAGTGCATGGAAAGCGTATTCAAACTCCAAGTATTACCTGGTTCTTATGTGCAGGAATTTTTCGCGGGAGCTTGCAGGCACCCGGATGCGGTTTTACAGTTATGATCCCGGGGTTTTCGGTTCTGAACTTTACCGGACACAGAAGGGGATTTTCAGAAGGATTTATCAGACAGGCGTAAAGGTTTTAAGAAAACCGGCTGTGCCGGCCGGGATCCTGACTGAGCTCCTGGCAGATCCTGATTTGATAAACGGAGCTTTATATGATGTTAAAAAGAGAATCCGTAAGTTCACCGAACCTGAAACAGATTTAACAGAGAGATTCTGGCAGGCTGTTCAGGTGGAAACAGCAAAATTCCTGCAGAGTCAGTGATCTGTTTATTTTTCATATTCCAGGCTTATTTCGTAGTCCCATTTGTCGAAATAAAGATTGCCACCTTCCCATTCAACTTCACCTCTTTGAAAATCATATGGTTCACTTCTCAGGTGAATTTTTTCCGGATACAGGCTGCCTGATATTCCGTTGTTCAGTATCAGTCTGTAGGAGTCGATTCCCGAAATAAAAAATTCCCTGATGGTCCTGTCATCACTTGCCTGGAGATCATATGTAATGTCGGAGGGAACCCATCCGGTGCCCTCGAAATAGATTTCACTCCAGTCATGAAGGTTTTCGTGGTCCGGAAATACTGTCCAGCCGCTTTGCCATCTTGCCGGAATCCCCCTGTACCTGAGCATAGAAATATACAACAATGTCTGCATGCCGCAATCGCCTCTCCTGTGTTCCATGACATAAGCAGGCATGTCAGGCATGGTTGAATACTCCAGTGCACCCGTCCACGGAATGTTTTCCTTGAACCAAAGGTAAAACCGCCTTGCAGTTTCAAAAGGAGTATCACCGGGTGCCGCAATACTGTCGGCAAGTTTTTTTACATCTTCAGAAAAGCGGATCTGGGGCGGTTCTTCCCGGGTATATTTTTTGTAAAGCGAAGATTCTTTATTGTATGTTTCCGGTTTTAAATATTCCGGATTAATGAACTGAGCCGATGGCTGGTAGCGGAATGATACAGAAAATACTGCAGGACTTCCCGCGGAGGCCTTTTGTTCCATGTATATTGATCTGTGGGTCATGGAATCGGGAGAAATAATAAAATTTTTTTCTGATGCTGACAGGAATTCGGTTTTCTGTTGCCGCGGATGATCATTCCTGGGCCAGGGCATCCAGCAGCGTATTATTTTTCCTTCAGGTACAACATCCGGATTAACCCTGATTGTATAATTTACTGTTATGCTCACAGGACATACCGGATTCAGGGTAAGGTCCGATGCAGCAATGATTTCCTCTGTATGTTTCCGTCTTGCAAGTGATTCCGGATTACGGCTCTTTTCAATATCCCGGTTTTCCCTGTTTTCATAAAACAATTTCAGAAGCCTTAAATTTGATGGTGATCTTCTGTAATATCTTTTTTGTCCGTCAATGAACCGCCATTCGGTCCATTTCTTCAGATCCCAGGTTCCGAGTATGCTGTCGTTGACCGGAATGTTGTAAGCCTCAATTCTCTGAATAAACTGATCTTCCGTCAGTGAAAAGTCAAGACTTATCCTTTCAGAAATCTGTGTCAGGCTGTCTGCCATTCTGATAAGACCTTTTTCTTCCGGAAACCGGATTTTGAGTGAATCGAGAAGCTGTGGCAATTTTTGAAAATTCCCGTTTTCATATTCATTTTCCAGAATTCCGAATAATGTCGTGGCATCTGGTTTGTCCCTGCAGGACTGAAATAACAGGATGATAATGATACTTGTAGTAAGCAGGCTGAGTCTCATGGGTTTATTAATTATTGTCAGAAATGTAAAAATAGTTATCTTTTTAAAGCATTGCGAAGAAAAAACAATAGTTTTTTTAAATTTGCGCTTCGTGTTTAATAGTTTGAGAAAAAATGATTTATAATAATGTATTGCAAACGGTTGGTAACACACCGCTTATAAGGATAAACCGTCTGATTTCACCCGGAAGTGTCACTGTCAGTGCAAAGGTTGAAGGATTTAATCCAACGGGCAGTATCAAGGACAGGATTGCACTGCGAATGATTGAACAGGCAGAGGCAGAAGGCTGTCTGAACAACGGAAGGATAATTATTGAACCAACATCGGGCAACACGGGTATTGGCCTGGCAATGATAGGGTCCGTTAAGGGATACAGGGTGGAAATAGTGATGAGCAGTGCGGTTTCTGTTGAGAGGGTTAAGATGATAAGGGCTTTCGGGGCTACGGTTACACTTACCGATTCAAAGGCAGGTACCGACGGTGCCATTCTCAGGGCAAGGGAGCTTGTGGAACGTTATCCGGGGAAATATTTTATGCCTGACCAGTTTTCAAACAACTTCAACAAGCTGGTTCATTATAAAACAACCGGTGAGGAGATCTGGAAGCAGACGAACGGTAGTATTGATTATTTTGTTTCAGCGATTGGTACATCAGGAACTATAATGGGAGTGGGGAAGGCCCTGAAGGAGAATAATCCCGGAATAAAAATTGTTTGTGCCCATCCTGTCCGCGGGCATTATATCCAGGGTCTGAAAAATATGGAGGAAGCCATTGTGCCGTCAATCTATGATCCTTCAATGATTGACGAGACAATAATGGTTGAAACTGAGGAAGCCTGCAGGATGTCACGAAAGATTATTGAAAAGGAGGGGATATTCGTGGGAATGAGTAGTGGTGCAGCAATGTGTGCAGCCATGAGACTGGCGGAAAGAATAAAATCGGGAAATATTGTTGTAATATTTCCCGACAGGGGCGAAAAGTACCTCAGTACCATTCTTTTTAACGGAGACAGTTTTTAAACAGGCAGATCCGTTTATTTTCCTGTCCGTTTTCGCCCGGATTAAAAAACATGAGTTAACTGTTACACCTCCCGGGGAACAATGTAGGGCGAACGGTAGTCTCTTGACAGCAATGTGTCGGCTTCAGGGTCATTGGCAAATTTTTCATAGCCGTTTATGAATCTTAGACTGCGTCCAAGCTTGTAGCTTATATTTGCCAGGTGAACGAGAGCCGCAGAATATACTCCTTCATTGATATCGCAGTTGAGCATTTCTTGTTTTCCGGCCCGCAGTGCTTCCAGGAAATTGGCAAAATGATTTCCCCAGGCACCTTTTACGGGCGCTTTTGATCCTGCAAAAGGTTCTTTTTCATGTTTGCGGAATGCATTCCATGTCTCAGCATTAATTTCAAGATAACCCTCCGTGCCGTAAAATACGTTGCCTATCTCAATTTCGCTTTTACCTTCCCGGTTTGTATAACGTCCTCTTGTTTCAAATTCAAGAATGGTTCCGTCATTGTACATGAATGAGGAAGTCTGGATATTGGGTGTTTCCTGTGAGGTTTTACTGTCTCCGTATGTTTCAACATCCCCGTAAACCATTGTTCCCCTGATTTCTGTTCCGGGAGCACTTTCATCCTTACGGAATCCGTAAATCCCACCTGTTGAAAATACGGATACAGGATGTTCGTGTTTGTTGAGTCCCCAGCGTGCTATGTCAAACTGGTGTGGTCCCTGGTTACCTGTATCCCCGTTGCCTGTATCCCAGTACCAGTGCCAGGAATAATGACTTCGTTTTTCGTTGTACGGACGCCATGGGGCCGGCCCCAGCCAGCGGTCATAATGGAATGCGGCGGGAGCTGCTGAGTCCTTTGCCAGGCCGTATGAATCGCGTGCCTTGAAACAGAGTCCCCTGGCCATATATATATCGCCTATCCCTCCCCCGTGGAGGAATTCAATTGCTTCAATTACATTATCTGAGGAACGGTTGTTATGTCCCACCTGAACAAAAACCCCGTATTTCCTGGCGGCTTCCACCATCTTTCTTCCTTCAAATATATTATGACTTGCAGGTTTTTCAACGTATACATGTTTTCCTGCCTGACATGCCCATATGGTAGCCAGAGCATGCCAGTGATTAGGGGTTACAATTGATACGGCATCTGTTTCCGGATCTTCAAGTACTTTGAGTAAATCCCATTCGGTTTTTGGTTTCCGGCCTGTTTTTTCTGCTACTGTCTTTGATTTTGGTCCGAAAAGCCGTTCGTCGGTATCACAAAGTGTCGTAAGTTCCACATTATGGCTTTTTCTCAGGGCACACCATTCGTTAATATGCTCGGCACCCTGATTGCGGATACCTATCAGTGCCATATTGATGCGGTCATTGGCTCCCCTGATGCCGGAATATGTCCGGGCATCGAGTCCCAGGCCTCCAATGGTAATACCTGCAGTGCCCAGCGCAGTGGTCTTGATAAATTCCCTTCTCTTTGTCATAATACAGTAATTAATGGTTTATTGGCTTATAGTGTAAAATTAATTATTTATCCTTAATTACTATTACACCGTGATTTAATAAAAAACTGATTATATTAGCGGCACTTTCAAAGTTTGCCTTCAGCATTGCTGCGGCAGCTTTTGCGGGATGTAGCGCAGCCCGGTTAGCGCATCTGGTTTGGGACCAGAGGGTCGTCAGTTCGAATCTGACCATCCCGACAACAATAGCCTGATTGTTTTATTTTAGCTGTTTCTTGTCGAAGAGGAGAAAATTTGCAATTTTCAGATATTCCAGTAAGACCTGCTGAATGCCTTCCTTTTCTTTCCACCATCCGGAAGGGTCAAATTTTGTATAAGTGCTGGGACTGCAGAGAATAGTGACGTGTATGCCTTTTTTCCTGAATGCCGATTCAAATATCATCGATGCCCGCCTGGTGTGATAGGCAGAAGTAACAAGCAGAAGGGTGTCTGTATCTGTCCGCCCGGAACAATAATCCCTTATTTTAATGGCTTCCATCTGTGTGGTTACGGCATCTCCCGGCAGGATTACAATATTGCCTGAGGGGATTCCAAGGGACTGAAGTGCATCATGTACCTGTATTGTGCTGCTTATTATCCTGACTCCTTTATTTTCCAGGTCCTTGTATGCTCCCATACTCTCCCTGACAATTATTATCCTGTCTGCCAGACCCTGTTTGTATACATGTTCAGCCTGCAGAACCCTGTCGGCAATTGATCCCATAAGTATCACAATGGCATCACCGTGCATCTCTCCGTCGTCCCTGACCAGCCATTTTCCTGCATTGATAATAATAAGGGACTCTGCCACAATCACTGTAAGAACAGCAAGAATAATGACAATACGTGACTTGCAGGACATCTCCATTATTCCAGCATTCCCTTTAACCACCGGAGATAACTGGAAGTGATTTCCGATGATCCGGCTTTTATGCTTTTATCTATTTCACGTATTGTTATTCTTTTTTCTTTTTCGCTTCTGGCCGGATCGGAAATTTTTGCAACAATATCGAAAAGTACCTGTTTTGCTCCGTTCCGGAGCACAGGGTCATTATCTGACATCATGGCCGCCAGGGGTTGAATCATCACAGGCCCCAGCCTGACTGCCGCCTGGCTTGAAACATGTCTTATTTCCCAGTCGGGATTACTGAATCCCGTCAGTACATAATCCGGTTCAGCGTCGAGGTCCCTTATCCGTATATTTCTGAACCTGGCAAACTGGTCAGGTTTTTCGGCATGATTACCCTGGAAACCGATATATCCTATCATTGGTCTGCCGGCAAGGGTTTTTACGGTATCAATAGCTGCGACCGTGGTGATATGATCATTTATTGATACTCTTATATCATGGCGGTCACATACTATTTCCATTTTATGCCATTTACCGGTAGTTTCATCGGGCCGGTTTGTAACAGCCACATGGCCGTAGAGTGAGCCCGTGCAATGGAGATCATCCCTGCGGGGCGTCCAGGGTGCAAGAATCTGAACTTCGAATCCGGTGTCAGGTTTCGAAGGATCACGCCTGATAAACACCCCGCTGTTGCCAACTTCAGATAACAGGAATTCAAGCTGAAGAATAAAATTGCCAAATACTCTTTCAGTATAGATATCGGTTCCGGAGCCGCTGCTCCTGGTGACCATTTCTCCGTCTGTTACTTCAAAGGATCCAGTTTTCTGAAGCGTCCAGTTGGTCAGGTCCTTGCCGTTGAAAAGGTTGACGAAATCCTCCTGTTTCGATTCACATGAGAAAAGTAGTGTAAAAATGACAAGGCTGAGAAGTATTCTTTTTTTCATTATTTTATAATTCAGATATTTGATATTATGAAGTTAGTATCCATGGCTTTCTGTATTCTCTCGAAAGAAGGTAGCTGGCTGCCCTGTCGCCGATAAAATCTTCCTTTTCGCTGTCCCATGCCAGTTTCCTTTTCAGTCTGAAAGATATCAGCGCAAGGTGCATCGGTATTGTCATTTCACGCGCATAGTGAAGATTACTTTCAGGCTGGCTTCCTGATTTAAGTGCATCAATAAAATTCTGCTGATGTCCCGGGGAGCGTGGCAGTGTTACCGGAACATCAGGCAGGTCGGTGAGAATCTCATTTCCGATTTTGATAAAACGGGAAAAATAGTCACAGGTAAGGTTTCCTTCTGTTCCTTCAAAGTGAGCCCCTATGTGCATTTTATCTGAACCGGGTGCTTCGGGTGGGGTGGTTGTCCAGAACACATCCAGATCATTGAATTTAAAGTCAACATCTATCCATTTTGGTGTGTCAGCTATGCCGTCATAGGGTCTTTCGCCGCGGCTTTCTATACTGAAGAGTCCTTTGGGCTGAATAGACATAAACAGAATGTCGGCAATATGGCACCAGAAATCGGCAAAAACGCCTCCGGAATAATCCAGGAAGTGCCGGTAGGTATCATGGCATTTTACCGGAGTATATTCTTCATATGGAGCCGGACCGAGCCACATGTCCCAGTCGAGGGTTTCCGGCGGGTCCTGGGTGGGGGGAAAGCCCAGTCCCGGTGAACCTCCCGTTTTCCACAGGCGTACCGTATGTATTTTTCCCAGTTTGCCGGACTGCAGTATTTCGGTTACACGATGATAATTATCTCCGGCATGTATCTGTGTGCCCAGCTGAAAGGTCCTGTTGTTTTTTTCAAGACTTTCAAGCATTGCCTGCCCTTCTGCCAGGGAATAGCTAAGGGGTTTTTCCCCGTAAACATCCTTTCCCGACTGAAATGCCATGATTGCTATCAGCGCATGCCAGTGGTCGGGTGTTGCACAGGTGACAACATCAATATCCTTTCTGTCGAGGATATGACGGAAGTCCGAAAATATCTCTGCCCTGGAGTCAGGATTGATTTTCTGCAGCTGTGAACGGGCCC
>JAAYKX010000095.1 GCA_012522155.1 Bacteroidales bacterium
AAAGGCAGAATGAATTTCAGAATATGAGCAACAGGATGATTTCGGAGATCTATTCCTGGGAAAAATCCCTTGCACTTGATGAAAAGGAGATAGCCTACGCCCTTAAAAGATCACTTCTTTTCAGAAATATACATACACCCTTTGAGTTTGCTGTTATCAGGAACGGCGTTGCAGATGAGGGGAGCAACAAAAAGTCGGATGTAAATGATTTTATTAAAAGTAAATACAAGGTCAGGCTTTTTCCGGATAATTTTATTCAGCAGGATCTGATCCTGTCGGTAATATTCCCGGAACGCACGAATTATGTTCTGGGTTCGATGGCATGGGTACTGTCGGCATCCCTGCTTTTTTCACTGATCATCCTTGCGACTTTTGCCATGAGTCTTTCATTTATTCTCCGGCAGAAAAAGATTTCTGAAATGAAATCGGATTTCCTGAACAATATGACACATGAGTTCAAAACTCCGATTGCCACAATATCACTGGCGGCTGACACTATCGTTAATTCCAGGGTCATTGGTGATGAGCCCAAGATCCGTCACTTCATCAGTATGATAAAAAAGGAGAATAACCGCATGAACAAAAAGGTGGAGACCATTCTCCAGATATCATCACTCGACAAAAGGGAGATCAGCTTTAATTTTGAGAATCTTTCCCTGCATACCATTATTGAACGTGCAGTGGATGCAATTGATATCATTGTGCAGCAGAGAACGGGGAAGATAAATCTTCATCTGGATGCATCTGAACCTGTTATTTGCGGGGATGAAGAACATCTTTACAATCTTATAAACAACCTACTTGACAATGCTCTTAAATATTCTCCCGGGCCTCCGGAAATAACCCTTGGAACAAGAAACAACGGCAGTGGGATCATTATTATGGTGGAAGACAAGGGGACAGGCATGTCGAAAAGTGTTCAGAACAGGATCTTTGACAGATTTTACAGGAAGCCTTCCGGGAATGTGCATAATGTCAAGGGATTCGGTCTTGGCCTCAATTATGTTCAGGCAATAGTCAGTGCCCACAGGGGAAATATAACTGTCCAGAGCGAATCCGGCAAAGGAAGCCGTTTTGATGTTTTCTTACCTTTTAATCCGGAGAATGTGAAATGACGGACAGGTCAGTGAAAATATTCCTGGTGGAGGATGACCTGAGCTTCGGATCGGTACTGAAGTCATATCTTGAACTGAATGATTTTTCGGTCGACTGGATTGATGACGGGAAATATGCTGTTGATCATTTCAGGAAAGGTATGTTCGATATCTGCATTCTTGATGTTATGCTTCCTCATGTTGACGGTTTTACTATCGCAAACGAAATAAGACAGATTAACAATCTTGTCCCGATAATATTCCTGACGGCAAAAAAGCTGAAGGAAGATGTTCTGAAGGGATACGGAGTGGGAGGGGATGACTATATAACAAAACCTTTTGATACGGATATTCTCCTGGCGAAGCTCAGGGCGATTCTTGCCAGACGTGATTTTCAGAATGTTACAAAAGATATTTATGAACTGGGAAAATTCACCTTCAACTCAAAATTAAGAACTCTCACAACGGAAGAAGAGGAAAAAAAACTCTCCCCTAAGGAAGCACAGCTTCTGGAACTCCTTGCTATAAACCAGAATTCCCTGATAAGCAGGGAAGTGGCATTAAAAAAGATATGGGGTAATGATGACTATTTTACTGCAAGGAGTATGGATGTCTATATTACAAAACTGAGAAAAATTCTTTCTGAGGATCCCCGTTTGAATATCAAGAATATACATGGTTCGGGCTTTCAGCTCATAGTAAGCGTGGACTGATGTTTGTATCTCTGCATGAAATTGATTCACTTTTTATTATTTTTACAGCAAAAGGAAGATCAATGTACAAATGTTCTTATTGTCTTATTATTCTGCTCCTTCTGGGCGGTCTTGTTTCATGCCGGGTTTACAGGTCAGTACCACCAGCCCCCCCCCCTGTCCCTGCGACAACATCAGCGGCTGAATATATTCAGCGGTACAAGGATTTGGCTGTCAGTGAAATGGCCCGGTCGGGGGTTCCTGCCAGCATCACTCTTGCGCAGGGGATGGTGGAATCCGATTACGGACGCAGCACACTTGCCCGTACCGCCAATAATCATTTCGGGATAAAATGTCATAATGACTGGAGGGGTCCCTCAGTACGGCATCATGATGACAAGCGCAATGAATGTTTCAGGAAATATTCCAGTCCCGAGGATTCGTTTGCAGATCATTCCGATTTTCTCAGATACAGATCGCGCTACAGTTTCCTGTTTGATCTTCCCCTTACAGATTACAAAGGCTGGGCAAGGGGATTAAAAAAAGCCGGATATGCGACCAATCCCCGGTATGCTGATATGCTGATCAGTAAGATAGAGGAATACAATCTTCAGTATTACGATCATATGATGCCGGTTTCCCGTGCCGGGACCGGAACTCGTTCTTTGTCAGTGTCTGCCCAAGAGGCCGGGACCAAAGAGAAAGTGGTTTTGACTGATGTTCAGGTAAGTCCGCTGCAGATAAATGACAATTTCACTGTAAATATTCATGATAAGAGGGAATTGGAAAACAATGGTTTACAGTATATTATTTTAAGAGATGGGGAAAGCCTGGAAACGATCATGAAGGAGTATGGTCTTTTCAGATGGGAGATTTTAAGATTCAATGATATGGAAGATGGTTTTGTGCCCGGGCCGGGTCAGATCCTGTATATTCAGCCCAAGCGAAACAGGGCAGAATCCGGAAAGGAGAAGCATACTGCCAGGGCCGGGGATACCATGTATTCTGTTTCCCAGAAATATGGGGTCAGACTCAACAAGCTGTATGATTACAACAGGATGCCAAGAGGAAGTGAGGCAGAGGAAGGTCAGGTTATCTGGCTGAGGAGGGTGAAGCCTTCAAGGTGACTGCCATTGGGTGATCCGGTAATTTAAATCCCTTCAGGAATTCGGTGGTATTCATCTTTTTTCTACCCTCAAGCTGAAGTGAGGCAATATTTACAAAACCATCCGGGCAGGCTATTTTCATATATGTTTTCCCGTCGGATACAACGGAACCGGGAATCAGTCTGTGGACAGCAATTTCCGGGAGGCATTCAAATATCTTGAATGAAAGTGTTTTTTCGTCCTGCAGGAGGAAGGATCGTGCTCCCGGGCCGGGAGACAGTCCCCTGATAAAATTGTGGATCACATGACATTCGTTCTGCCAGTTTATAATACAATGTCCGGGGAATATTTTTGGTGCTGTTTTCGGTATTTCTCCCGGCCTGAGAAATGCTGACTGTGGCTGTGGGATAATTTGATCTTCTGACATCGCTCTCAATGTTTTCAGAACAAGAGCAGCCCCTCTTTTCATCAGTCTGTCATGCAGCTCACCGGCATTTTCAAGTGGATCCACGGGGATTTCTTCCCTGAGAAGTATTTTGCCGGTATCTATGTTATCATCTATCAGAAAGGTTGTAACTCCTGTAATTGCCTCCCCGTTGATCAGGACATGGTTGATTGGGGCTGCTCCCCGGTAATGGGGTAACAGTGATGCATGCAGGTTGATTGTTCCGCGGGGCGGGATTTTCCATACAGCTTCAGGCAGCATGCGGAATGCAACAACAATGAATATATCGGCTTCAAATTCTTTCAAAGCACTGATGAATTCAGGGTCTTTCAGGTTTTCCGGCTGCAGGACGGGCAGATTGTTTGATTCGGCAAAGATCCGGACCGGCAGTTTTCCCGGTCTCCTTCCCCTGCCCGATGGTTTTTCGGCTGCAGTGACAACAGAAACAATATTAAAGTCATTCTCAAGCAGTGAGCTCAGGGTTGCCACTGCAAATTCCGGTGTTCCCATAAATACTATCCCGGGCTTTTTCATTGTGATCGCAGCTGTTATTTGTGAACTAAAAGACTAATCCCTTGCCAGATGTTTATAGCAGGTAAGGTTATGACCCATCTTTTTCTCCTTGGTCTGAAGGTAGAATTCGTTATGGGGATTTGCTTCAATGATAAGCGGAATTGTTTCTACTATCTTTATGCCATAGCCTTCAAGGCCGGCTCTTTTAACCGGATTGTTGGATATCAGCTTGACTTTTCCCAGTCCGAGAGCCCTCATGATACTGGCACCAACGCCATAGTCCCTTTCGTCTTCCCCGAATCCCAGTTTGAGGTTTGCCTGGACTGTGTCCATTCCTTCATCCTGAAGCCTGTATGCCTTTATTTTGTTGAAAAGTCCGATTCCCCTGCCTTCCTGGTTCAGGTATATCACTACCCCCCTGCCTTCTTTTTCAACCATCTCCATGGCTTTGTGAAGCTGCTGGCCGCAGTCGCAGCGCAGTGATCCGAAAATGTCACCGGTAAAACATGAAGAATGTACTCTTACCATGACGGTATCATCTTTTGTCCAGCTTCCCTTTAGGAGGACCCCGTGTTCCAGCCCGTTGCTTGTCTGCCTGAAAGGTATAAAATCAAACTCCCCCCTGTCGGTGGGTAATTTAACCCTTTCGCCGGTTTCAATGATGGTGTCCCTGTCAAGTTTGTACTTGATAAGATCACTGATGGAAATAATTTTTATGTCGAATTTCTCTCCCAGCCTGATCAGATCATTTAATCTGGCCATGGATCCGTCGTCATTCATTATTTCCACCAGTGCCCCGCCGGGATTAAGTCCCGCCAGCTGTGTCAGGTCAACAGCTGCTTCCGTATGGCCGGCTCTTCTGATCACACCTTTGGCCTTGGCCTTTAAAGGAAAGACATGTCCGGGCCTTCCCAGGTCCGAAGGTTTGGTTTTGGGATCCACAAGTGCCTTAATGGTAAGGGCACGGTCCTTTGCTGAAATCCCGGTAGTGGTTTCGCGGGATAACAGGTCAACAGAAACGGTAAACTGCGTTTCATGAAGTGATGTGTTGTTTCCGACCATCAGATCAAGCTCAAGCTCCTCACATCTTTCTTCAGGAAGAGCAACACATATCAATCCTCTCCCGTGTTTGGTCATGAAGTTTACAATTCCCGGAGTTATAAGTTCTGCAGCACCTATGAAGTCACCTTCATTTTCCCTGTCCTCATCATCCACGACGATGACCAGCTTTCCCCTGCCTATGTCTTCAATCGCTTCGTCAATGGTATTAAGTTTAATATTATTCATCTGTTATATTTATTATATCATATTTAGATCTTTTCCCCTGAAAAATTATCCTGAAAAGGAAATCCTTTATGTTCCTGAAAAACTGGAGGTATGTATCCACATTCATAATTACTGAGTCATGTGAGGCTTTGTAGGTAAGGAAAATACCAACGGGAAGCAGGATAAATGATGAAGTCCACATTCCGGCAAAGCTGCTGATAAGGTTTTCCTCCACAAATTTTTCTGCCGACATGGAGATCACATACCATATTACAAAGAATAGAATTGAAATAACCGTGGGTGTTCCCAGGCCTCCTTTTCTGACAATTGCTCCCAGTGGTGCTCCGATAAAAAAGAAGACAAGACAGCCGAAGGGGAGAACAAGCTTTTTATGCCAGTCAACCTCATATCTTTTCATGAATCTTATCTTCATTTTCATTGTTTCGGTTGTCATTGAAAGGAAACTGGCAGCTTCTTTTGCATTTTCAAGGGCACGAGCGACCACGATTTTTTTGTCATAAGACTTGAGACCGGAATAAAGTTCTCCCGGATTAAAGATTACAGAATCTTTTTCCGTGGATTCTCCGTCCACATCATACATAATATTTTTTCCGGTATAAACTTTTGAATCCCTGAACTCGCCGAACTGCTGATAATATTTTCCATTGTATTCATTGTTCATGGAATCGATGTAGAATGAGAGCTGTGACAGGTTCAGCATCCATGAAGTTGATCTGAAGAGGTCATCGCTGCTTCGCTGCAGGTCGAATCCGGAAAGGGATATTACAACGGTCTGTTCCCTGAATTCATCCTTGCGTGAAGGGTATTTCCTCTGGTCCGGGGCAACATTTTTTTCTTCTATTTCAGTGAAGCTTTTGCCGTTGTACAGGGTCATTATCATTGCTGTTTCGTCGGGTGTTATTTTCATATAACCCGAATCGGCCGTGGTTACCGAAATATTTCCTTTTTTATCACGGTGGTCATAGATGATGATTCCGTCAAGACGGTTTGTTACAGGGTCTTTGGAAGTTACCTTTATGCTGAAGCCGTCTATGTCGTTATTGAAGGATCCTGCCTGCAGATTGATGTCAGGCCTCTTTCTCTTTATGTCGTACAGAAGCATTCTTGCCTGACGGTTTGAATACGGAAGCACATAATTGGAAAAAAGGAATGAAATTATTACCAGGATTCCGATGAGAAACATAAGCGGTCTCATTATTCTCATCAGGGATATTCCCGATGATTTTAACGCTGTAAGTTCACTGAATTCACCCATATTACCAAAGGTCATTAGGGCGGCAAGCAATATTGCAAGAGGCAGTGCTGTCGGAACAAATGAAAGGGTAAACTGGATAAGCAGTTCTGCCAGGATTTTAAAGCTCAGTCCCTTGCCGGCAAGGTCATCGACATACATCCACAGAAATTGCAAAAGGAGTATTATAAGCACAATAAAGAATGTGAGTATGAGAGGGCCTATAAACGACTTAAGCACAAAAATGTCAACTTTTTTCACCGGAAAAAAATTTCAGGATGCAAAGTTACCGATTTTACTTGGTTTTGCAACGTAGTAAATAATGTGAAGATTGCCTGCTTTGCCCTGCTTTAATGAAGCTCGCAATGCTATCGCAGCATAATTAAATCCCGAGTAATCTCCTCAGATCAGTGATCTGTGTGTCCCAGAGAAATGTTGTGTCTTCTTTTTCTTCAGGTTCAGCGAAATCGGTTATTATAAGTGCGAGACTTCCGGAAAGTTCTTCGATATTGAGACGGAATTCGAAATAGTTGGAGGAAGGTTCATCGGAATCTATCCATTCAAAGCGGACCAGTTTGTTTTCCTTCAGGGCAATAAGTCTGGCTTTGGCCTCGGAACTGCTCCAGGAGAAAGTGAATATATCTCCGTCTGTCCTGACTTCGTCCGCGAACCACTCACAGAGTCCTTCCGGTGTACTCAGTCTTGAAAAGAGGACTTTCGGAGAACAGTTGAGTGTATATTCCAGTTCATATTTCAATTTCATCAGGATTAACTATGTTACTGTTTTGCAATATAGAAAAAATAAAATAATAACAAAAAATTCCTGTTGTTATTTAGCTTCAAACTGTATATATTTGCAGCCTCAAAAAGTCCTCCTTTGGTAAAGAGCCGGAAGATAAAAGTCTTCCGTAGCGTCCCGACCATAAGTCGGGAAGGTCCCGGGTTCATTAAGGTAATAATGGCGAGATAGCTCAGATGGTTAGAGCGCATGATTCATAATCATGAGGTCCCGGGTTCAATTCCCGGTCTCGCTACAAGATAATCAGGCAGTTGTTGAAGTGATAAGCGACTGCCTTTTTTTATTCTGTGTTTTAAGGAAGCTTTCCGACAGTTATTACTCCCGTTTTTTTAAATTTGAAAATAAAATCGTTGATATGAAAAAGTTGTTGGTTGTACTGACAATAACCTGTCTGAATACTGTTTTATATTCCCAGGACAGAGTGACCGGTCATGATTTTGCCGGCAGGTCAGAAATAATTGCGGGAAACGGCATGGCTGCAACAAGCCAGCCACTGGCAACCCAGGTTGCTCTTGACATTTTGAAAAAAGGGGGAAATGCAATTGATGCGGCAATTGCGGCCAATGCGGTGCTCGGGCTGGTCGAACCTACAGGTTGCGGTATCGGCGGGGATCTTTTCGCCATTATATGGAGTGCTGACAAGAATCAATTATTCGGTCTTAATGCCAGTGGAAGATCACCAAGATCACTGAAACCGGATTATTTTAAAAATCAAGCCTACGAATTTATACCCTCGTACGGAGCATTGCCGGTGTCTGTTCCGGGTTGTGTGGACGGATGGTATGAGATGCATGGTATGTTTGGCAAACTTCCCATGAAAGATATTCTTCAGCCTGCCATTGCCTATGCCTATGAAGGCTTTCCCGTATCAGAGGTAATTGCCTGGTCTCTTGAAAGAAATACAAAACTGCTGCAGGAATATCCCAATATCAAAGAAATATATATGCCCGGCGGGAAATCGCCTGCCAAGGGTGAGGTATTCAGGAATCCGCTGCTGGCTGCCACTCTGGAAAAAATCGCAAAGGGAGGCAGGGATGAATTTTACAGAGGAAGTATTGCAAGGGATATTGCGGCATTTATGAAGGAACAGGGCGGCTTTCTCAGCTATGATGATCTTTCCCGGCATCACTCGGAATGGACGGAACCTGTAAGCACGGTTTACCGGGGTTATGAAATATGGGAACTTCCTCCGAACGGTCAGGGTATTGCTGCCCTTCAGATATTGAATATCCTGGAAGGATTCGATATATCAGGTATGGGATTCGGATCCGCAGAATATATTCATCATTTTACTGAAGCCAAGAAGCTTGCATTTGAAGACAGATCAAGATATTATGCCGATCCACTTTTCAGTTCCGTACCTGTTGACCGGCTTATTTCAAAAAAATATGCTGCAGAAAGACGCAGGCTTATCAGTCCTGAAAAAGCAGCCCGGGTATTTGATGCCGGATTGTTTGAAGCTGGAAATACAATATATCTCACTGTTGCAGATCGCTACGGAAATATGGTTTCGCTTATTCAGAGTAATTACAGGGGCATGGGATCGGGGATGTGTCCCACAGGACTGGGATTTGTACTTCAGAACAGGGGTGAAATGTTCAGCCTTTCAGAAGGACATCCCAACGCTTATGCACCGGGCAAAAGACCTTTTCATACCATTATCCCGGCATTTATTACCCGCAAGGGCAGGCCATGGATAAGTTTCGGTGTAATGGGCGGAGACATGCAGCCGCAGGGGCATGCCCAGATAATAATAAACCTTATCGATTTTAAAATGAATCTGCAGGAAGCAGGGGATGCGCCCAGGATTTATCATACCGGATCATCGGAACCTACCGGGGAACAAATGACTGACGGCGGTATTCTGATGCTGGAAAGCGGTTTCAGAACCGAAGTGATTCAGAAGCTTCTCTCAATGGGACACAGGATACAATGGAACCTGGGGGGCTACGGCGGCTACCAGGCCATTATGAAAGACGAAAGGAACAATGTTTATTTCGGGGCTTCCGAATCAAGAAAAGACGGGCAGGCAGCAGGTTATTGAGCCGGCGGACGGACGGTTCTAATTGCGTGATATCACCCTTGCCTTATAAAGGTCTATGCCGGGAACAGTGAATATTTTATCGGGATTCCTGGAATAGATGTTATGTGTCCACCAGCTTATCTCTCCTTTTGTGTAAACCAGTTCGCCCGTGGATTCGTTATAATTGACCGATTTTACATCTCTGACCTCCCTGAGCGGTTCAAATTCGTGAAACTGTTCACCGGGTATGTCAAAAACCCATACGCTGTTGTGTGTGCTTATTATTAGTTTCGTATCTGAAACATTATTCAGATCATGTCCGCCGTTATCCGGCAATATCCATTTCTTTTCCGGTTCCAGTCCCGGACTGTATGTATTCCAGTCTTTCAGTGAATATGAACGCAGTTCGTCATATCCCAGTGCAAATAATCTCTGATAACGGGGCATCCAGACCACCCCGTGGCCGGAATAAAGACTGTCCTGCCAGATCATCTTTTCCGGTGTCCCGATATCGAATAACTGAATGCAATTTCCTTTTTCTGCTGTTGACAATGCGACGATAATCCTGTTATCCGGCAGTAATTCAGCTGAGTGGGCATTGGGGACATGTGCATAAAAAAGGCTCTGCTTTGTTTTCCTGTCTGCCAGAACGACTCCTCCTGATGATGAGGCAATGAGAATCTTTTTATTACCGTCAACCGGCTTGCATTCATCAGTGCTCCTCATGTATTTCTGGTAAGCACCGGGCAGGTCAGCAATTTCACTTACTTTCCATTTCCATGTAATAATCACATTTGTGTCAGCGGATTTATTTCTGTCAATAATAATTACCTGGTCATCACCACAGGCAATTATTTCATCCGGTTCTTCCGAGCAGGCTGTAAAGAGAAAAACAACGAGCAAGGGTAAAAGGCTGGCAATTCGTTTCATCCGTCTGTAATTTAATATTAATATTCAGATACCTGGTCCCGGTTAATCGGAACCCGTCCCGGTTAATCGGAACCCGTCCCGGTTCATCGGGAACCTTCCCGCTTTGTCGGAACCTTCCCGCTTTGTCGGAACCTGCCCGCTTTGTCGGAACCTTCCCGCTTTGTCGGAACCTTCCCGGTTTGTCGGAACCTTCCCGGTTTGTCGGAATCTTCCCGCTTTGTCGGAATCTTCCCGGTTTATAATGACAGCTCCATGTTTAAGTGGTGGTTTCGTTGCTTTGATTTTTTTAAGCTGTCATAATCCTTTTACAGGTATCAAAATCACCTTTTTTATGTCACTGTATTTCTTGGTACGATCCCGGACCGTTTTTCCGCGTTTTCTGTAAAGATAGAAAAAGTAAGATCAGCTTAGTGGCCGCTTCAGGTATTAAAACCGAATCAGGGATTATACCGTTTGCCGGAAATGGCCTTTTATGTTAGCTGCCCTGCTGAACATTTCGCATAGAATACTGTTTATTTACTGATGAAAAAGGTTCTTGCCATATCAATTACCGGACTGATGTTTCTCACAGGTATGAAGGTCAGCATCGGGTACCATTACTGTGGCGGGAAACCTGCAGCCACGAAATTATCAGTCACAGCTGTAACGGCATCCTGCGGGATGGAAGAGCAGGAACATTCCTTTTCGTTTCAGACTGAATTTGGCAGTGTCTGCTGTGAGGACCAGCTCATTTCATATGGTATAAACAATATTTACATACCTGAATATTTCAGACTGACGCATCCGTCGGGCGGAAAAAAACTACAACATTTTCAGACATTTTATACATCATCCGGGGCATTTGATCCCATTGATCCTGTTTCCGGGGATTTATCTCCGGGTAAAAAGCAGGGATCAGAAATTTATCTGTTTCAGATTTGCGTTCTGCGAATCTGATTATTTATCCTTAATCGTTCTATTTCCCGGATCTCCGGTCAGATAGTCAGCGCGAAAGCTGCGAAATAATCTTTTATATAAAAAAAATGTTTAACCGGCTGGTAAAATATTTCCTCGAGAACAGGCTGACAGCCTTTTTGTTACTCATCATCTTTGTGGTGGCAGGCCTGGTCACCATGCCTTTTGATCAGAAGATCCCCTTTCTGCCTGCCAGTCCCGTTCCTGTTGATGCTATTCCTGATATAGGTGAAAATCAGCAGATTGTGTCGACTGAATGGATGGGCAGGTCACCCCGCGATATACAGGACCAGGTGACCTATCCGCTTACCACGGCCCTTCTTGGCATACCCGGTGTTCAGACTGTCCGCAGCACCTCAATGTTCGGAATGTCATTCATCTATGTCATTTTCAATGACAATGTGGAGTTTTACTGGAGCAGGTCAAGGATACTTGAAAAACTCAATTCACTGCCTCCGGGTACCCTGCCGGCCGGAGTCCAGCCATCTCTTGGTCCGGATGCAACAGCACTTGGGCAGGTGTTCTGGTATACACTCGAAGGCCGTGATCCAAAAACCGGACTGCCGGCCGGGGGCTGGGATCCCCAGGAGCTGAGGGCGATTCAGGATTTTTATGTTAAATATTCACTTTCATCGGCAGAGGGAGTGGCTGAGGTGGCTTCGGCAGGAGGATTTGTCAAAGAATACCAGGTGGATCTTGATCCTGATGCCCTGAGGGCATTCAATGTTTCAGTAAAGGATGTGATGCATGCAGTACAAAGCAGTAACCTTGATATCGGTGCAGAAACAATTGAACTCAATAATGCCGAATATTTAATAAGGGGACTCGGATATGTCAAGAGTCTTGAGGATCTGGAATTTTCGGTTGTTGCCGTACGGGATAACACACCTGTACGGATCAGGGATGTTGCACGGGTCAGTTTCGGACCTGCCCCGCGCAGGGGAGGCCTTGACAAGTCGGGTTCCGAAGCAGTAGGCGGAGTGGTTGTGGCCCGTTACCGTTCAAATCCCTACGCGGTGATCAGCAATGTTAAGGAGAAGATAGCAGAGACGGAGGCAGGTCTTCCGCAGAAGACCCTTCCGGACGGAACGGTTTCAAAGGTGACCATAGTTCCCTTTTATGACCGCACGGGACTTATCAGGGAGACTATCGGTACTCTTGAGACAGCCCTCTCGCACGAGATACTTATCAGTATTATAGTTATCCTGGTATTGCTTCTGAACCTGAGAGCCTCACTGATAGTTTCAGGTCTGTTGCCTGCAGGGGTGCTTATGACGTTTATACTGATGAGGCTGTTTGGAATTGAAGCAAACATTGTGGCATTGTCGGGTATTGCAATAGCTATCGGAGTGATGGTTGACATAGGGATAGTGGATGTGGAAAATATTCTGAGGCATCTGGAAATGCCCGGGAACCGGGGACTGAAAGGGGAAAAGCTGCTGGGAGTCATTTACGAGGCTACCGTGGAGGTAAGGGGAGCCGTGGTCACCTCGGTTTCCACAACGATTGTCAGCTTCCTGCCGGTTTTTGCCATGCAGGCACAGGAAGGGAAGCTGTTTCACCCCCTGGCTTTTACCAAGACTTTCGCCCTGCTCTCCGCATTTATTCTTGGTATAGTTATACTTCCCACGCTGGTCTATCTGTTTTTTAATATCACATCTGACAGGAAAACCCTAAAGAGGGTATGGGATTATTTTCTGGTCGCCTCGGGACTGATCATTGCCCTGCTCTGGCATGCATGGCCTGCTTTGGCACTTACTGCGGCAGGTATCAACAATCTCCTTGCAGGTAAATGGAGTAATAAGCGGAAAGCTTACCCGGATCATATTAATATTGTCCTTGCCGTACTTTTTGCAACCTGGTACCTGGCAAAGGGATGGCTTCCGCTGGGTCCGCATAACAGCCTGTTCGTCAATTTCCTTTTTGTTGCCGGAATAGTTGCTGTCATTCTCCTTGCACTTATGTCAATGGTCCGTTATTATGAAAATATTCTGAAATGGGCCCTGAAAAACAAGGGGAAATTCTTTTTAATTCCGGCGGCAACCCTGTTGTTCGGATTGCTTGCCTGGATGGGCTTTGACAGAACCTTCGGCTTTGTTGCCGGCGGTTTTGAAAAAGCGGGCTGGAAAAAGATAAGGTATACTGCCCTGTGGCAGGGAGCTGTTGATATGTTTCCCGGTACCGGCAGGGAGTTTATGCCAGCCCTTGATGAAGGCTCATTTCTGCTGATGCCCACAAGCATGCCTCATACAGGCGTTGAGAAGAACCTTGAATATATAGAGATCCTTGACAGGCGGGTTGCTGCAATCCCTGAAGTTGAAGCAGCCGTGGGCAAGTGGGGAAGGGTCAATTCTGCCCTTGATCCGGCGCCGGTGCAGATGTTTGAAAATACCATCAATTACCGGCCTGAATATATTCTTGATGAAAACGGACGCAGGCTGCGGTTCAGGACTGACCGTAAGGGAAATTTCTTATTGAAGGGGGATTTGAAATATAACCCCGGGCAGGACAAGTTAAGACTTGTTCCGGCCGACAGTCTGATACCTGATAAAAAGGGTGATTATTTTCGCCAGTGGAGACCCGGGATCAAATCACCCGATGATATATGGAAGGAAATAGTAAAAGCAACAGCTATACCGGGACTGACTTCTGCCCCTAAGCTGCAGCCCATTGAAACAAGGCTGGTGATGCTTTCCACGGGAATGCGTGCTCCCATGGGCCTGAAGGTCTATGGTCCCGATCTTACGGCAATTGAGCATGCAGGTCTGCAGTTTGAAAAAGCCCTGAAGGATGTTCCTTCAGTCAATCCCTCAACGGTCTTTTACGATCGTGCTGTTGGCGCCCCGTATATAGAAATCAGGATCAGAAGGGAGGCCATGGCAAGATACGGCATTATGGTCAGTGAGCTGCAGGAGGTGTTACAGGTTGCAGTAGGCGGCATGTCCCTCTCTACTTCTGTTGAGGGCCGTGAACGCTTTCCCCTGAGGGTGCGCTATGCACGTGAGCTGAGGGACAATCCGGAAGACCTTAAGAAGATTCTGATACCGGCTATTGGAGGTATCCAGGTTCCGCTCGGGGCTGTTGCGGATGTTGAATATACAAAAGGTGCCCAGATGATACAGAGTGAGAACACCTTCCTTGTCGGCTATGTGATTTTTGACAGGCATGAAGGGAAGGCGGAAGTTGATGTGGTCAATGAGGCAGATGAAATTCTCAGGGCGGGAATAGCTTCAGGAGAGATTGACCTGGCTGCCGGGGTAAGCTATAAGTTTGCCGGCAACTACGAGCATCAGATCCGGGCAAGCAAAAGATTGTCAGTGGTGATACCCCTGAGCCTGATAGTTATTCTTTTGTTGCTCTATCAGAGATTCAGAACGATTACTGCTTCATTTATTCATTTTTCCGGAGCGTTTGTGGCATTTGCCGGAGGATTTATCATGCTGTGGCTGTACGGGCAGGACTGGTTTATGAATTTCCAGCTTGCCGGAATGAATATGCGTGAACTGTTTCAGATGCACACCATTGATCTGAGTGTTGCAGTATGGGTCGGGTTTATTGCCCTTTTCGGTATTGCAACGAATGACGGGGTTCTGATGGGTACGTATATACACCAGGTTTTTGAGGAGAGGCAGCCTGCTACTGTTGATGAGGTGAGGAAGGCGGTGCTTGATGCGGGGAAAAAGCGGGTCAGACCTGCAATGATGACCACCGCGGTTGCCGTGATAGCACTGCTGCCTGTACTCTCTTCAACGGGGAAGGGCTCGGATATAATGGTTCCCATGGCAATACCGGCTTTCGGGGGTATGCTTATACAGGTGATGACAATTTTTGTCGTTCCTCTGTTTCAGGCTGTCTGGAGAGAAAGAGCAGTATCAAAGATCAGCGCTTCAGCAGGACAGGAAGAAATCCGACAGATGAATTAATTACAATGAGTTATGCAGAAAGGAGAAAAAAATATTTCAGAAAACCAGGCAGGGCGGAGGTTCATGAATTCAGGAAAAAACTGTGTTTTTGTCCTGTTTGTTTCCGCTTATCTCCTTTTGTTTCCTTTTGCTAAAATATTTTCTCAGGTGGATTCTCTTGAAAAATACATTGAGCTTGCAACTGCAAACAATCCTTCCGTACAAAAAAAGCTCACTGAGTATGAAGTTTATTTGAAAAAAACAGTACAGGCCGGAGTTCTGCCTGATCCTCAGCTGGACGCCGGACTGTTTTTTTCGCCTATGGAGCTTGTTGACGGCAGGCAGTATGCTGATCTGCGGCTGATGCAGATGTTTCCGTGGTTTGGTGTCCTGAGGAATGCAGAAAATGAGATGAGACTGCTGTCCCTTGCTAAGCATGAGGAGTACATTGATTCGCAACTGCAGCTTGTCTATGATGTCAAAAGGGTATGGTACGAACTTTTCAGACTACGGCGGGAGACAGCCATCTCGGAAAAGAATATGGAGATACTCAGGCAGATTGAGCAGCTTTCACTTGTCAGGTATAAGGCAGCGGCAACAGGAGCTGAGGGTGAGACTGGCGGACTTACTGATCTTTACCGTATACGCATTGAGGAGGGTGATCTCAGAAACCGTATTGCAAGTCTGGGGAATCGTGAAAAATCAACCCTTGCCCTTTTTAACAGTTATCTTGACAGGCCGCCGGCCAGTGATGTTCATACCGGGGAGGTTCTGCCCCGTGACACCCTCGTGCTGATTATGCCCCGTTTTTCTGAGCCGGGGAATAACAATATCCCGGTTCTCAGGATGATCAGTCTGGAAACAGAATCCTACGGGGCAAGGAAAAAAATGGCTGTTGGCATGGGTTATCCCATGCTTGGCCTTGGACTGGCTTATTCAGTAATCGGAAGGAGTGATATGGCAGCTTCATCAATGAACGGAAAAGATATGATCATGCCAATGGTTTCGCTCACCCTTCCCGTTTACAGAAAAAAATATGCTGCCATGCGCGAAGAGGCTGAACTCCTGAGCCGGGCCGGCTCACAGAACTACCGGGCGGTATCCGGTTCGCTTACCGCGGAATGGTATGCTGCGCTTCAGCTGTACCAGGATGCACGGCAAAGAATGGATGTTTATGATGAACAATATACGCTTGCATCAAAAACACTTGAGATAATGCTTAAAAACTTTTCAGTATCCTCTGTTTCACTGACAGACGTCCTTCGCGTTGTTCAGCAGACGCTGGATTATGAGCTGATGCAGCTTGGGGCTGTCACGGATCTGAACACGGCAGGGGCTTGGCTGATGCGTTTGATGGCAGTAAGGGAAAATCAAAAAAATACAAAAGAATGAAGAGGAAATTATTTCATGGAATATTTTCAGGAAGGTGGCCGGTTTACGCTTTGTTGTTGCTGCTCGGCATACTGCTTGGCAGGGTGTTATTTCATTCCGGCGGACATGATAAAACTGCCGGACATCAGCATACAGAAGCGGAAAAAGTTGAAATATGGACCTGTTCGATGCATCCGCAGATAAGAATGACTGAACCGGGAAAATGCCCCATATGCGGGATGGATCTTGTACCGCTTGTTTCCGTTTCTGCAGCTCATGCGGATCATGATGCCGTCCATCTCTCCGTGGAAGCTGCGGAGCTGGCCAATGTGCTTACAACAAAGGCTGAAGCCGGAAACCCGGCAGGAGAGGTCCGTCTTTACGGCAGGGTACAGCTTGATGAACGGCTGCTTCAAAGTCAGGTTTCTCATGTT
Source organism: Bacteroidales bacterium (assembly GCA_012522155.1). Taxonomy (GTDB): domain Bacteria; phylum Bacteroidota; class Bacteroidia; order Bacteroidales; family VadinHA17; genus LD21. The sequence continues at coordinate 16,782 of JAAYKX010000095.1, forward strand.
TCGGGCCGCATAGAAAAATTCTTCGTGAACTTTACCGGTGAAACGGTTGCTGCAGGTCAGAACCTGGCTGAAATATATTCGCCCGAACTGGTGACTGCCCAGCAGGAATTGCTGGAGACAGCCCGGACCAGGGATATACAGCCTTTGTTATATGAGGCGTCAAGGGAAAAGCTGCGGCAGCTAAAGCTTACTGAGGACCAGATTTCGGCAATTGAGAGTTCCGGAACGATAATAAGTAATTTTGTTGTGGTGTCAAATACTTCAGGAAGTGTGATTTCCCGCAGGGTGAGCAATGGTGATTACATATCACGCGGCACAGTACTGTACGACATAGCAGACCTGTCGCAGGTATGGCTTATGCTGGAAGCCTATGAGTCTGATCTCCCGTTTATAAGAGCTGGACAACAGGTGGGATTCACTGTTGAGGCAGTTCCGGGGAGGAATTTTTCAGGAAGGGTTGCCTTTGTTGACCCTCTTATTGATCCCCGAACCAGCGTTGCCGGCATCAGGGTGGATGTGAACAACCGTTCAGGAATGCTGAAGCCCGGAATGTTTGCCACCGGAACACTTGTTTCTCAGTTGAAGGAATACCGCAACAGCATCGTGGCTCCGAAGTCTGCCGTGCTCTGGACAGGCAAAAGATCAATCGTATATGTGAGGGATCCTGTGGCGGATGAACCGGTTTTCAGACTCAGGGAAGTAAAGCTGGGACCGGCGCTGAAG